>JAYKHL010000019.1:0-25055 GCA_035284865.1 Candidatus Sericytochromatia bacterium | reverse complement strand
CGGTGGGCGAGGATCAGCACGGGCGCCTCGCGCGAGATGCGCGTGACCTCGCCGCGCACGTACTCGTCGGCGAAGAGGTCGCCCACGACCAGCACGCGGGCGGCGGGGAAGCCGGCGAGCAGGCTGTCGAAGCGGGCGGCAGACAGGTTGAACAGCATCGGGGGCTCCAGCAGGCGAGCGGCGAGGCGGGTGGCTTCAGTGTACCAGCGTGGGCCGCTCTCGGGGAGCGGGGGCTGCCGGCCACACGGGCCACGGTGAACTCTCAGGAAGGGCTGCTTGTGGGGCGACGGCGACGGGGGCATAATACGCTCGCAGGAGGATCCACATGACGATGTTGCATCAACGCCCGCTGCTGTGCGGGGCGCTGGCGGTGACGCTGGCCTTCGGGCTCGCCCCCCCCCCCGCGGCGGCCCAGGAAGCCCAGCCGGCGCCCGCCGCGTTGGCGCCTGACGACGACGACGAGGCGCCCGCCTTCGACGCCACGGCCCTCGGCATCCGACGCCAGCAGCTCGGGCTGCACCAGGGCCTGGCCCTCGGCACGCTCGGGATGATGGCCGTCACGGCCACCCTCGGCTACGCCAGCACCCACAACCCTGCCGCGGCGGTGGACCTGCGCGGCCTCCACCTGGCAGCGGCGGGCCTGACCACGGGGCTGTATGTGGCCACGGGCACCCTGGCCTTCACCACGCCGCCCCCGCTGCCGGGGGCCTCCCGCCCGTTCAGCGGCATCGAGGTCCACCGCACCCTCGCCTGGCTGCACATGGCGGGCATGGCAGGCACCGTGGGCCTCGGCCTTGCCAACGTCCTCAACCCCGGCCAGCTCACCCCGCCCCACGGGCTCGCGAGCTACGCGACGCTCGGCCTGATGGCCACCTCCGCGGCGGCCATCGCCTTCGGAGAGTGACGATGCCCCTGCGCCCGGTGGCCCTCGCGGCCCTCTGCCTCGCCCTGCTGGCGTCCCCCGCCCGTGCGGCCTTCCCGGATACCACCTACCAGCTCGGGGCCGGCACCCGCGTCGCGTACCGCCTCGTGCACCCGATGCACAAGGTGCTCGGCACCTCGGGCAAGCTTGAGGGACGCGTCTCGGTGAAGGCCAACCGGCTCGCCACGCCGCTCAAGATCAAGCTGCCGCTGGTGACCCTCGACTCCGGCAACAAGAACCGCGACGGCAACGCGCTGCTGGCGCTCGGCGCTGACCGGTTCCCGAAGGCGCTGCTCGAGGTGACGCGCTTCGACGAGCAGGCCCGCACCCCCGGCCCTGATGGCGCGGTCACGGTGGCGGGCGTCGCCATGGGCACGCTCAAGCTGCACGGCGTCACCCGGGCGGTGACCTTTCCGCTCAAGGCCCTGGCCTCAGCCACGGGCCTCACCGTCGACGCCGAGTTCGACGTCTCGCTGATGGGCCACGGCATCGAGCGGCCGTCGCTGCTGACGATCCCCGTGGAGGACGCCGTCCATGTCACGGTCCACGCCGTCGGGGCGCCCGTGCGCCCTTGAGCTTCCCTCTGCTCCTTGGAGGGGTGCTCGATGCCCTTGCCCTGGACGGCTTGTGGGGCACAATGCCCTGCGGGGGCCGCAGCCGCCTCACACAGGCCGAGGTGGACCTGCCCAAGGCCTGGCGTGCGGCAGGCATGCCCGCTGACTGAGGGCCCGGCCACGGACGCTCGCTGCTAGGCCCTGGGGCCCGGCCGCGGTAGCCTCGGAGCCTGGGGCTGCGGCCGGGAGGTTGGGATGTCGGTGCGACCGAACGATGGGGGGCCGCTGGCCGAGCCGGAGGCCTGGGCGGGCGACTTCGAGGAGGCCCCGCCCCTGCCGCCCGAAGCCGTCTCACCAGCGGCTCAGGACGCGGGGCTGGAGGAGCCAGCCGACGAGGCGCTGCCCCTCACCCCGGCCACGGCGCTGGAGGACCCGCACGAGGCCACGGAGGCCGGACGCAACCCGACGCGCGGCGAGGACTGAGGCAGCGGCCTCCCCGTCGTGTTATAACCCCGTGCCTGGAGGGCCAACGGGTGACACGAGGCATGGCGATCGCGGGGTGGACGGCAGCGGGCCTGGCGGGGGCGCTGCACCTCGAGGCGTGGCGCTCGGGCGCCCTCGGGGCACCGCAGCTGGGAGGGCTGACGCTGGCCTTCGGGCTGGCGAGCGTGGCCCTGCTCGGCCTCGTCCTCGTGGCCCAGCGGGAGGCTGCGGCCGGGCGCGGCCTCGGCCTGCAGCTCGGCGAGCGCCTGCCGCGGGCCGGGCGCTGGGGGCTCGGGCTCGGCTTCGCCTACGTGGGCTTGCACCTGCTCGGGGGGCTGCCGGTGGGGGGCGGCGGCGAGGGCTTCCACTTCGATCGGGCCTTCACGGCCCTGCTGGCCTGGTTCGGCCTGGCTGCTGCCCTGTTCCACCAGGGAGGGCGGCGCTAGCGCCCCGAGCCCGGCGCGCCTCCGGGGCCGCGAAGGCCGCCTCGAGCAGGGCCTCGACCCGGGCCTCCCAGCCATTCACGCGGCTGAAGGCATCGAGCGTGGCGAGGTCCGGGGGGTCCCCTGCCGCTGCCCGCGCTGCAGCCAGGAAGGCCGCCTCGGTGTCGCCCACGTGCACGTGTGGCATCCCCGCAACCTCCACCAGCCCCGTGGCGGCCACGGGCACCCCCATCGATAGGTACTCGAACACCTTCAGCGGGCTCACGGCCTGCGTCAGCCGCGACACGGCGAAGGGAATCAGGCCCACGTTCGCGTGGGCCAGGTAGGCCGGCAGCGCCGCTTGGGCCTTGAGCCCGAGGAAGTGCATGTTCCCGAGCGGGGGGAACGGACACTGCCCGGCGTAGTCGCCGATCAGCACCACGGCCGCCGCGGGCTCCGCCTCCGCGAGCGCCCGCACCAGCCCCCAGTCGAACCACTCGCCCCACAGCGCCCCGACGTACATGTACACCCGGGGCGCCGCCGGCATGTCCCCCGGCCGCGCGTGCGAGGCGTGCCGATCGAACAGGCGCCGGTTCACGGCGTTGGGCACGAGGACCACCTCCCGGCCCGTCCGGGCCGCGAGCCCGGCCTGCAGCGTGCGGGCAGAGGCCGCCAGCACGTCGGCCGCGCGCGCGAGGCGGTCCTCCACGGCGGCCTCGTACCAGCTGCCCCCCAGGCTCGTGGCCCAGTCGTCGATGAGGTCGTAGATCACCCGCCCCCCGCGCGCCCCGATGGCCGCCAGCACGGGCTCGAAGGCCGGGTGCGGCATCTCGACCAGGGCGAGCAGCCGGCCCAGCGGCCGGCCGTCGAGGTGCGCGGCCAGGTCCAGCTCGGCCGTGGCGCAGCTCGTCAGGCCCGGGTGGCTGACGCGCAGGGCGAGGTCGCGGTGCTCCTGCTTGGGATACTGGTGCACGTACAGCACCCGCCACCCGCGCGCCAGCAGCGCCAGCGCCAGCTGGGCGGGGCGCTGCCCCCCGCCGGAGTCGTCGAGGGGGACGCCGGCCAGCACCACGGCGAGGTCCCGGGGCGAGGCCGCGCGCGCGTCACAGGCCGCGAGCAGGGCCTCGGCGCGGGCCTGCCAGGTGTTGGCGTCCCGCTCCCGGGCCCGCAGCGCGCGCTCCGCGGCCGCGGCTGCCCGGGCCGCGTCGAGGGCGGCCGCGAAGGCCACGGCCCCCTCGGCCACCCGGACGCTCGCGTACTGGTGGGCCTCGTCGATCGGGGTGGCCACCACGGGGCGATCGCCGGCGAGGTACTCGAACAGCTTCACGGGTGAGGTGGCCCGGGTGATGTCGTTCACCACGAACGGGATCATCGCCACGTCGAAGGCCTGCAGGTAGCCAGGGAGCTCATCGTAGGCCTTGAGGCCCAGGTGGTGGACGTTCGGCGCCTCGGGCAGCCGCCGGGCGCTGCCGTCGTAGTCGGGCCCCAGCAGCACGAAGTCCCAGCCGGGACGCAGCCGGGCCACCTCGGCGAGCAGCCCGTAGTCGAACCAGCTCGCGAGCGCACCGTAGTAGCCGGCCACCGGCCGCCCGGCCGCCCCGAGGGCGCGCATGTCGGCGGGCCGGGGCCGCCGGGCGTCCGGCAGGAAGTGGGCCGGCTCGCAGGCGTTGGGCAGCAGCAGCGCGTCGGGCCGCGTCGCGCGGACCTCGTCGTGCAGCCGGCGCGCCGTCGCCACCACCACGTCGGCGTGGGCCACCATGGCCGCGTGGGCCTCCCGGTGGGTGGCCGAGGGCGTCCCGCCGGCCGTCACGTCGAGCACGTCGAGCACGTCGTACACCACGAGGGGGGCCCGGAAGCCCGCCAGCGCCTCGAGGTGATCCAGGTTCGCGGCCACCACGATGGGGCTGGGCAGCGCGTGCAGCAGCCGCACGTCCGAGCACAGCACCACGCCGTCCTCCACCTGGGCCAGGCCGTCGACCCGGTCGTGCCGCATCTGGGCCGTGACGTAGAAGACCAGGCAGCCGGCCCGAGCGAGCGCCCGGGCGAGGTGGTGGGGGCGTTGCACCATCCAGCGCCAGTCCACCGTCGGCAGGAACACGACGACGCGGGCCCCCGGTCGGGCCGCGAGCAGTCGGTCCCGCTGGGCCTCGTGGCGCTTGCGCGTGGCCGGGTTGGCGCCGCGCAGGCGCTGGCGCCGTCGGGCCAGGCGCTGGCGCAGGCCGGGCAGGCCCTCGTCCAGCCAGACCTTGGCCCCCTTGAGGCCCATGTCGTACGCCCGCCTCAGGCAGGTCCCGGGCGGCAGCACGTGGTCCCGGGCCCGGCCGTAGCCGAGGCGCAGCCGCCACGACAGGCTGTCGTAGATGGCGACGAGCTCGCGCTCCAGGTGGGCGGCCCGCTGCTCGGCCCGCTCCGCCCTGGCCAGGGCGTCTTGCAGGGCCTGTCGGAGGTCGTCGTCGGGGAGGCCAGGGGTCATGGCAGGCGGGCTCCCGCACGCGCCGCCGCCCGGCGGCCAGGGACCGGCTGGGATTCTAGGGGGTGCCTCATGCGGGGTCAAGCGAGCCGAGCGCGCACGCCTCCAGCCGGGCGACCAGTGCATCCCAGTCGCGTTCGGCGAGGCGCGGGGCGAGGCGCGCACGCTCGGCCGCTGTGAGGGGCCCGGCCGCCAGCGCCGCGTCCAGCGCCGCCAGCCACCCGGCGGCGTCCGACGGCAGCGCCACCACGTCCGCCAGCCCCGCGAGCGCGGGCAGGGGCGAGGCCACCACCCGGCGGCCCGCCGCCAGGTACTCGTGCACCTTCAGCGGATCGACGGCCCGCGTCAGGGGCGTGTCGTGGAAGGGCAGGAGCCAGACGGGCACGTGGGCCAGCCAGGCCGGCAGCGCCTCGTAGGGCACGGGGGGCACCCACAGGACGTTGGCGAGGCCGGCGACGGCCGCGAGCGAGGCCTCCGCGGGGCCGAGCAGCACGAAGCGCACATGGGGGTGGGCGCGGGCGAGGGCCGCCACCCGGGCGAGGTCCACCCAGGGCCCCAGCGCCCCGTAGAACCCCACGCTCGGGCCGTGCCACCCGGCCAGCCCAGGGGGCGGCGGCCCGGGGGGGAGGGTGCCCACCGCCGCGAAGTGGGCCACCTCCACGCCGTTGCCCACCACCGCCACCCCCGTGTGCCAGGCGACGAGGCGCTCGGCGAGGGCCTCGGCGGTGGCGATCACCTGGTCCGCGCGGCGGCAGGCGGCCTCCTCGGCGGCTCGCACGGCGGGCTGCAGCGGGCCGGGCCAGAACCCGGCGTGGTCGTCGACGGCCTCGTAGACGAGGCGGCGGTGGGCCACGAGGTCGATCAGGGGGGCGTGCAGCGGGTCGGCGAGCCACAGCACGTCGTAGCCGCCCGGCGGCGCCAGGGCCGCGGCCGCGGCGGCGAGGCGACGCGGGAACCGCCGCCACTGCCAGCGCGTCGCCCAGGGCGCCCGGCGGTACAGCGGCAGGGGCGGCACCGACACGACGCGCCCGCGTGCCGCCAGCGGCTCGACGGACCAGGGCGTGAGCCACTCCCCCAGCCGCCCGGCGCGCCAGAGCCGGCCGTGCGGGCGAGGGGCCAGCACGACGAGCTCGTGGCGGGCCGCGAGGCGCCGGGCCACGTGGTGGAAGCGCTGCGCCAGCTCGTGCCAGGCAACGGGCAGGGTCAGGAGGATGCGGGCCACGGGGCCCCCTCGGGCGCGAGTGACCACTCGCACGCCAGCGGCGCGATGCCCTCGCCGTCCGCGTCGCAGTGGATCCGGAAGGGGTGCTTGTGGACGGCGAGCGGGAGCGGGCCGTCCCCCACGCCGACCTCCAGCGTGTACTCCCCGCTGAGCAGCAGCAGGCTGGGCAGCACGGCCGTGACGCGTCCGCTGCGGCCCCCGAGCCGGCCCAGCGCCGTGCGGTGGGTGTAGCACGTCACGCCATCGCTCTTGAACACCTTGAGCGTGAGGTCCAGGCCCTCCGCCGGCGTGTGCAGGGCGAGGTCGAAACCCACCTGGAAGGCCTCCCCCGAGCGCCACGCCCCCGCCTCGGTGCGGGTGCCGCCCTCGACCCGCAGCCCGGTGATCGCGGCCGCGGGCGCCAGCAAGGCGGGCCCTGGCGGGGCCTGCCCCGCGTAGCGCTCCAGCACCGTCGCGGCCTCGCCGTCGGCCTGCACCCGCCCGCCCGCTAGCCACACGGCGCGGTCGCACAGCGCCCGCACCGCGGAGGCATCGTGGCTGACCAGCAGCACCGTCACGCCGGCCTCGCGGAAGCGGCGCAGGCGCGCCAGGCACTTGCGCTGGAAGCGCGCGTCGCCCACCGCGAGCACCTCGTCGACCAGCAGCACCTCCGGGTCCACGTGGGTCGCGACCGCGAAGGCGAGCCGCATGTACATGCCCGAAGAGTAGGTCTTGACCGGGGCGTCGATGGCGTCCTCCAGCTCGGCGAAGGCCACGATCGCCTCGAGCCTTGCCGCCACCTCGCGCCGCGAGAGCCCCAGCAGGGCGCCGTTCAGGAACACGTTCTCCCGGCCCGTGAAATCAGGGTGAAACCCTGCGCCCAGCTCCAGCAGCGCCGAGACCCGCCCCTGCACCGCGAGGCGCCCCCGGGTCGGGCCCAGGATGCCTGCCAGCAGCTTCAGCAGGGTGCTCTTCCCCGAGCCGTTGTCGCCCACGAGGCCCACCGCGGCCCCGGCCGGAACGGCGAGGTCGACGTCCTGCAGGACCCAGCCGGGCTCCGGGGCCGGGGAGCGCCCGCGCGGGGCCGCCAGCAGCCACTCCTTGAGGGTGCGTGGCGCCGCGGCCGGCCGTGCGAAGGCCTTCCAGACGCCCTCCACCGCGATGGCGGCCACCTCAGACCACCTCCGCGAAGCGCAGGCGACGTGCCCGCAGCACCACCCACCCCCCGCCCGTCAGGGCCAGCCCGACGGCGGCGCTGGTGGCCAGGGCCGCGAGCGCCGGGGCCCGGCCCTCCAGGAACAGCCCCTGGTAGCTGGTGAAGACGGCCGTCAGAGGGTTCCAGCCCAGCCAGGCCCGGTAACCCGGGGGCAGAAACCCGGCGGGGTAGACGATCGGCGTGAGGTAGAACCAGGCCATCAGCAGCGGACCAAGCAGCTGCTCCACGTCGCGGAAGTAGGCGTTGGCGGTGGCGAGCAGCAGCCCCAGCCCCCAGGCGAGCAGGAACTGGACCCCCATCACCACGGGCAGCCAGGCCAGGGCCAGGCCCGGCCAGAGGCCGTGCCAGGCCAGCAGGCCGAGCAACACGGGCAGGGCGAGCAGCAGCTGGATGCCGTGGGTCGCGATCGCCACCAGCGGCAGCACCTCGTGCGGGAAGCGCACCTTGCGCACCAGCGCGGCGTTGCCCGTGATGCTCGCGGCGGCGGCGGCGACGCCCGCCGAGAACCAGGCCCAGGGGAGCAACCCGGCGAGCAGGAAGGCCGTGTAGTGGGGCACCTGCACGCGCATGACGTGCGCGAACACCACGGTGTAGACCGCCATCATCAGCAGCGGGTTGAGCAGCGCCCAGAGGAAGCCCAGCCACGACCCCTTGTAGCGGGCGCGCACCTCGCGCAGCGTCAGGGTCACGAGCAGATCCCGCGAGCACCACAGCTCGTGCAGGGGCGAGAGGGGGGAGGCGGCCATCGCGTCGGGCTCCGGGGGAGGCCCCCCACGATGCCACGTTTCGGCCCTGACGGGCAAGGCCAGGGCGGGGGCCTTGATCCCGCGCACGGCCTCGCGCATGATCCCCTCCATGACCCACGGCCCCGTCATCGCCATCGTGGGCGTCGGCTTCTCCGGCGCTGCCACCGCCATCCAGCTGCTCGGGCGGCTCGCCGCAGACGCGGCGGGCGAGCTGCACCTGATCGACCGCCGCCCCGATCTCGGCCGCGGCGTGGCCTATGGCACGCGCGACCCGCTGCACCTCCTCAACGTGCCCGCTGCGGAGATGGGGCTGCTGCCCGAGGCGCCCGACGACCTCCTGCGCTGGCTGGAGGCGGTGGGCCAGCCGGCCGAGGCCGAGGCCTTCCTGCCGCGGGGCCTCTACGGCGACTACGTGGCGGCCTCGCTCGAGGCGGCGATCGCCGCTGCCCCTCCTCGCCTGCGCGTCGTGCGGCACGTCGCGTCGGCCATCAGCTGCCTGCCCGAGGGCCCCTGCCACGTGCTGCGCCTGGCCACCGGTGCGCAGCTGACGGCCGACGCCGTGGTGCTCGCCTGGGGGCTGGCGCCACCTGCGTCTCCCGCCTGGACGCTGCCCCCCGGGGGGCAGCCGCCCTGGCTGGTGGCCTCCCCCTGGCAGCCTGAAGCCCTCGCCCCGCTGCCCGCGGGCGCGGAGGTGTTGCTGCTCGGTACGGGCCTCACGGCCGTGGACCTGGCGCTCTCATTGCTGGCCCGAGGCGCCGGCGTCGTGCACCTGGTCTCGCGGCGGGGGCGCCTGCCAGCGGCGCGGGGGGCGGGTCGGACGTCCCACCCCGCGTGGCTGGACCCGGCCGCGGCCCCGCGCCGGGTCTCGCGCCTGATGCGTCGCATCCGCGCGGAGGTCCGCACGGCCGCGGCGGCCGGCCACGACTGGCAGGTGGTGATGGAGGCCCTGAGACCCGTGGTGCCAGCCCTCTGGGGCGCGCTGCCCTGGGTCGAGCGGCGGCGCTTCCTGCGCCATGCCCGGGGTCCCTGGGAGGCACACCGGCAGCTGCTGCCGCCGCCCACGGCCACCCGGCTGCAGGCGGCCGTGCAGGCGGGCCGCATCTCGGTCCGCGCGGGGCGTGTGAGGGCCTTGGAGGCGGCGGCGGACGGCGCGCGGGTGCACCTCCGGGCTGCCGGGGCGGGGGATGCGGTGCTCTCCGTGGCCCGGGTGGTCGTCTGTACGGGACCGGATGACAACTACAGGCGGGTCCGCGAGCCCCTCGCCCAGGCCCTGATCGGCTCGGGCCTGGCCAGGCCGGATGCCCTGCGGCTCGGGCTCGATGTCGCGCCGGGCGGGCAGGTGCTCGACGAGGATGGCGTCCCCCGGCGCGGCCTGTGGGCCGTGGGGGCGATGCGCAAGGGGGCGCTGTGGGAGTCCACCGCCGTGAGGGAGCTGCGGGGCCAGGCGGCCGAGGTCGCGGCCGGGCTGTGCCGCGACCTCGGCCTGCCCGTGCGCGGGGCGCTCAGGCCGGGGCCCGCCCGGCCAGACGAGGCACCACGGCCGTGAGCTCGGCGAGGTCGAGCGCGAGCATGTAGGCCTCGCGCTCGATGGCCGGGTCAGGGCGGCTGACGCCCGGGGACGACGTGGGCACCGGGGACGTGGTGGTGTCAGTGGTCATCGGGATGCCTCCTGTTTGTGCAAGGGGGACACTTGACACCATAGGACCGCCGGCCGGGGGGCCCATCGTGCAGCTTGCACGAAATGTTTCGCCCGCGGCCCCGGGTCGCGCTGCGCCCCCCTCGCTGGGGGAGGGGGCCGCGAGGTCCGGTCTCGCGCCCGGGGGCGGAGGCTGTCCGCTCCCTCCTCCCCCGGAAGGGAGGGGGGCGGAGCGCCATCGCACCCACCGGGGCAAGCCGAATTTCCCTGCCCTCGCCCGCTGGGAGAAGGTGACCGCAGGCAGGGTGAGGGGCCATCGTGGAATCAGGGGCGGGGCCTGCGAGGTTTCGCTGAGGTTGGAGCGGGTATGCTTCCATCAGCGAGGGTTGACCCGGGCGTGCGACGAGCAACCCGGCGCATGTCCAAGAGGAAAGCCATGGAACCCATCACGCCCATCGGCGTCGGCACCTCCCCCCTGCCTCCGCTGCCCGGAGCCCCGGGTGGGCCCGGGGTCCTGCCCCCGCAACTCAAGCCAGCCCCTCGCTCGGGGGGCACGGCACGCGTGGTGGCGCCCGCCGTGCGGGGGGGGCGCGCCGTGGTGGTGGTCGACGGCAACCCGACGTGGGACGCGCTCAATTCTGCCATCAGCGCCGCGGAAGACCTGACGGCGGAGGAGGCGATGCGCGCCAGCCGGGCGCAGCAGGCCACCGGGCCGCTTGAGGAGCCCGGGCTGCTTGCAGCCTCGCCCGGCCTCGCCGCGAAGCGCGACCGGATCGCCGTGCTTTCTCGCCAGCTGCGAGCGCTCAAGGTGAAGCGGGAGCGGCTGATCGTGCGGATTGACCGCCACGTGGTGCTGCTGAAACGGTCCCGCCTCGGCCTGGTCGAGCTTCGCGACGCCCTGCGGGGGGCAACAGGCCCGCAGGCCGTGGCCCTCCGGACCTCGATCGAGCGCCTCGAGGGCTTCATCAAGAGCCTTGAAGGCATCGTGATGGAGGCCCAGAGCCAGATCAGCGTGATCGACACGCAAATCGCCGAGATGGAGGCGGAGCTGGAGGCCCTGCTCGGCTGACCCCTCGCGGCGGGTGGGGGCGTCGTGCTACCCTCGCGGCATGTCTGCCGAAGCCTTGGTCCTGGCTGCCCGCCAGCTGTCTGAAGCGGTCGGGGCGTTGCGGTTCGCGCCGCCCGTCACGCACGTCTACAACCCGCTTGCGTATGCCTGGGCGCCCCACGAGGCCTACCTGCGGAGGTTCGGGAGCGGCCCCAAGGACGTGGTGTTTCTCGGGATGAACCCCGGGCCCTTCGGCATGGCCCAGACGGGCGTGCCCTTTGGAGAGGTGGCAGCTGTGCGGGGCTTCCTCGGCCTGGAGGCGCCCGTGGGGGTGCCCCCGGCGGTCCACCCCCGGCGGCCGATCGAGGGCTTTGCCTGCGCCCGCAGCGAGGTCTCCGGGCGCCGCTTGTGGGGCGCGGTCGCAGCTGCCTTCGGCACCCCCGAGGCCTTCTTCGAGGCCCACATGGTGCTCAACTACTGCCCGCTGGCCTTCCTGGAGGCCTCAGGCCGCAACCGCACGCCCGACCAGCTGCCCGCCACCGAGCGCGCCCCGCTGTTTGCGGCCTGTGACGCCCACCTGCGGGCGGCTATCGCCGCCCTCTCCCCCCGCTGGGTCGTGGGCGTCGGCCGCTTCGCCGAGGAGCGGGCCCGGGTGGCCCTCGCCGGGCTGCCGGTGCGGCTCGGGCGCATCAGCCACCCGAGCCCGGCGAGCCCTGCTGCCAACCGGGGCTGGGAGGCCCTGGTGACGGCAGAGCTCACCGCGCTGGGGCTGCGCTGCGGTCAGTAGAGGCGGGTCCGGAAGGTCCGCAGCCTGCTCTCGACGACCCGGCCCTCGGCGTCGCGGGAGCGCACCTTGTAGTAGTACGTGCTGCGCCGCCGCAGGTTGGTGAGCTCGACGCGGTGGGCGGTGACGAGCGCGGCCGTGGGTGCTGTGGCCTCCTCGAGCTGGGGCGTGCGCCCGTAGACCACCTGGCTGCTTGCCGCCACGCTGGTGAGCCACCTGACGGACGCCTGCGTGGCCCGTGGCAGGGCGATCAGCCGGCCGATCCGAGGAGCCCTCGGGGGACGCGCCGTGGGGGCCGGGACGGGCGTTGGTTGCGGGGTCGCCGTGGGCACCGGAGAGGGTGCGACCGAGGGCCCGGGCGAGGGCACCCCGGGGGGCTCCGGGGACGGCGCCTCGGACGGCTCCGGCGCGGGCGCTGGCGGTGCCCCGGGGGCCTGAGCCGCCTGCAGCGCCGCGAGCGCGTCGAGCCGACGGACCTCCGGCGTCCGGGTGAAGCCTGCAACGGGCGCTCCCGTTCGCGTCAGGGCCGTCCGCACCTCCGCCGCCGTGAGGGTCGGGTTGGCGCCCCAGACCAGTGCCGCCGCGGCGGCCACGTGTGGCGAGGCCATGCTCGTGCCGCTGAGGGTGGTCGTGCCACCCCCGAGCTTCGTGCTCAGGATCCGGTCGCCGGGCGCCGCAATGCCCACGTACGTCCCGTAGTTCGAGAAGCTGGCGCGCTGGTCCGAGGCCGTCGTGGCCCCCACCGCGAGCACGTCCGGGTAGGCAGCGGGGTACGTTGCCCGGCTGGTGTTCTCGTTGCCCGCTGCCACCACCACAAGCACCCCGGCGGCCACGGCCTCCGCGATGGCGGCGCGCAGCGTCTGGCCGTCAGCGTCACCGCCCAGGCTCATGTTGATGACCTTGGCTCCCCGACGGACTGCCTCGAGCACGCCATCGGCCACGTCGGAGAGCGCGCCAGAGCCCTGGGCATCGAGCACCCGGATGGCGAGCACCCTGGCGGCGGGGGCCACGCCTGCCACGCCCTGGTTGTTGTTGGTCAGCGCCGCGATCGTGCCAGCGACGTGGGTGCCGTGCCCTTGCTCGTCCTGGGGCTGCGCGTCCCGGTCCACGAGATCGGGCCCTGCCACGACCTGGCCTGCCAGGTCCGGGTGGTTGAGGTCCACCCCCGTATCCAGCACGGCCACCTGAACGCCGGCGCCCTGGCCGAGGTCCCAGGCTGCCGGGGCCTGGATCCTGGGCAGCGCCCACTGCTGGCCGAAGGCCGGGTCGTTCGGGGGCGAGGCCGTCATGAACAGCCGGTGGTCCGGCTCGGCCCACTCCACGTCCGGATCCGCCCGCAAGGCTGCGAGCAGGGCATCGCGGTCGGCCACGCTCGAGGCGCGCAGCACCTCGGTGCGGTCCAGCCGCAGCGTCCGCAACAGCCGGGCGCGGGCGTGGGTGGCGCCCAGCCGGCCAGGCCGGTGACGGACGATCACGGCCAGGGGCTCGGTGGTGCTGGAGAGCCTGTAGGGCGCGGGGTTGGCAGCCGCCGACGGCAGCGCTGTCGGCAGCCCCGGCGGAGGAGCCTGGCAGCCCGTCATGGCCAGAAGCAAGGCCCCGATGACGGGGCGGGTCGGGTGATGCATCGGGATTGGACCTCGGGAGGGATCGGGGGAGGGGTGCGCGCCGCGGCGTCGCACCCCCCCCATCCCCCCATCCGCCCTCGGTGGTACGCAGCAGGCAGGGGTAAAGTTCCGCCCGGGCCGGCGTGGAGCCGGGGCATGTCGGGGGGCCGGGGCCCCTCGATCCGTCCTGGCTGTGACCCCTCCCGGATCGCCCGCGGCTGCGGGCGGCACCGCCTCTGACCTCGGCCAGGGCAGGACGGAAATTTTGTGAACTTTTGTAAAAAAGTGCCCTCCCTTGTTTCGCCTCAAGCAAAGCTGCACCCGCTCTTCCGGGGAGACAGGCCGCTTCCTCGACCGGCGTTATGACGAAATGATGCCGGAGCCGTCGGCAAAACAAACCCTGAAGCCTCAAGCAGGGCGGGCCTTTTCAGCTTCTTGCTCGTCACCCTGGGCAGATGACGCGGGCCGGCCACGGCCGAGCAAGGTCATTTTGCTGATGTGGTAAACAAGGTTTAGCCTCGGCATCGCCCTGGACCGCCGGGCGCCCTGCTCCGCCAGAAAGGACGGCTCGCCTTGGTTACCGACCACTCCGCCCAGCCACCTGCCCGAGGCGCCGCGCACCTGCGCACACGGGTGCCACCTCCGGTGCCAGCTTCGACAGGGGGAGATGGGGCGGTGGATGGGCTGCTGACCTTGCTGGCCCACGAGCTGCGCACCCCACTCCAGATCGCGCTCGGCGTGCAAGAGCAGCTGGAGGATGCCCTGGTGGCCGACCAGGTCGTCGGGCCCGGCCTGGTGGCAGAGCTGGCGGGGGCTTACGAGCGGCTGGCGGCGGCCATCGAGGTCGTCATCGCCGCCGGGCGGCTGGTGGGAGCGGACGTGACCCGCCGGACGGAACCCGTGTGCCTCGCCACGGCGCTTCACGACGCCACGGGGCTGGTGGAGGCGCTCGCGGCGGAGCGGGGCGTCTCCATCCGTCGGCAGCTGCCAGCCGTCGCCCCCGTGCTCCTGACGGACGAGGCGTGCCTGGGGCAGATCCTCGTCGGGCTGCTGACGCGGGCCGTCTCCCATGCGCCGCCAGGCAGCGTGGTGCGGGTGCGCAGCTTCATGATGCCAGGCAGGCTGGGCCTGGCGATCGAGGCTGCGGGCCCGGGGGGCAACAGGCCGACCCTCGAGGCCGCCGGGGCGCTCGCCCTCTTCACGAGCAAGCGGCTCATCGAGGTGCTGGGCGGGCGGTTCGGCCTGCAGCAGCAGGCCTGCCCGGCCGTGGTGTGGTTCACCCTGCCCGTCGACGCCTGAGGCAGGCAAGGGTGGGGCCACAACATCCCATAACGCTTTTATGACCCCACGTTCACCTTGCCTGCGTCTGCTCGCCGGGCCCCTGGCCGCCGCCCTGGCGGGCTGCGGCGCCTTTCCCCCTGCGTCGCTCGGGCCCGGTGCGAGGCCGGCGAGCCCGCTGGCGGTCCGGGGCGGGGCCGAGCCGACGGCCGCCACCACGGAACCCGAGGTGCGCCTCCCGATCACGGAGGGCGCCTTCCTGCGCCTGCGGGCTGCCCTGCCGTTCAAGGCCCAGGCGGCGCGCGTCGATCACGACTACGACCTCTGGGACGGCCGGGCCTTCCGCCGCGTCGCGGAGCCGGTGGCGCCTCGCCTGCGGCTGAAGGTCCGGGACGGGCAGGTGGCGTGGCAGGTGTCCCGCGTGCTGGAGCGCCGGACGCTGGAGGCGGCTGGCCTGCCGATCGGGCTCACGGTGCAGCAAAGCCACCAGGGGCGCCTGAAGCCCGCCACGGCGCAGGCCATCCTGGCGCCGACCGAACGCTTCTTCCTGCACCTCGACGAGGGGGGAGAGCGGCTGCGCCAGCAAGGCGGCGCCGTCGACCTGGCCTGGCGGGCAGCTGCCTGGCCGGGGGCCCCGGCCTTTGGCTGGTGGCCTGCCCCCTTGCTCAGCGAGGCGTCCCTGCTGGCCCCCGACCAGCTCCCGCCCGCCCGGCCCATGCTGATGCCCGCGGCCATGAAGCGCCGCCACGGCTGGAAGGCCGTGCTGCCGCCGGAACAGGTGGGCGGCGGGCTGAAGCTCTTCTTGCACCTGGATGAGGCCCGGGACGAGGCCGGACGCTGGCGCGACAGCTTCGAGATCGAGGCCGAGCCGATCGCGCGGCAGGGGCCGGCCGGCCTGGAGGCGGCGGCGACCGAATTCGGTCGCCTGCTCGTGGCGCACGGCCTCACGCGGGAGGACGTGGCTCCGCCACGCGGCAACGCCGTGGCCTACACCACCGGACAGCTCCTGCGCGTGACTCCCGTGTCACCGTTCATGGCGCCGCCGCTGCCGGGCCTCGAGGGTCACCCGCGGCCGTAGGGACCGCGGTGGCTACCAGCCAGCGTCGCGCAGGATCTTGTCCGCCTCGATGATGTAGCGAGAGAACAGGCTCTCGCCCCGGGCGTCCTGGACGTTCTTGGCCCGGCCGAGGTCTCGCCGGGCGCGCGTCAGGTCGCGGCCCTTCATGACGTTGGCGTACATCGCGTTGAGGTACTTCCCGATCTCCATGTCCGGGTCGTTCAGCGTGCCCATGGCGTTCCAGCCGAGGTGGGTGGCCGTGGCCTGCACGTAGCTGGCGTAGTCTGCCCGGAAGCGATAGGACTCGTCAGCCAGCCGGCTCACGGCCCAGGACTTCTTGGCCACCAGCGCGCCGTGGTCCTTGTTCAGGGGCAAGGCCTGGAAGGTCTCGTAGACGGGAGGGGCCACCACGGGTGGCTCGTACTGGATGCGCGGCGGCTGTGCGAGGGGCGGCTGCCCCCCGGGAGGCAGCGGGGCGCCATAGCCCGGTGGCGGGCCCTGCACCATCGGTCGCGCGATGGCAGCCACCGGTGGGGAGGCCAGGGGGTTCGCCTGGCCCATAGCCTCCCGGAGAATGGCGTAGACCCGCTCGTTGCCCGACCACCGCGCCAGCGTCAGCGCGTTGGCCCCGCGGGCATCCTGCACGTAGGGGTTGGCGCCCCTGCGCAGCAACAGCTCGACCACCCCCGTGTGGCCCTCCTGGGCGGCCCACATCAGCGGGGTGTAGCCGGTCTTGTCCGAGGGGTTCAGGCCGGCAAAGCGGCCGAGCAGGTAGTCGACGACGGCCGTGTGGCCGTGCTGCGCCGCCCACGTGAGGGGCGTGTAACCCTCCTCGTCCCGCCAGTTGACGTTGGCGCCCCCCTCGACCAGCGACCGCACGCGCCACAAGTGCCCATAGGCGGCTGCGACCAGGAGTTCGCGGTTCATGTCCGCGGCCTGGTTGACGTGGGCCTGCGCCGGCGGCGCGATGGTGGCCGACGCAAGGGCAAGGGCGAGGCTGAGAACGACCCGGGACACCATGGCGAACCCTCCCTGGCTGCCTGGACGACGACAACCTCTCCTTACCCGCATCTTGAGCGGCTTTCACCGTGTTATGTCGCTGCGATCTGGCCCCCTCAGCGACGGCCCAGCAGCCGCACGAGGCGGGCCAGTTGCCGCCGCTCCTCGGCGGAGGCAGCGGCCTGAAGCTGCCTGGCTAGCTGGTGCAGCAGGTCGCGGGGCAGCTGGAGCACGTCGTCGTCACCGAGGCGGGCCACGAGGGTAGCCGAGAGGGCCCCGCGGCGCGGGTCGGGTAGGCTCTGGAGCACCTCGCTCGCCGCGTGCGGGTGCTGACGCAGCAGGGATGCCGCCGTGGCGGCGAGCAGCGCCTCCGCCGCATCCCCCCCCCGCTCGCCGAGCACCTTCAGCAGGCCGACGCGGGCGGCACCCGGCACCCGTTGCAGCCGCGCCTCGTCCCGGCTGAGCTCGTGGCAGGCGTAGGCGTCGAGCTGGGCGATCAGGCCTGGCGTGGCGGCCTCGGGGTGGGTGCGGACGAGAGAGGCTGCGAGCGGCCCCACCTCCGGGTCGGCGGGGCTCCGTGCGGTCGCCTCCCGCAGCAGCGCCCCCCGCCGCTCGGGCCCGAGGATGTCGAGCTCACGGCCTCGCCGGTCCCGCTCCGGGTCCGGCGTGAAGCCTGCAGGTCGGGGCGCGGGCTCGGGGGCGCCGGCAGGTGCCGCGGCGGCGATGGCTGGCAGGGGGGCGGAGCGAGGCCGGGCGGCGGGCAGGGCCACGGTGGGCGCCTCCAGGGTCGGCGCAGGCTTGCGTGGCCGCGAGGCTGCCCCGGGGTGGAGGCCCGCGACGAGGCGCGCCCTGGCCTCGATGAGCCGCGCCACCAGGGCGGGGCGCTCGGGCTCGTCGGCCGGGACCTGCGGCAAGACCTCCTCAGCTTGCTTCAGGCGGGCCAGTGCGGCCTCCAGCGCCGGCCAGGCGAAGGCGCCATCGGCCAGCAAGAGGCTGCCAGGAGCCACGGCCTCGGCGAGCAGGGCCTCGAGCCGCTCGACGGCCTGGCCGCCTGGCTCCCACTTCCTGTGGAACAGCCTGGCGAGCGCCTGGACGCGAGCCAGGGAGGGGGCCTTGGGGTCCTGGTCCGGGGAGGGGGGGTCCGGGATGTGGCCCAGCTCGGCCCTGGCGCGGTCGAGGATCGCCTCGTCGTCGGCCTGCGCCGAGGCGTGCAGGGCGGGATCGGCCGGGCGTTGCGGCGCGATCGCCGCCAGCGCGATCAGGTCCATGGCCTCCTGCTCGCGTTGCTTGGTGGTGGTGGCCTCGTCGAGCTTGCCGGTCTCGGCCAGCAGGGGTCCGGACAGCAGCCCCGCCCGGACCCGCGCGTTCAGCTGTTGCTGGAGGGCGAGCACCTCCAGCTCGGGCACGCGGGCGTGTTCGATCAGGTTCTCGGACATCAGGAGGCCCCAGGAGGCCCTTACCCGGCCCGCTCAGGCGCCTCACGTCGGCCCCGACCGGCAAGGTTTGACGCCCCGCCCGGGGCCAGGCAAGATGGCACGGCGTGCAGCTTGGAGGGTGCAGGGTGGATCCGCGTCGCCTCGCCATGGGGGCCAGCATCGGCGCCGCAGGCCTGATGCTGATCGGCAAGCTGGGGGCCTGGTGGCTCACGGGCTCCTCCGCCATCCTCTCGGATGCGCTGGAGTCCGTCATCCACCTCGCAGCGACGGCCGTCGCCGCGTTCGGGCTGTGGTGGACGGCGCAGCCAGCCGATGAGGACCACCCCTACGGCCACGGGAAGTTCGCCTACTTCTCGGCGGGCTTCGAGGGGGCCCTGATCCTGGTTGCGGCGGTGGCCATCCTGTACACGGGGGGGCGAGCGCTGCTCCTGGGCCCCCAGCTGCAGGCGCTGGGCGTCGGCATCGCGATCACGGGCGGGTTGGCGCTTGTCAACCTGGCGCTCGGCACCTTCCTCGTGCGCGTGGGGCGCCAGACGCAGACGCTCGTGCTCGTGGCGAACGGCCAGCACGTGCTGACGGACAGCTGGACCAGCTTCGGGGTGGTGGCCGGGGTGGCGCTGGTGTGGGCGACGGGCCTCGACTGGCTCGACCCCGTGCTGGCCATCGCGGTGGGCCTCAACATCGTGTGGACCTCGGGCCAGCTGCTGCGCACCAGCTTCGAGGGCCTGATGGAGCGCACCTCCCCGGCGGAGGCAGCACGCCTCGAGGACACGCTCCGCCAGGCGCAGGCCGAGGGCCTGGTGGTCGCCTACCACCAGGTGCGCCACCGACGGATCGGCCACGAGGTGTTGATCGAGGCCCACCTGCTCTTCGAGGACGACGCCACCTTGCACGACGCCCACCGCGCGGCTGGCGTCGTGGAGAGGCGCATCGGCGCCCTGTTCCCGGGGGAGAACGTCACCGTCACGACCCACCTGGAGCCGGCCTGCCACGACGACGAGCACCCCGAGAGCCACGCCGACTACCTCCCGGCCGGGCCAGCCGGGGAGGCACCGGCCTGATCGGCTCGTGAGATCCTGATCAGGCGCATGCTGGGTGGCGTTTCGGGTCCGGCGCCCCCGGGCTCGAGGCCGGTGATCGCGCCTGTTATCGTTCCAGGCCCGGACGGTGATCCTGACGCCGCCTGGCGGGACGGGAACGCCCGTGAGCGGCCTCACGCCTGGGTTGTCGCGATCATCACCGCCGGAAAGCCGCTGCCAGGCTACGCTCGAGAGTGCCCCCCCTCTACGGCCAGGTTGCATGTCGCTGCACGAACACCCCCTCTTCCGCCAGGGCGTCACCCTTCTCGACCGCGAGCGCCACGAGGACGCGCTCGAGCTCTTCACCGAGCTGCTCGCCGTCGCTGGGGGCGATCCCGTCGTCCACCTGCACCGCGGCAAGGCTCGCGGCGCCCTGGGCGACCTGGTGGGGGCAGGTGAGGACTATGGCGTGGCGATCGCGGCGGGGGCCGAGGAGGTCGCCTACGAGGCGCGCCTGCGGCGCGGCCTGATCCGCACCGAGCAGCTCGCCCTCGAGGAGGCGGTGGCGGATTTCTCGGTGGCCGCCGCGTCGTGCGCGCGGCGGCTGGCCCCCTTCCACCACCGGGGCTGGGCGCGCTACCTGCTCGGGGACATGCAGGGCGCGGTGGAAGACTACACCGAGGTGCTGCGGCGCCGCCCTGACCACGTCGCCACCTGGTTCCTGCGGGGGAGGGCCCGCCTCGACCAGGAGGACTTCGATGGCGCGATGGCCGACTTCCTCGTCGCCCTCGTGCTGCAGCCTGAGCACCCGGAGGCCGGGTTCCAGTTTCAGATCGCGGCAGAGGTCGCGGCCCGGCGCGAGCGCGAGCCCGACGAGGCGGGCGAGGAGGCTCCGGAGGACTGGGCCGGCTTCCTGGCCCGCGGCGAGGCCCGTCGCCATGCCGGCGAGTGGCTCGGGGCGATGGCCGACTACTTCGGCGCCCTGCGCCACCGCATCAACTGCCCGCAGGCCCGCCTCGGCGTGGCCCTGGCGCGGGAGGGCTTGTTGCAGGAGGCCTCGGCCCGCGTGGCGGCCGAACGGCTGGAGCAGGTGCCGGGTGACATCCGGGCCTTCGTGCGTCGGGCCGACGCCCTGCGCCGGCTCGGTCGCCCCGAGGACGCCTGCGCCGTGCTGCTGGCCGCGCGCCGGGTCGACCCCGGCGATCCGGAGGTCCATGCTGAGCTCGGCCTCACGCTGGCCTGCTGGCTGGGCGATCCGGCTGGCGCCTTGCCCCACTTCGACGAGGCCCTGCGTCACGAGCCGAACCACATCGAGGCGCGACGCCACCGGGCGATCGCCCGGCGCGGGCTGGGGCGGGTGGCGGAGGCCATCCAGGACTTCGACATCCTCGAGCAGCTCATCCCGGGGGATCGCACGCTCTACCTGAACCGGGGGCTGGCCCACGAGGCGCTCGGGGACTGGGCCGGGGCCGAGCGGGACTACGGGCTCGGGCTGCGGGTGACGCCTGCCAACGAGCGGCTGCTGTGGAAGCGGGCCTGTGCCAGGCTGGCCCTGGGCCGGCAGGAGGAGGCCCGGGCGGACTTCGAGCGGGCCATCGCGCTGCAGCCGGCGCTGGCCGCCCTGCTGGCAGACGACGCCGCCCCCGCCGGGGAGGCCCACCGGGCAGACCTTGCGGCGGCCCTGGTCGCGTTCGCGAGGCTGCGGCCGGAGGTGGTCGCAGACCAGATGGCCGAGTTCGGGCCCCTGCTGCGGCCCGCGAGCTGAGCCGACCCGGCCCCGGTCAGGCCGCCGCCAGGGGCCCCGTCCGGCGCTGGAGGTGGAGCAGCGCATCGACCTGGGGCCGGCGCAACACGCCGTCGGCCACCATCAGCTCCCCGAGGCGCTGGCCCGAGCCCCGTTGCTTCTCGAGCAGGGCTGCCACCACCGTGGGGCGCACCGCGCCCGTCTCCAGGGCGATGACGCCGAGGGGCTTGCGCCCACCCGGCACGGCCGCGAGCTTCAGCTGCAGCGCGACGTGCCGGCGCAGCGTGGCGACGTCGAGCAGCCTGAGGTCGAGCAGCACCTGGCCGAAGGCCCGGGGGCGGCCGTCGAGGCGGTGCTGGTTCCAGGCGGCCACGGCCCGCTCGAGGCGGACACCCTCGAGGGCACCCTCGAGCTCGAGGATGCGGGCCAGCATGGGCTTGCGTCGGGGGGTGGGACGGGCTTCCTTCATGGTGCAAGGCTCCTGGCCGCGGGGCTCCATGGCTTGCCTGTCGGCAGCGGGCCGGGGGGGCGTGCGGGACTTTACAAAGGCCTTACACGCTTTAACGATCGCTTCACACAAGGGGCGCGGGGGGTGGCGTCCGGTACAATGGGGGCCCCAGCAAACGAGCGAGCCCATGACCGCCATTCCGACCATCCGAGCCGAGTTCCAGGCCCTCGTGGACCGGTTCCACGCCGAGCGCCTGCGCCACCACCCCACCTGGGGGACGGCGCTGGGGCGCCATGAACACGATGGGGCACTCGAGGCCTACACCCTCGACGCCCAGGCGGCGGAGGTGGCGGGCCTGAGGGAGCTACGGCTGGCGTTCGAGGTGCTGGACGAGGGCGCCCTCACCCCGGTCGAGGCGCACGACCGGGCCTGGCTGCTCGCGACGATCAGCGGGGCGATCGACGCCGCCACCGTGGACGCGCCGCTGGAGCGCAACCCCGACGTGTACGCAAGCGGCCTGACGGAGAGCGCCTTCACCCTGGTCAACCGCGACTTCGCGCCGGCGGAGCAGCGGCTGGCGGCCCTGCTGTCGCGCATGGCGCGGATGCCCGCCGTGCTGCGGGAGGCGGAGGCCAACCTGACGACCCCGCCGCAGGTGTACACCGAGCTCGCGCTGGAGCAGCTCGCGGGCAACCGGGGCTTCTTCGAGGCCACCGTGCTCGAGGCCTTCGCAGGGCGGGTCTCCGGGGCTGCGATGCGCGCCCTGCGGGAGGCCTGCGCCGAGGTGGTGGAGGCCTTCACGCGCTACGAGCGCTTCCTGGCTGACGCGCTCCTGCCCCGGTCAACCGGGGCGTTTGCCCTCGGGGAGGATGCCTTCGTGCGGAAGCTCTACCATGACGAGCTTGTGGAGCTGCCGCTGGAGCGCCTGCTCGCCCTCGGGGAGGCCGACCTCGCGCGCAACCAGGCCGAGCTGCGGTCCCTCGCCGGCGCGCTCGCCCCCGGGCAGCCGGTGCGGGAGGTGCTCGCAAGCCTCGGACGCGAGCACGTCCCGCCGGAGGCGTTGCTGGCCACCACGCGGGACATGCTCGATGAGATCCGCGCCTTCATTGCGGAGCGCGGCCTGCTCACGCTGCCCGAGGCCCAGCCCGTGCGGGTTGTCGAGACGCCCCCGTTCATGCGTGCCACCGTGACGGCCGCGATGGACACCCCGGGCCCCTTCGAGACGGTCTCGACGGAGGCTTACTACTACATGACCCTGCCGAGCCCGCACTGGCCGCCCGAGGAGCAAGAGGCCTACATGGCGCAGTGGACGGAGGCGGGCATCAGCAACCTCTCCGTGCACGAGGCGTATCCAGGCCACTACGTCCAGTTCCTGCTGCTGCCCCGTTTCCCGTCGGTGACGCGCCAGATCATGTGGGCACCCTCCAACGCCGAGGGCTGGGCCCACTACTGCGAGCAGATGATGCTCGAGGCGGGCTTCCAGGGCAACGCCCCGCGTCCCCGCATCGCCATGCTCACAGACGCCCTGCTGCGCAACGCGCGCCTGGTTGCTGGCATCAAGCTACACACCCAGGGCATGACCGTGCCGGAGGCGCAGGCCTTCTTCGAGCGGGAGGCCTTCTTGTCCTGGCCGGGTGCCCGGGTCGAGGCCTGGCGCGGCACGGTGGACCCGACCTACGGCTATTACACGCTCGGCAAGCTGATGCTCCTGAAGCTCCGGGCCGACTACGCCGAGCAACGTGGCTCGGGGTTCTGCTTGCGTGAGTTCCACGACGCCTTCCTGGCGCAAGGGCCCGTGCCGCTGCCGCTCGTCCGGGAGGCCCTCCTCGGCACCCGGGAGGGCCTGCTCTGACCCGCTACGAGGGTCGGTCAGGGGCTCCGGGCAGCCCCGGGGGCCAGCGTTCAGCGCCGCAGGCGGTAGCTGCCCTGGCTGTTCGACGGGGGCGGCGTTGGCGGGGGGCTCGACGAGGCACCCGGTGCCGGGGTGGCGTTGGGGGCGGCGGTGGGCGTCCAGGCAGGCGTGGGCGTCTCCTGGTCAGGGGCGACGGTGGGCGTCCAGGCGGGCGCGGGAGTCTCCTGGTCAGGGGCGATGGTGGGTGCAGGTTCCGCCGCCTCCGGGTAGGGGCCGTCGGCGGGCGGGGGGAGGCTGCCCGCGCACGCTGCGTATCCTCCATCCGGCACCTCGGCCAGGCAGTCGTCCCACAGCTCCACGTCGTAGGTCTGGGGCTCGTCGCTGTAGCCGAAGAACTGCATGTAGCCGTCCGAGCTGCCGCCCGGACCGCTCGCGTAGATGTTGATCGGGGTGCCGGTCGGCACGCCCTGGATTTCGTAGCTGCCGTCCGGCTGCACCGGTGCGTCGGCGCCCCAGGGGCTCGCGGGGTCCAGGGCGTGGAACCACACGTGGCCCTCGCGTGCGAGCGAGCCGTCCCTGCGCCACACCCGCCCTTGCACCATCACCGTCGAGCGCGCTGAGGCCGGTGCTTCGTAGGGGTAGGGCGCCGGCTCCGAGGCCGGCGGGGCTGTCGGCACGGGCATCGGCAGCGGGAAGGGCGGCGGCGGCATCCCGCAGTCGGCATCGAAGGTGTAGGGCACGGCCCAGCCGGGCTGGCCGTTGCGCGTCCCCGTCAGCTGCCAGGCATCAGGATCGAAGGTCAGCTGGTACACGACCTCCTCGACGGGGGCCGCCATGTTTCCCTGCTCGTCGGTGTACACGACGCGGCCCGTCAACCGCACCCGATCGCGCTGGATCGTGCCGTAGGCCTCCTCGGACCAGTACAGCCCCCGGTGCCTGACGTCGGGGCTGGCTTCGTCGTTGTAGCCCTGCACGCTGGCCTGCAGGCTGTTGCCATACTGGTTGACGAACCACACGTAGCCCTCACCGCAGCCCGACATCGGGTAGCGCGGCGCGTTCGGCCCCGCGCCGACCACCCAGTGGCCCGTGATGTTGGCTTCCTCGATGTCGGCGTCCTCAAAGGTGATGGTGGCCCCGACGCCGCCGAGCGCGGCGAGCTTGACGTTGAGGGCCACCTCCGTGACCTGGCCGCGCACCACGGTGAAGCGCTCGACACCGTTGCCGATGGTCGCGCCATCGAGGGTGTAGGCCCTGGCCTCGAGGGCAGCCTCGCCGGCCGGCACGGCGTCGAAGAACATCGTGACCCACGGTGTTTGGAGCTGCTCGCGCGTGAGGGCTTGCGTCTGGGAGGCCCCGGTGGCGCTGGTCAAGGTGATCTCCACGCGGGCAAGGTCGGCCGTGGTCTGGAGCAGCTGCGGCTGCGCGCGCACGTTGCCACCGTTGCCTGACACCAGGCTGCCGCCCCCGGGCCTGGCGGCCCGGGCGGCCTCGGCGGCCTTGCCGGACCCGAGCCCCTTGAAGGTGATCTGGACGCGGCCGCTGGCCTTGAGCCGTTCGAGCGCGGCGGCATCGCCGGCCCTGGGTTTCTGCTTGAGGCTGGCGCTGGGCGTCCTGGCCGCCGCAGCCAGGGGGGATTTCGCGGTGCCGGTGGATGCGCCCGGGGGAACGACGCAGCCTGCGAGGGCCAGCATCAACGAGACAGAGGTCGCGGGGAGCCAGCGGGGACGTGCACGACGCATGGAAAGCCCTCCAGGCAGTGGGTCAGAGGGCCGCGGATTAACGCCAGGCTGCCAACCCCTGATTCCGCAATAGCTGCTGACCGAGGCCACCGGCCGGCTGTGGGGATGCTCGCCGCCGGCCAGCGGGCGCCCCTCGGGCCGGGGCGCGAAGACTCCCAAGCCTGGATGGTGATGTGGCGTTCACCCGATGCACGTGGCGACCTCCACCCGGGGTGATCGGGTCAGCCCCCTCGCGCGGCGTCAGGGGCCAGCGGCAGCCCATCGAGGAAGGTCGTCCCACCGAGGACCCACAGCAGCGCCCCGGGGGCCTCGGCCAGGGCGGTCGCGAGGCGCTCCCCCGCCCGCCAGAGCGGCGAGTCGGTCGGAGGCAGGGGCATCAGGTGGATCGCCAGGAGCC
>JAYKHL010000018.1:0-5833 GCA_035284865.1 Candidatus Sericytochromatia bacterium | reverse complement strand
GGGGGCCGTGGTGGGCGCGGCGGTGGGGGCCGTGGTGGGCGCGGCGGTGGGGGCCGTGGTGGGCGCGGCGGTGGGGGCCGTGGTGGGCGTGGCGGTGGGGGCCGTGGTGGGCGTGGCGGTGGGGGCCGTGGTGGGCGCGGCGGTGGGGGCCGTGGTGGGCGTGGCGGTGGGGCCCGTGGTGGGCGCGGCGGTGGGGGCCGGTGCGCGTGGCAGCTCTCCCCCAGGAGCCTCGGGCTCAGCCGGGCCATCGCCCTCGAGGGCCTGCCAGCCGAAGGGGTCCCGGCTCAGGATGAACGCAACACTCCCGGCCAGGAGCAACAGGCCCACCAGCAGGGGCACAAGGTGGGGGAGGCGGCCCGGCTGATCTTCGTCACCCGGCGGGAGGGCGGATAGATCGAGGATCGGCCCGGTCCACGTCTCCACCGACCCGGGAGGGAGCTCCGCAGGGGTGACCGTGGGGCCCTCGTGGGCCTCGGTCGTGGGGACGGCGGGAGGCTCGACCGTCCTGACCAGGCGTCGGATGCTGGGCTCCAGTTCGCCCATCCGGGGCGCCCCCAGCTCCGACCACTGCTGCAGGAGGTCGAGCTCTTTCGAGATGTCTTCGCGCTTGCGGAACTCGGGGGCCACGGGTTGCTCCGACGGGCTGCCTGGCTCATTCATACCCTGGGAGGGCGGCTTGGTTTCGCCTGAAAAGCTGACGGAGTGCGCTTTCTACCCGTTATGTCCCGGTTCAGCCGCGTGACGGGTCCAGGCGGAGACCGCTTGGCTGGACGAGTTTCACGCCACGCACGTGGCGCACCGTCGTCAGGCAGGAGGGGCAGTAGTCGCCCTGGCCATTGGGCATCGCCATCGTGAAGGCGGCGCACGTCGGGCAGATACAGGGGGAGGCAGACTTCTTCGTCGTGACCATGCCAAGACTCCTCATTGAGCGTGGGGGGCACCGGGGCACACCTGGAGAACGGAGCAACGTTGACCAGTTCTCTACTTAAATATAACAAAATTTTAAACATTTTCAAGCCCTGATCGGCCTTCCGCTCGCCGAGGCTTGCACGGGGACCCGGCTTGCAAGGGATGCCTCGTCAATGTAACATATATTTATGAAGTTTGTTGAATTGCTGCGACAGTGGTGGCAGGGACGCCCCGTGATGGGCGTCGTGCAGGTGCGCCCTCTCGGGCGGGGCGTCTGCAGGCTCGAGGGGCGCGCGGTGGTGCGACCACGGCGTCCCTCGCGGTGAGAATCATCTCCCCAGCCGGGTCAGGAGCACGTCCGGCGGAGCCGTGTTGAGCACGTCTGCGGGACCGAGGCCGCCCTTGCGGGCCATCGCCACGCCCCAGCGCAGATCCTCCAACCCTTCGAGGCTGTGGGCGTCGGGGTTGATGGCGATCGGAATGCCGAGCTCCCGGGCGCGACCCAGGTGGCGCCAGTCCAGGTCCAGCCGATGGGGGTTGGCGTTGAGCTCGATGGCCTTGCCGTGCGTGGCCGCTGCCTGCAGCACCGCCTCCATGTCGACCGCATAGGGGGGCCGGGCGAGCAGCAAGCGGCCTGAGAGGTGCCCGAGGATCGTCAGGCGGGGGTGCGCCAGGGCTCGCACGAGGCGGCGGGTCATGGCCTCGGCATCCTGTCCGAAGCGGCTGTGCACGCTCCCGATCACAAAGTCGAAGGTGGCGAGCGTCTCGTCGTCGTAGTCCAGGCTGCCATCAGCCAGGATGTCGGCCTCGATGCCGGAAAGCACACGGATGTCGTCGAACTCGGCGTTGAGTGCCGCGATCTCCCGCTGCTGTTCTCGGATCCTGTCTCGGCTGAGCCCCCTGGCGTAGAAGGCTGCCTCGCTGTGGTCTGAGATGCCGATGTAGCGCCATCCGAGCGCGCGAGCCCGGAGCACCATCTCCCGCAGGGTGGCCGTGCCGTCGCTGGCGGAGGTGTGCACGTGAAAGGCTCCTTGCAGGTCTGCCTCCGTTAACAGCGTCGCGACGGGGCCCTCCAGCCTCGGGTCGTCCTCTCGACGCTCAGGGGCCTGCACCGGCAGGTCGAGGGCCTCGAACAGCGCGTCTTCCGTGGGCGTCTCGAGCTGTTGCCCTCCTCGCCACAAGCCCCGGGCGTCCAGCACCAGGCCGCGGGCCAGGGCGTGGACCACCATGGCCTCCAGCCACCCCTCGCTGCCTGTGGTCCAGGCCAGCCTGGCGCCCCACGTCGCATCGGTGGCCTGCTCGACGTGCACGCGGAGGCCCAGCAAGTGGGCCCCGTCCGGGCCAGCCTCCACCGCGGGGGCGCCGACCAGGGCCGCCGTCACGTCCTCCGCCTGGACCCCGGCCACCAGCAAGCGCACCTCCGAGAGGGTCTCACACCGCCGTCGGAGCGCCCCCACGATCGCGACGCGGGCCTGGGGCAGGTGCTGACAGAGGTATGCCACCAGGGCCTCCGCCGGGGGCAAGGCTTCGGAGAGGAGCCGCTTGCCACGGTCTTGCTTCCAGCGCGCGATGGTGGCCCCCAGCTTGGCCTGGGTGGCAGGCCCAAAGCCAGCAAGCGCCAGCAGCCGGTTCTCGCTGATGGCATACTCGAGCTCGCCAACGGAGCCGATGCCCAGGCCATCCCTCAGCGCTCGGACCTTCTTGGGCCCCAGACCAGGGACCTCCAGCATCTCCCGGAGGCCGCCCGGGGTTGCCTCGCGCAACGCCTCGAGGGCAGGCAGGCGTCCCGTGCGCACCAGCGTGGTGATGTCCTCGAAAAGCCCCTTGCCGATGCCGGGCAGCGCCTTCAGGGAGCCGCTCGCGATGGCGACCTCGAGGGGCTCCGACAGGCGGCCGAGCGCCTGGGCGCCGCGCTGGAACGCGCGCACCTTGAAGGGGTTTTCGCCGGCCAGTTCCAGCAAGAGCGCGGTCTCTTCGAGGGCCTCGACAACGGTTTCCTTGGTCATTCCGGGATTGCCTCCAGCGTGGGGCGCCAACCCCTTCAGGGTAGCAGGAACGGGGGGCTTCGTCCGCTGGTCACCTCGCGGAGGCGCTGCCAGTCGGCCAGGGGGGCCCGGTGGTTGGCGCAGGCGATCGTCGCCGCGCCGGGGGCGTGCTGGCCCAGGCTTCCGGCGCTGGGGTACAATGGCCCCCACACAGCCGCGCCACACGACCTTTTCAGCCAGGACGCCCGCTTCAAGATGCAGCTTCACTTCGAGCCCGCTCCCCTCTCCGCCCTGAACGCGGAGGCGCTGCTGCTGGGCCTGGCCCCCGCGGCCCGCGCGCCCACCGGATTCGGCCCCGAGTTGGATGCGGCCATCGCCGTCGCCTGGCGGGATGGCGCGTTCGCGGGGAAGGATGAGGAAGTCCTCGCGATGTACCCGGTGGGGGGGCTGGTGGCCCGCCGCGTGGTGCTGCTCGGCCTCGGGTCCGAGCCGCTGACGCCGGAGGCCTGGCGCCGGGTCGTGGCCCGGGGTGTCCTGGCGCTGCGCGGGAAGGTGGCCCGCCTGGCGATCGCCCTGCCTGACGGTCTTGCCCCGGCGGTGGCGGCGTATGCCTCGACGGAGGCGGCGGCGCTCTCCGCCTATGACGGCAGGCTCTTCCAGACCCAGCCCAGGCCTGACGAAAAGGCCCTGGAGTCGCTCGTGCTGCCCCTGGCCGCGGACTCCGAGGCAGCGCACGCGGCGGCCAGGGGACGCTCGCTCGCGGCGATCGTCAACCGGGTTCGCGACCTCTCGAACATGCCCGGCAACAAGCTGTCCGTGCCAGACCTGCGGGACGCGGCGGTTGATCTGGCGCGTCGCACGGGGATGACGCACCGGGTGTTTGAACAGGCCGAGCTCGTCCAGATGGGGTTCGGCTGCCTGGTGGGGGTGGGACAGGGGAGCCAGCACGGTCCTTGCTTCGTGGTGCTGGAGTACCACGGCCACCCCGATCGTCGGGCCGCCCCGATCGTGCTGGCGGGCAAGGGCATCACGTTCGACACCGGGGGCATCTGCATCAAGCCCCGGGCGGGCATGGAGGAGATGAAGACGGACATGCACGGGGCCGCCACCGTGCTGGGGGTGCTCGAGGCGGCCCACGACCGCAGCCTGCCCGTCAACCTGGTGGCTCTGCTGCCCATTGCCGAGAACATGCCCAGCGGACGGGCCCTGAAGCCGGGAGACCTGTTGACGGCCTACAACGGGCTCGTCGTGGAGGCCGTGGACACGGACGCCGAGGGCCGGCTCATCCTGGCCGACGCCTTGGCCTACGGTGCCAAGCACTATGACGCCCGGGTGACCGTGGACGTCGCCACCCTGACGGGCTCCATTATCATGGCGCTGGGCTACGAGGCCTCGGGCCTCTTCAGCACGGACGATGACCTGGCGGCCCGCCTCGCCGCCGCCGGAGAGGCCACCGGTGAGCGGCTGTGGCGCTTTCCGGTGTGGGAGGCTTACGACCACCACATTCAAAGCGACATCGCCGACCTGCGCAACATTCACCCGGGCAAGGGTGACGCCATCACCGGGGCGGTCTTCCTGAAGCGCTTCGCCGGCCAGGGGGCCTGGGCTCACATCGACATCGCCGGGCCGTCCTACCTCTCCGAGGCGCGGGGCTACAACCCCAAGGGCTCCACGGGACATGGGGTGCGCCTGTTGCTGCACTGGCTGGAGCAGGAGGTCTCTCGCGGCTAACCCCCCGCGTCCCCCCCCCCACGGGGAAGACCTTCCAGGAGCAGGAGGTCTCCCGCGGCTGCCCGCCCGCTTCCCCCTACACGAAGCAGCCCCCCGGTTCTGCAACCGGGGGGCTGGCGCTCGACGGGCGTCAGACGCCCGCGGAGGCCTCGGTGCGGCTGCCCGCCTCCGGCTCTTCCTTCTGACCGAAGACCACCTTCTCGCCATCCCGGCGGGCGACGATGGTCCCCTTCTTGAGGGCCCCCGCCAGGATCTCCTCGGCGAGTGGATCTTCGATGAGGCGCTGGATGGCTCGACGCAGGGGCCGGGCGCCGTAGGAGGGGTTGTAGCCCTCATTGGCGAGCAGTTCTTGCACCTCGGGGGCGAGTTCAAGATCGTACTCCTGCTCCTTGAGACGCGTGCGCACCTCGGCGAGCATGACATCGACGATCTGGCCGATCTCCTCCTTGGTCAGCGGATGGAACACGATGATCTCGTCGATGCGGTTGATGAACTCCGGCCGGAAGTTGTTCTTCAACTCGTCCATCACGACGTCCTTCATCTTCCGGTAGCGGTTGTCCTCGCCGCCGGTCTGGAAGCCGAGGCTCTGGCCCTTCTCGATGGCGCGCGCCCCGATGTTGGAGGTGAGGATGACGATCGTGTTCTTGAAGTCCACGATGCGGCCCTTGGCATCCGTCAGGCGCCCATCTTCGAGAATCTGAAGCATGATGTTGAAGGCGTCCGGATGGGCCTTCTCGATCTCGTCGAAGAGCACCACGCTGTAAGGCTTGCGGCGCACAGCCTCCGTGAGTTGGCCCCCCTCGTTGTAGCCGACGTAACCTGGCGGGGAGCCGATCATCTTCGACACCGCGTGCTTTTCCATGTACTCGGACATGTCGATGCGGATCAGCGACTCTTCGGAGCCGAAGAAGAGCCCGGCCAACGCCTTGGCCAGCTCCGTCTTGCCCACCCCCGTGGGACCCGAGAAGATGAAGCTGCCGATGGGTCGCTTCGGGTTCTTCAGGCCGACGCGTGCTCGACGGATGGCCCGCGAGATGGACTGGATGGCGTCATGTTGTCCGATCACCCGCTTGTGGAGATCGTCCTCCATGTGCATGAGCGCCTCGGACTCCCCCTCCGTCATCTTCTTGACCGGAATCCCCGTCCAGGAAGCCACGATGTGGGCGATTTCTTCCTCGTCGACCACCGGCGTGGCGGTCTGCCCCCGC
>JAYKHL010000017.1:0-16823 GCA_035284865.1 Candidatus Sericytochromatia bacterium | reverse complement strand
TACCACTGGAAGTCCTCGAAGTGGGCCCAGGCGCGCTCGATCGTCTCGTCCTGGGGGTTCAGGCTGGTCTGGCCCAGCAGGTTGCAGATGGCCGCCGAGAACTTGACGGCCTTCTGGATCTCGGTGGGGAAGTGCCACTCCTGGGCCAGCTTCCGGAACAGGGCGTGCGAGAACACGGAGATGAACTCCCCGCGCAGGATGGTCTCCAGCGTCCTGGCGGCGCGCGGATCGATCCGCGTCGGGAAGAACACGCGCTGGAACGGGTCGATGCCGAAGCGCATGAACAGGTTGTTGAGGGACTTGTGCTCGAGGTCGTCGGGGCCGTCGTCCCCGTCAACGTGGTGGTAAAGCGCCCGCAGGTTCACCTGCTCCGTCCAGGTCCGAATCATGAACGCGTCGACGCGCTCCGGTCGGAACTCCTGCGCCACGATCAGGCTGGCCATCATGGCGCCACTCATTGCGCCGGCCGAGATCCCGACGATCACGTCGGGCTCGATGCCTCGCTCCGCCAGGGCCCGGATGACGCCCAGCTCGTAGGCGCCCTTCGCGACGCCACCCGACAACACCAGCCCCAGCTTTCCCATGACGCCCTCGTCGCTCCGCAGCCCCGGACCACGAGACGCCGCGTCGCGTCTCGAGCCCCATCATGCCCGCGCCAGCCCCGCCCCTACCGTGGGGTCAACCACGGGAGCCCGGGGTAGAAGGTAACAGGGAGGCACGAGCCGCTTGCATCACGGGCACGGACACCACACGCCGCGTCGAGGCTTCACGCTCATCGAAACCCTGGTGGCGGTGGGCATCCTCGTGGTGGCCCTCGGGGCCATGGCCGGGCTCGCGGCGAACCTGACCCGCAAGGCCCGCACCCCCAACGACCTCAGCAAGGGCGCCTGGCTGGCGGCCGAACGCCTCAACTACTTCCGGGCCCAGCACGGGGCCCTCGGGAGCGATCTCGTGCGGGGCAGCGTCTCGGGCTTCGTGGCCGCGGGGGGCACCTACTACCCGCCGCCCGCGGATGTGCGGCTGACCAGCCAGGACAAGAACCGCATCGGGGCGTACCACAACCTCGACTTCAACCGACGGCCCGGGCTGCTCGTGCGAGAATTCGTGTACGACACGGCCGAGGTCGCCCGCTCCGCGACCGGCGGGGACGTGGACCACGAGGCGGCCCGTCGTCGGGCGTACGTGCCCGGGCGAGCCTATGCGGTGAACGAGATCCCCACCACCCCGTCGCGCGTGGGAGGCCAGGCCGTCACGCGCGTGTTTCGCAACCCGGAGACCAGCGCCTCGCCGCCCACCACCGTCACCCACCCGGATGGCACGATCGCGATTCCCGCCCCCCGGGCGAACGACCATCTGCGCGTCGGCGCGTCGCTGGCCGAGCCCGCGCTGCGGTTCGTGCGCGAGGTCTGGTCGCAACCGATGCACCCCCTGTTCCCGGCGGCCAATGCCGCCTCGGTCCCGGTCAACGCCCCGACGTTCATCGTGGCCCCCCCGTATGGTGTGGCGGTGACGGTGCGGGTCTACCTGAAGGACCCGCGGGTCAAAACCCTGGCCGCCACGCCGAGCCTGGACGGCAAGTCCGGCCCGGGGCTCGATCCCCGCAAGCTGCTCGCCGAGCTCGTGGGCATCGTGGGGATCATGTGATGCGGCGCGGCGGCTTCACCTTGCCAGAGCTGCTGATCGCGGCGGCGGTCGGCAGCCTGGTGCTCGGGCTGTCGGTGACGGCCTTCTCCGAGATCGCCAGGGCCATCGCAGCCTCCCGGTCGCGCTTCGAAGCCCAGCGCCTCGCCACGAGCGCGGTCGGCCAGGTGGGCGAGGTCGTCCGGCGCGGCCACGTGTTTTACCACTCGGCGAGGCCCCTCAAGGCCCAGACGGCGATCGTCACGGGACGCACGGGGGAGCACGCCACCCGGGCCGCGCTGCCCCCTCCGCTGGTGAACCTCGGGGAGGTGTCCGTCGCCCTGCGCCCCCCCACCACCGACGCCGGGCTCGCGGACCCCGAGGCCTGGCTGGCCTCCACGGTCTCCAAGCGGCGGTTTCGCTTCACCTTCCCCGACGACGACCCGTCTGGCGGGGGCAACCCCGCCTTCGCGCTCAGCGTGGCCCCGGGCAAGCGCACGGGCGACCCCTACCACGACCGGTTTCCAGGCCCCCTGGCCTACTTCGCGGTGGCAGAGTTCCGCAAGACGCTGACGGGCGATGCGTCGAACCCGACGGCCCTGCTCCCCCGCAGCTGGACCTTCCACGTGCTGTACGTGGCGCCGATGAACCTGAGGCGCAACGACGCCAACTTCGCGGTGCCGAACAACCCGCGCGACCAGCTTGCCCCCCCGATCAAGGCCGGGGAGAACGCGAACCGCACGGCGGTGCCTTACGAGCTGCGCCTCCTCACGATCCCGGACGTCTGCGCCGGCGCCATCAGCCCCCCCGGCGGCGCCTACAACGTCCAGACGGTGGACACCACGCTGGCCGCCCATCAGGCCGAGTACGACCCCGAGGGGCGACGCATCCTGGCCCCGGGCGCGCCGCCGGGCACCGATGCGGCGTTTCTCCAGCCTCCGTTCGACTACGACGGCCGCACCGCCAACGGACGCGCCAACTACGACCCCGTCCCGATCCCGATGACCGACCCGCCGGCGGCGGCCTACGACGAGGCCAGCCTCGCCGCGATCTTCCGCTTCGCGCTGCCCGACGGCACCCGCACGGGGCGCCCCGCCAGCGGGGCTCGCATCGTGGGCGAGGGACGCCACGCGAACTTCGGGGTGGTGGGCAACGACCCGCCGACCCAAGAAGCCCTCGCGAACCGCATCCCACCCCAGTTCGCGGCAGAGGCGGGGGGCACGCCCGCCATCCGCCCCATCACCGACAAGCTGGTGATGCCCTATGTCGATCCCGATACGGTGGCAGGCACGAGCGTGCGGTTCGTGAACAACCTCCACGAACCGACAGGGGCGCCTGACGCCAACGGCGTCATCACGCTGCCAGGAGGGGCCACCTACCACCGCTACGTCGAGACGATCGGCCCGGGGTGCGACTACTTCGAGAACCGCGTCCAGTCCCTCACGGGCACCACCGGAGCGGACACCAACCTCGGCGCCCTCGGGGTGCGACCGGCCCGCATCCTCGTCAGCATGTCGGTGCGGTACCGCTCCCGCCGGGACATCCCCTTCCAGTTCGCCACCGTTCAGTCGGAGATCCCCCTCGATGGCCTCGACCAGTTCGCCAAGGTTCGCCCCCTGCCCTGACGCGCGCCGCGGCTCGGTCGTGCCCGCGGCCCTGCTCATGACGACGGTCATCATGGGCGTGGTCGTCGCCGGCCTGAACTGGGTCAGCGCCGACATGCGCCGCAGCCACGCCGACCGGTGGCGGGCGGTGGCCGCCGACGCGGCCCAGACGGGCCTGGCAATGACGCTCGCGTGGGCGCGCTCGGCCATCGACCGCACCCGCACCACGCCGGTGGAGTGGGACGTGCCCGATGGGGAGGTGGTGAACCCCCTGCGCAGCCTGTTCGACTCGCCGGAGCTCAAGGGGTTGATCCCGACCGACCTCTCGGACCTGCCCCGCCGGGAAGCCACCGTGGGCTCGCGCGCCATCCCGGCCCGCGTGGGGGACCTCGTCGACGTCGAGGGCGCCGGCGAGTACGTGGTGGGGCGCTACGGCGACCACGTGGCCACCGTGCGGGTGCGCCTGCAGCCCTTCCGGGTGTCCGAAGGTGCGCCCCGGCAGTACCGCATCGGGGTGGCGGGCCGGGTGTGGGCCTACGACGCCAAGAACACGGCGGCCGGCCCCCACAAGGGCACGCGGCTGGTGGCGGATCGCGTGCTGATCGCCACCGTCGGACGACAGGTGCTGTCCCGTTACGCCACCTTGACTGACATCGACCTCGTCGGCAACTGGGCCCCGGGCGAGCGGGTGGAGGGCCCCATCCACGTCAACCGGGGCTACGTGGATGCGCCCCTCGGGCTGCAGCCCGGCAACCTCACGCTGCAAAACGGCCGCAGCCAGATGGTCCTGCACGCGCCCGGTGGCTACAGCGTGCCCGCCGGCGCGCCGGCCCATCCCGTCTTCACCGACACGGTGTCGATGGCCTACGACGCGCGCCCGGGCGGGTTCCAGGACACCGACGACTTCTCGAGCGCGGTGCTGTGCAACAGGCAGGCCCTGACCAACCCCACCTACACCTCCGAGCTCGCGCGGGCCATCTTCCTCGCCCCCGAGAACCAGGCCCAGATCGACGGCAAGGCCGGGCCCCTCATGACCACCCCCGTCGAGCTGCCACCCAACTCGCGGGCCCGGCTCGGGGCCGTGTGCGGCATGCCCGAGGGCCAGTCCCCTGCCGGGGAGACCTGGTTCCAGGACCTCCCGGACGGCGTGCACGTGCCCACCCGGGCCATGGTGGAGAACGGCACCTCCCAGTACGGGGGGGCCGGCGATTTCCCGCGCGGCGGCATCTACGTCCGCGGCACGGTGGAGGTCATGCGCCTGGCCACCACCGACACCCGCTCCTATTACTTCTTCCAGGTCGGCTACGTGAAGCAAGCGATGCCCCGCCGCACCTACGTGGCCATCGCGGATCGCGCCACCCGCCAGCTCAGGCTGAAGGCCTTCGCCCCCAACTCGACGATCGAAGGCCTCCTGACGCAGCCGCTCACCGACCTCGAGCAGGCGGTGACGACGAGCAACGACCCGGCCGACTTCGCCGTGTGGGGGACCGGCCTGGCGCCCTGCGAGCACACGTTCCTCGCCCCCGAGCTCGGGAACACCGAGGCCCCCTTCAACGGGCTCATCTTCGTGGACTACTCCCGGCACGACCCCGCCCGCCCCTCCAGCGGCGTGGCCGGTGCCGCCAACGCGCGGCCGCTGACGGGCCACATCCTGTCCCTCGGGGACCCCGGGGCCCCCGGAGCCTCTCAGACGAAGCGCGCCTTCGGGTGGGCCTGGCGCACCAACCTGCCCCCGGCGCTGGCCGCGGCCGAGGTCGCCTGCACGGAGGACGCGGCCCCGGGAGGCACCGCGCCGCGCCGCGCGAGCCGGCTCACGATCATCGCCGCGGGCGACATCTTCATCCAGAACCACGTGGTGGTGAAGGGCATCGCGGAGGCCTGCGGCCTCGAGGCCGGCCCGGACAGGCTACGCCGGGAGAACGTGACGGCCAGCCAGACGCGCGACGTGCTCGGGCTGGTCTCCGACAAGCAGATCGTCGTGGGCCTGACTGCGCCATCGGCTGCCGTCCGCACGGACTCTGGCGTGGTGGTGACGGCCTCCCTCGCCGCGCTCGGCGACCCCGCCTACGACACGGTGACCAGCACCATGCCCGCGATCCCGGCTGCGCCTACCTCGCCCGAGGGGCTGCGCTTCAAGCTGCGTGGCTCCTTCACGACGGAGGGCCTGATGCACGTCTGGGCGGAGGCGCTCGGCGAGTCCTACGACGTGCTCTGGCCAGCCACCATGGTGGGAAGCGCCGACGCCCTGTTCGACAGCGACTCGGACGGCTACCCCCAGGCGGGCGTCGCCACGCCACCGTACCCCTACTGCCCGGTCTACGGGGCCGGCGGCGAGCCGGGCCCCAACGGGCTCTACGCGGGCCTTCAGAACCCCAGGGTCGGCAACCCGAACTTCCCGGGCACCCGGGGCAAGCTCACGCTGTTCGGCGGGCTCGTGACCCGCAAGCGGGGCGCCGTCGGGCTCGGCAACGCCTCCTACGACAAGGACACGCGGTACGATCAGCGGCTGCTCACCCTCGCCCCCCCGCTCTTCCCGAACTCCGTCAACCTGGTGCTGCAGACCTCGACGCTCGACGGCCTGGGGCTGCCGCCCTACACCGGTCCGAAGGCCGATGAAGCAAGCTTCCTCGAGCCCTGAGGGGGCCCGCGTCGCCGGGCGGTGACGCCCCGCACCACCCGCGTGGACATAACGCGGTACAATGGCGCGGTCGGTTGCGGCGAGGGCTGCAGCCGCAGCGTCCCCCCCAGCGCGGAGCCTGCATGCCGCTCGACCCACCCGCCCTGCTCAGCACCTCGCTGGTGCCTGAAGCGCCAGCCCCGGACCCGGAGCCCGAGGGAGCCACCGCCGCCACGCGTCGCCGCGCCGTCGACCACTTCCTGGCCGACGGCTGGCGCGCCGACCAGGTGGAGGCGCTCCAGCTGAACCACGGCTTCCACGCCCTCTTTCCGCTGTTCCTGGCGCTGACTCGCGGCGCCAACGAGGCGGCCTTCGTCGTCCGCGTCGCCTTCATCCGGGAGCTGTTCGCGAGCTGCCGCGAGCGGTTCTGGGACAAGGAGGCGATGCAGCGCGTGCTCCCGTGGCTCCACCCGGACGCCCTCGATCACCTCGTGACGACGTTCCGGCAGTACGGGTGGCTGGAGTTCGACCGTGCCCGCGGCTACTACTGGACGGAGATGGGCGTCAACGCCGCCGCGATGCTCGGCATGCTGGCCCAGGCCTCACCCCAGCGCCAGGAGATGGGCATCGCCCTGTACGGCGTCGAGTTCTGCCTGCAGATGGGCTACGACCCCCTCGACGTGCTCTACAACCTGCGTTCTCGCTTCGACGTGCTGGCCCAGATGCTGCTGGAGGCCCTGGACTCCCACTCCGAGGTCCGCCTCGTGGCCGTGCAGGATCAGCTGGACCAGTGCCTGGCGCTCTCCCAGGAGACGCGCCGCGTCCTCGACGGGCTCGACCTGTCGCGGCGGGAGATCCAGCACGAGTACCAGGCCATCCACCTGCACCTCAGCCAGCTGCACGCCTACCGCTCGGAGCTCATTCGCGTGCTCACGGGCATGGGTGAGCAGTTCGTGTCGCTGGAGGGGGGCATCAACCAGCTGGACATCACGCGGATGCTGATGGCCGCGGACGTGGACGCCCTCGCCGCGGTCGCGGCCGAGGCCTTCCGTTGCCCCGCCTTCATCCCCCCGTTCTTCGACGAGAGCCTGCTGCTCTCGGCCGCCGAGTACCACCTCTTCCGCGAGCTCATCGAGGTCGAAGAGGAAGAGTGGAACGAGCCCGTGCCGGCCGCGACCACGACGCTCGTGACCCACAACCGCGAGACCATCGCCGAGGCCGTGGCGGACCTCGAGCGCTACGCCCACGCCCGCGGCCCCGTGCCGCTGTTCGAGTATGCCACCGTCGACGAGCCGGCCCTGGCGATGTACCGCCTCTCCCTGCTGCCGCTGGTGGGCACGCCGGTGGCGCCCGGAGAGCGCACGGACTCGCCCGTCCAGCGCCTGAAGCTGGTGCCCCTCGGCCTGGACCGCCCGGAGGATGCCAGCCTGCTGGTGGCCCCGACGCCGTTCATCAAGGAAATCACGGAAGCCTACCTGCGCCCGCACGCGCTGCCCCGAAAGGATGCCCATGGACGCGCGGTTTGATCCCGAACTCGTCGCCCACGTTGCGCCCCTGGAGCCCCCGGCCCCACCGCCCGAGCCCGCCGAAGCGGAGGCCAGGGTCGAGGCCCCGGAGGTTGCCGGGCCCACCGGTGCAGGCGCCCCGGCCTGGAGCCCGGCGGGGCCAGCCGGGACGCTGTGGGATGACGCGGGCCTGGAGGCAGAGCCCGCGGCAGCCGCCACCGAAGATGCGGGACGGGTGCCAGAGCACGATGAGATCGCCCAGCTGCTCACGCCCTTCTTCCACAAGGGCTACGTCGCACGCCGGGAGGCCCGCGGCCTCATGGACCCGGGCAAGCGCGCGGAGGCGGAGCGGCGCCTGAACGCGGTGGGCCTGACGCTCGCCTGGAGCCCCTACTCGCGCTACTACGGGCTCGCCCTGGCGGACGGCCCCGGGCACCGGGTCGAGCGCATCACGAACATGCAGGAACTGGATCGCAACGCCCTGGCCCTGCTGGTGGTGCTCTGGGCGCGCCTGGTGCTCCCCCAGCGGCTGGCAGAGGAGGGCCGCGAGGGCGGCGTGGCCGAGCCCGTCGTCTCCTTCGAGGCGCTCAACGCCGAGTTCGGCAAGAAGCTCGGGGGACGCCGCTTCGAGATGTACGTGAGCCAGCTGAAGCGCCTCGGCTTCCTGGAGTACAACCGGAAGGACGAGATCAAGGCCGGGCCGTTCCTCGACCTGCTCGGGGACAGCCAGAAGCTCTCCGCCTACCTGCGTCAGTCCACGCTCGCCCGGGTGCTGGCCGAGCAACCCGTCGCCGATGAGCCCGACGAAGGGGGCACGGAGATCGGCTGGCACGCCGCGGCCGCCCTTGCCGAGGCCGCAGCAGGCCCGATCGTCTGGGCGCCGGCCGCCGACGAGGCAGCCCCCGACGCCCCCGCGCAAGACGGCGAAGCCCCGGACGCCTGAGCCCCCGAGGAGCCGCAACCCGCATGTTCAAGATCCTTCGCCTCTCCTTCTCGAACTGGGACTGCTGGCGGCCCGTGTCCGTGCCGCTCGATGAGCCCATCGTGATGCTGGCCGGTCCCAACGGCTCCGGCAAGACCACCTTCCTGGATGGCATCCGCATCATCCTCAACGCCCCCCGGCTCTCGACGAAGCGGCGACGCAACAAGTACATGCGAGACAAGCGCCAGATGACGGTGGTGTCGGCGCTCGTGAGCAACTACGAGTCCGAGGCGGGCCGCCCCTTCCGCTGCCTCAACATCAACGACGACCACGTCACGCTCGCCTGCGTGCTCGTGCCGGCGGCCGGCAGCGTCGAGAGCCGCTACGTCATCCTGCCGGGCGACGCCCCCTTTGCGGACATCCAGGCCGCCTATGCCCAGCACAAGCTCTTCGGCCCGGGGGAGTACTCCGACATCCTCTTCAAGGCGGGCGTGAGCCGCTCGCTGCTCTCCATCCTGGCCATCGAGCAAGGCGAGACGAACAAGCTGTGCGAGCGCTCCCCCCAGGAGCTGTTCACCTACGTCATGCAGATCAAGGGGCAGCGCCAGGTCTTCGACCGCTACCAGGAGGCCAAGGAGAGCTACCACAAGGCCCTCGCGGACCTCGACGAGCAGACCAAGCGGCTCGGCGTGGAGCAGGCCACGCTGGAAAAGCTGGAGCGCCAGAAGCGTGAGTTCGATCTCTTCACCGATCGCCACCGGCAGGTGGGACACTACCGCACCACGTTGCTGCCGCTGGCCGAGTACAAGGACGTCCTGGGCGACCTCAAGCGTCTCGGGCCCGATCTCGAGAACGGCCAGCAGCGCCTCGAGGCCCTGAAGGCCGATCAGGAAGCCCTGACGGCCTTCCATGCCCGGGAACTCGAGGCCAAGACGCGCCTCACGGCCGAGCTGACGGACGCCCGGACCCGCGGCCAGGCCAAGGACCACGAGCGGAAAGCCCTGATGGGAGAAGGGCGCGACATGGACCTGGCCCTGGGACGGCTCGAGGGCGTTCGACAGGTGGCCGAGCGCGTGCTCGAGGAGGATATGGAGGCGCTGGAGGCCGACGTCGCCGTCGCGGAGGAGGCCCTCGGTGATGCCCGCGCGCGCCTCAACCGGGTCGAGGAGCAGCGCAAGGAGCTGCTGGGCGTGCTGGCGTCGCTGCAGAAGGGCCAGGTGGTCTACCCCCCGTTTGTGGATGGAATGCGCGAGACGCTGCGCGCCGCGGACATCCAGGCCACGCTCGTGGCGGAGGCGCTGGAGGTCACGGACCCGCACTGGCAGGTGGCGATCGAGTCCGTCGTGGGTGGCGACCGCTTCAACTGGATCGTGACCCCCCAGCACCACGTGGCGGCGCTCGAGCTGGCCCGGCGCAACCGCTACCGGCACTACATGTGCGAGCCGAGCCGCGAGCCGGCCGTGACGCCCCGCCCGGGCTCCGCGCTGGCCGCCGTGAAGGTGCTCGATGCCCGGGTGCCACGCTGGATCCTGGAGCGCCTGAACGACACGGCCCTGGTCGACGACGTGCAGGCGGCCAAGGCCGCCATTGGCCGCTTCCACGCGGCCATCACGGCCGACGGCTACAAGGTGGATCGGCGCGGCGGCATCTTCGTGGGCGTGCGGCCCGGGGAGTGCTACCTGGGCCAGCTCGGCGTCTCGGCGCGGGCGAGTGAGGGCCTCAAGCGCCTCGAGGAGCTGGAGGAAGAGGCCCGCGACCTCAAGCGGGACCTGCAGCTCTACGCCCGGGAGCTCGCCGAGCGCCGCCAGGCCGTGGCCGATCAGGCGAAGCGCCAGGAATGGGATGCCCTTCGACCCGAGTACGAGGCCATCACGGCCCGGCGCGAGGCCTGGCAGGCCCGCATCAGCGAGCTCGAGCAGGCGCTCTCGGCAGCCCAGGAGGAGATCATCCAGAAGGCCCAGGCGGCCGCCAACGCGGATCGGGACGCCAGCCAGGCCGAGCACGACATGGCCAGGCTGCGGCGAGAGATCGACACCTTGCAGGCCCAGCTCGCGAGCCGCGGCCCGCAGCTTGCGGCGCTGGAGGCGACCCGCCGGCGGTTGGAAGACGCCATCCCCATCGAGGCGCGCACGCCCGAGGCCCTCGCCTCCGTGCCGCTGCCGGACGTCGTGCGGCTGCGCATCAACGAGATGGAGGCGGAGCTGGCGCGGTACGCGGGCTGTACCGACCCGGCGATCGTCACGCTCTGGGAGAAACAGGCCGAGAACGTGGAGGCCCAGGAGCGCTTCGTGACCCGGCGGTTGCGCGAGGTCAACGAGGGCGAGGCCGAGCTCAAGGCCTGTCGCATGAGCTACATCCGGCTGGTCGAGCAGGTGCTGGGCGACTACCGCGAGAACGCACTGCGGCTGGCGGACAAGGCCAACATCCGGCTGCACATGGAGCTGCCCACCTTCTCCCCCGACGACGACGGCATCGAGAAGGCCGGGGTCCACGTGCAGGTCGCCTACGATGGCAAGGACCTGCGGCCGTTGTCGGACCCCGACCTGTCGGGGGGCCAGAAGGTCATCGTCAGCCTCCTGCTGCTGATGGCCCTGACGGACGGAGACGGGGGCGCAGGGCCGGGCTTTTTCATCCTCGACGAGCCCTTCGCCCACCTGTCGGTGGAGCGCATCGACGAGGTTGGAGACTTCCTGAAGGCCTCGCGGGCCCAGTTCATCCTGACCACGCCGACCACCCACAACCACAACGTGTTCAACCCCGCCCGGCTGACGATCACGCTCTTCAAGAAGCCACACCACGAGAACCTCGCGCCCCCGCCGGTGGTCTGTCGGGTCTGAGGCCGTGGGGAGGCCGGGGCACAGGGGTATGTAACCCCTGTGCCCCTCCAAGAGCCCCGCCTCCTCCTCGCTGCGACGCTCGGCCTCGCCCTGGCTGCGACAGCCTGTGCCGCGCCGACAGGGGGCACGCCGGGGCCAATGACGCGTCGCACTGGCCCTGGCGGGGGCGTGAAGCTCGGCGTCCCCACCGGGCTCCGGTCCCCTGGCCCCCAGGGGCAGCTCCCCGGGAGACAGGCGCCTGGGCAGCCCGTCGGGGCCCCAGGAGCGGTCGTCCTGCCAGCCGGCATCCCGACCCGAAAGGTGCCGCAGGCCGCTGCGCGCAACACGCTCACGGGCGTCGTGCGGCTGCTCTCGGACCGCGGCGGGTCCATCGTGAGCAACGCGGGGGCCCGCCTCATCAGCGATGCAGGCGGGGCCCTGGTCGGTGACGCGGGCGGCAGCATCCTCGCCAACAATGGGGCCCAGGTGGCGGCGCGCCCCCTGCGGCTCCAGCAGGCCGCCCGTGTGGAGGCGGCCCTCTCCGAGGCGGAGGTCTACCTGACGGACGCGGCGGGCGCGGTGCTGGTGGACGAGGCTGGCATCCCGCTGCGGGCGGTGTCGGACGGGCAGGGGCGCTTCACCCTCACGGCCACGCTGCCCGCGGAGAACCTGGTGCTGAGGATCCCCCTGCGGCAGGGCGGCGCGCTGGCGGCGGTGCTGGTGCGGTCGGATCGGACCACGCGGGAGGTGGTAGTTGACACGGCCGCCACGCTGGGAGCCACCTACGTGCTCGACCAGTACGTGAAGGGGCGGCAGCCGATCTTCGATCGCCTCCCCGAGGCGGAGTCCCAGGCGCTTTACAGCTCGCTCAACGCCTCCCTGGCAAGCCTGGCCGCAACCCCGAGCTACGAGACCCGGGCCATGGTGGAGGCAACGGCGGCCTTGCGGCGCGCCAACCCCACCGTGGACCGAACGCTCGAGGCCATCAGGATCCTGCTGCTGGGCCAGGAGCGTCTGGGCGAGGGCAGGCCCGCCCTCGACGTGCCACTCGCGGGGGCCTCCGCCCTGGTCGACGACGGGGCCGGCGGCTTCCTGGTGGCCGAGGAGAGAGCCGGTCGCCTGCGGCAGGTTGGCCCGGACGGCATCCTGACCACCCTGCTTGACCGGCTGCAGGGGCGCGTCAAGGCCAACGTCTCGGCCATTTCCGACGCGTTCCGGGCGCCAGATGGCAGCCTCTACCTGGCGGGCACCACGCCCGCAGGGCACGGTCTCCACCGCCTCGATCCAGACGGAACCCTCACCCAGGTCCTGGGCACCAAGGCCCGGGGGCTCTCCGAGGTGGGGCGGCTGGCCCGTGAGACCCCCGCCTGCCCGGAGACGGCCTGGGTGGATCCCGACGGCACGATCTGGTTCGGGGAGGATGGCAAGGTGGCCGGTGGCTTCCGGGTGCTGACGGTGGAGGCGGACGGCGTCGTCCGCGAGCCCGCGCCCGCGCCGTGGAGCGATGGACGCATCGTCGGGCTGGTGCGCGGCAGCGATGGCGCGATGTATGCCCTCTCGGCCGGCGACCGCGAATACTTCGTGATGCGGCTGGCCCCCGGCGGCGGCGCCTGGTCCAGGTTCTGCCAGCTGAAAGGGACGGGGGTGGCCGGGGATCTCACCAACGCTGCCGACGGTGGCCTGTGGGTCTCCGAGGACCTCGCCGGGAGGCTCACGCACGTGGGCCTGGACGGCCAGCGGCGCGTGGTGCTGGATCGTGTTGCGGGCAGCCCGATCGAGCGCCCGGCGGATCTGCTCGCCCGGGCCGACGGATCGGTGCTGGTGATCGACGCGACCTCAAACGTCGTGCACGAGGTCCGGCCAGACGGCGCGACGCGTCCCCTGGCGGGCCTGGACGGCTCGCAAGGCTTCGACCCGGGGCGCGGCGTGGCCCTCAACGTGCCGCAGGGCCTGGCCCTCGATGCGGCGGGCCGGTTGCTGATCGCCGAGGCGGAGGGACACGCCGTGCAGGCCTGGAATGGCAGCCGGCTCGTGCGGCTGGCCGGAGGCACCGCTGGCCCGGCAGAGGGCCCCCAGCCCCTCACCACCGCGACCTTCAAAGGCCCCGTGGGTCTGGTGTCGCGGGCCAGCGGCGTCCACATCCTGGACCGCCAGAACCGCCGCGTACGCGTCCTCGATGAGGTGGCTGGCGAGGTGCGGGTGCTGGCAGGGCCGGGGGCCGCCTTCCCGCTGCCGTTCCCGCCCGGCGTGGAGGTCGAGGCCGCGAACACCAACTTCCTCGATGGCTACGCGATCGCCGGGGGCCCGGCGGGCCCCCTCTTCTGGACCGCCACCCACCGCGGTCAGGTGATGCGGCTCGACGAGACCGGCAACGGACGCCTGGTGGCGGGCACAGGGCAGAAGGGCGACAGCGGAGACGGGGGCCCCGGCACCGAGGCCCAGCTGACGCTGCCGGGTGGGCTCGCCCTGAGCCCAGACGGCACGCTGCTGGTGGCAGACCTGGCGGCGATGCGCCTTCGCAGGATCCGCAACCCGGCCGGGGAGGCGCCCGTCATCGAGGCCTTCGCCGGGCTACCCCGAACGCGGGCCGTCGGGGCGCTCGAGGCTTCTTACCGGGGCGCAGACGAGGGCAAGCCGGCCGCGGAGGCCGCCTTCGCGGCGCCCGCGGCCATGTGCTTCGATGGTGCCGGGCGGCTCTATGTGGCGGAGTTCGGCACGGCCTACACCTACCTGTTGCCCAACCTGCCAGGCGGCCAGCCCCTGCTGGACGTGGAGGCGTTGCCCGTGCTGCCGCCCCGCATCCGGCGCATCGACGCGGCGGGCCGCATCACCACCGTCGTGGGCCCGGGCGGGGCCTTCCTGACCGATCCCATGGCCCCCGACGCGCTGGTGCTGCCCACGTCGATGGTCGTGGACGCCCAGGGGAGGCTCGTCGTCGCGGATGCGGGGGCCAGCGTGGTGCGCTTCTTCCCGGTCGGCGCGCCCTGAGGTGCGCGGGCCAGGACCAAGCGGCGGCCGCTCAGAGGGCGACGCGCCAGCCCAGCCCGTACGGCGAGGCATAGCCACCGCTCAGCACGACCTCCTGATTCCGGAAGATCCGGTACGCCACCTCGACGTTCGGCACGAACCAGGGCATGGCGATCCGCCCTGCCGTGAAGCGCCCGATCACCGGCCCGAAGGACGCCCGCACCCATACCTCCTCGCTGGGCCGCCAGGAAGCCACCACGGCCGGCTGCACCCAGGGCAGCACGGGGTACCAGAAGTCCTGCTCCGTCGGGTTCGCGACCGGGGCGTCCGGGTCGACCACGTTGAGGCCACCGCTGACCATGACCGCCACCTCGAAGGGCCACAGGCTGCCGAGCCGCCGCAGCACCCTGCCTGCCAGCATGGTGTGAGAATCCCGGCGCAGCGGGTTCGCCAGATCGTAGCCCCCCACGAGACCGAGGGTCCAGCCACGTCCCACGCCCTCCAGCGACCAGTCGAAGGCAGCGTGGAGGGTCAGATCCGTCGCACCGACGCTCAGGCATCGCAGCCCGGGCTCGGGATCCGCCAGCGGCACGGTGGTGGCCCAGGCGGGAGGCCCGAAGGCTGCCAGGGACGCGACCAGCGTCCCCGCGGCGACGACCCGCGTCAGCCGCGACGCAGGCGGACGTGGGCTTCCCATTGCTCGCGGATGTGCCAGGGCATCTCGGCGTAGACGTCGCCGAACATGCTGTCGAGATCAGGAGGAGGCACCTCTCCGGCCTCTCGGGCAGCCTCCAGCAAGGCGTGGTTGCTGGCCTCGCGCACCTCCCGGCCGAAGGCCTCGTCCCAGTGCCCAAGCGCCGCCAGCTGCCGCTCGTAGAGCGCTATGGGGTCCCGCTCGCGCCAGGGCGCGACCTCCTCATCGTCGCGATAGACGCTCGGGTCATCCGAGGTCGAGTGAGGACCAACGCGATAGGTCATCGCCTCGATGAGGGTGGGCCCTCCCCCCGCCCGGGCCTTCTCCAGCGCCCGCTTCGTGGCCGCGTAGGTGTCGAGCAGGTCGTTGCCGTCACAGCGGACGCCCTCGAAGCCAAAGGCCTCCGCCCGCGCCGCGATGGTGGGCGAGGCCGTCTGCAGGCGGGTGGGCACGGAGATCGCCCAGCCGTTGTTCTGGCAGAAGAACACCACCGGCACCTTCCAGACGCCGGCGAAGTTGAGCGAGGTCAGCACGTCCCCGGTGGAGGCGGTGCCATCGCCAAAGTACGCGATCGCGGCGCTGTGACCGCCTCGTAGCTTGGCCGCATAGGCAGCCCCAACGGCCTGAGGCACCTGGGTGCCCACGGGCGCGCTGATGCTCACGAAGTTGACCTCCCTGAAGGAGTACTCGGGGGGCAGGTTGCGCCCGCGGGCGTTGTCCGCCGCGTTGCCGAAGAGGTGATCCATCAGCTTTCGAACGGAAATGCCGCGCACGAGGGCCACGGCATGCTCCCTGTAAGACGGGAAGATCCAGTCCTCGGGGTTGGTGGCGAGCCCGCTGCCGACGATCGCGGCCTCCTGCCCGAAGCAGCCCAGCCACGAGTGGATGCGGCCCGTGCGCTGCAGCGCCGTCGCCCGATCGTGGAGCAGGCGCATCATGACCATCGTGCGGTAGGCATGATGCAGCTGGGCCCGGTCCAGGCCGTGGGTCTGAACGGGTCGGGGATCGGGCGTCACGTGCTCAGCCGTCATGGGTGAGGGCTCCTGAAGGTCGAATCCATCGGGCCACGCGGCCCAGCGCCATGCTAGCACGCCGGCCGGGGGGGAGCCACACGCCTCCAGACATCAGAGCTCCAGGTAAAAGTCCTCAGGCCCGGCCCCGCAATCGGGGAAGGGGCACAGCGCCGGCGGGTGCTCGCCCTCCTCGATGTAGCCGCAGCGCGAGCAGACCCAGCGCTTGACCTGGGTGGCGGGGGCCTGGTCGGACATGGTTTCCTCCAGATGGGTGTGGCAGGGCACCCTGTGCACATACCCTGTCCCGTGGGCGCGATCACTTGCACATCGAACAGATGTTTGGTACTGTTCGAGGGTGGTCGAACAAAGATTCGACCCAGCCCCCGGGCCCGCGCCCCCGACCCAGGTCGCAAGCCGCAGAGACGACAAGGAGCACGCCCTCATGAACAAGACGGACTCTCTCTCCGCCCGCAACGACGCCAACCGTGACGGTGCGCTCAAGAACGCCATCTCCCAGATCGAGAAGCAGTTTGGCAAGGGTGCCATCATGAAGCTGGGCGATGCGGCCAAGATGCGCATCGAGGCCATTCCAACGGGCGCTCTGACGCTGGACCTCGCGCTGGGGGTGGGGGGCTTCCCCAAGGGACGCATCATCGAGGTGTACGGGCCGGAGTCCGGCGGCAAGACCACGGTCGCCCTGCACGCCGTCGCCGAGGTGCAGAAGAGCGGTGGCATCGCAGCCTTCGTGGACGCCGAGCACGCCCTGGACCCGGCCTATGCACGCTCCCTGGGCGTGGACATCGACAACCTCCTCGTCAGCCAGCCAGACACGGGTGAGCAGGCCCTGGAGATCACGGAGGCCCTGGTGCGCTCCGGCGCGGTGGAACTGGTCGTGGTCGATTCCGTGGCGGCCCTGGTGCCCAAGGCCGAGATCGAGGGCGACATGGGTGACAGCCACGTCGGCCTGCAGGCCCGGCTGATGAGCCAGGCCCTCCGAAAGCTGACGGCAGCCATTGGTCGGAGCCACTGCACCGTCATCTTCATCAACCAGATCCGCGAGAAGAT
>JAYKHL010000016.1:0-5527 GCA_035284865.1 Candidatus Sericytochromatia bacterium | reverse complement strand
CCCAGGGCGCCTGGACCGAGCCGCAGCTGTTCTCGGGCCTGGTCAAGACCTACCTCGGCCCCGTGGACAACGAGGAGGGCCTGCACTACATGCGCCCGGAGACGGCGCAGGGCATCTTCGTGAACTTTCGGAACGTGCAGGGCGCCAGCCGCAAGAAGCCACCTTTCGGCATTGCCCAGGTCGGCAAGTCCTTTCGCAACGAGATCACACCGGGCAACTTCACCTTCCGGACCCGTGAGTTCGAGCAGATGGAGATCGAGTTCTTCACCCCGCCGGACGAGTCTGCCCAGTGGCACCAGCACTGGATCGAGGAACGATACCGCTGGTACCTCGAGCTCGGGATGAAGCCGGCGAACCTCCGGCGTCGGTCGCACGGCGATGACGAGCTTGCGCACTACGCTGCGGGTTGCGAGGATTTCGAGTACCGGTTCCCCTTTGGATGGTCCGAACTCGAGGGCGTGGCCAACCGGACGGACTTCGACCTCAAGCAGCACCAGGCGCTGTCCGGCAAGGACCTGACGTACTTCGATGAGGAGAGCAAGACGGCCTACGTGCCCCACGTCATCGAGCCCTCGGCCGGCGCGGATCGGGCCACGCTCGCGTTCCTGGTCGACGCCTACGACGAGGAGACGGACGCGAAGGGGGAGACGCGGGTGGTGCTCCGACTCCATCCGATGCTGGCGCCTTACCAGGTCGCCGTGCTGCCGCTGTCCAAGAAGGCCGAGCTAACGGGCCCCGCCCGGAGGCTGGCGGCGCACCTGGCGCAGTTCTGGTCGGTGGACTACGACGAGACGCAGTCGATCGGCAAGCGGTACCGCCGTCAGGACGAGGTTGGCACGCCCTATTGCCTGACGCTGGATTTCGACGCGTTGAGGGACCACAGCGTGACGATCCGCGAGCGAGACAGCATGGGCCAGGTCCGGCTGCCCATCGCGGATGTGCTGCCCTGGCTGCAGGGTCGGCTGCGCTGGCCGGGTGAGTCCCTGGAACTGCCCCCTATCTTCGACGAGCAGGCGCAGGGCTGATGGGACGCGGGCTGGGGCCGGACGTCAGGCCCCAGACCCGGTTGCCGAGGCTGTTCATATACTGACGGAAGGCCTCCTTGCTCTCCAGGCCCGCCGTTTGCCGGAAGCTCCGCAGCTGCGCGAAGAACTCCCAGCGGGCCAGCACCATCCTCTGGCTGTAACGCTCCACGGAGAGGGGCTCCCCGACGTGTAAGGGTAGCATCCAGGCCGTCCAGCCAGCCGCGACGACGATCAGACCGGTGACCACCAGGCGGGCACGCCGGACGCCCTCGAGCGCCATCACGAGGGCGAGGGCGGCGAACGGCAGCGTCTCGCCGAAGTAGGTGCTGAACGTGGTGGTCCGCCCCGTCAGCGCCCAGGCGCCCCACAAGAATGCGCCGACCAGCGTGACGAACGCCACCGCCGCCTGCCGGCTCCGCCAGGCCCGCCGGAGGCCGATGAGCCAGGCAGGCACTGCGGCCACCCACAACACCGGGTTGCCCAGGGCGAGCACCCCTTGGACCTGGTGGGACCTCACGTCCGGGGCGAAGTAGTACCAGAGCGGCACTTGCAGCGTCGGCCAGGACCACCACGGGGAGTGGGCAGGGTGGATGCCCACGGCGAACTGGTGAAACGTGATCATCCCGGCGTGCAGGTCCGCCAGGGCTCGCCAGGCCTCGCCCCAGGCGCTCGGACTCCCCCAAGCGGCCCCGGCAGGCCAGGCCAGGGGGAGGCAGACCGCAAGGTACACGAGGGCCGGCACCGCCGCAAACCCGCCGGCTGCTGCCAGGGCCCAGGCCTCCCAGGGGCGCCGGGTCTGCCGCCCGGACCAGGGCTGCCGCAGCCACAACGCCACGAGCCCGAGGGCTGCCAGGGCCACGACACCGGTCCAGCGGGTGGCCACGGCGGCTCCAAGCGCGACGCCCATCGGCAGGAGCCAGGCTGGCTGGTCCCGCCGCAGCGCCAGCCAGGCCCATCCCGTGGCCGCGACGATGAAGGCTGTCGAGAACGCGTTGGTCATCCCGATGCGGGCGTGAACAAAGAACACCCCGTCGAGCCCCAGCAGCACCGCAGCAGCAACGCTCCCCCAGAGGGGAAGCCCCAGGCCACGCCCGAGCAAGACCGTCCCGCCTACCGTGGCCGCCGCCGCCGCGACGCTCGGCAGGCGCCAGGCCCAGGCGTGGGCGGCGGTCCAGCCCTGCGAGGGGAGGTCAAAGGGGCCTGGTCCAAGCGCCAGCCCCAGGGCAATCAGCCAGCGACAGCCTGGAGGGTGCGCGACATCGGAAGGGGGAAGCCCCTGCAGCATCTCGTTGGCCGCCACCACGTGCAGCACCTCGTCGAAGATGGGCAACGGCAGCAACGCAAGCCGATGGCTGGCCCACGTTGCAAAGACCAGCGTCAGCATCGCCGCGACCGTGACGTCGCGCCGTGACAGCGAGGTCGTCGGCCAGTGCCAGGTGCTCACGGTCCCTCCGGGGTCCACGCCAGCCGACGCGGGGCAGGCTGGCAGCGCTTCAACGTGGCTCGACGATGAGCTTGATGGCGGTTCGTTCCTCGCCGTCGATCACCAGGTCGATGAAGGCGGGGACACACACCAGGTCGAGGCCGCTCGGGGCCACGTAGCCCCGGGCGATGGCCACTGCCTTGACCGCCTGGTTGATGGCCCCCGCCCCGATGGCCTGCATCTCTGCCCGGCCGTGATCGCGAAGTACCCCGGCCAATGCCCCAGCCACCGAGCTCGGGTTCGACTTGGCGGATACCTTCAACACGTCCATCGGTGGCGCTCCAGGGCGGGGGGCGATGCGGGCGATGATGCTGGGCGGGTGAACACCGAGGTGTTTCAGGTTGGTCACAACCGGCAAGCGGGCTGACAGAGCCAATCGTGGCTGTCGCACGGGCCATGATAGCTTACCGTCACCTGTAGTTCAAGCGCTGGATGGCCAGCGCCTTGCCGCTCCGGGCGTCGATCCGGAGGCGCGCAGCGTTGAACTGGGTGGGGCCCTGCGCGACCTCGAGGCGCGTCGGCACGGAGGTCATCATCTTGCGGATCGCCAGGTCCGTGCGCATCCCGATGACGGCGTCCCGGGGGCCGGTCATGCCGACGTCGCTGAGGAAGGCGGTGCCACCGGGGAAGATGCCCTCATCGGCGGTTTGCACGTGGGTGTGCGTCCCGAGGCAGGCTGAGACGCGGCCGTCGACGTAGCGCGCAAGGGCGATTTTCTCGGCCGTGGCCTCGGCATGGATGTCGACCACGATCACCTGGGCCACGCCGTCGAGCTGAGCGATGGCCTGATCGAGCGCGCGAAAGGGGCAGTCGACCGTGGGCATGAAGGCGCGGCCCATCACGTTGATGACGGCCACCGGCACCCCTGAAGCTTCCACCACGGTCCAACCCCGACCCGGTGTGCCCACCGCGTAGTTGAGGGGGCGTACGATCCGCGGCTCGTCTTGTATGAAGCCGAAAATCTCGTTCTTGTCCCAGGTGTGGTTGCCCATGGTGACCACATCCACCCCCTGATCCCGGAGGTCCTGAAAGACCGGCTCTGTCAGGCCAAACCCTCCGGCGGCGTTCTCGCCGTTGGCGATCACGAGATCCGGCTCACCGCCCTCCTGGCCGGCCCCCAGGTAGGACGCCAGGGCGTCTCTGCCCGGCCGCCCGACGATGTCGCCGACGAACAACACGTCGAGCGATGCGGGCCCCCTCACCTGGCGATCTCGGTCACGCGCGTCTCGCGCACCACCGTGACCTTGATCTGGCCGGGGTACTCCAGCTCGGTTTCGATGCGCTTGGCGATGTCCCGGGCAAGCACGGCCGACTGGGTGTCGTCGAGAACCTGCGGCTGAACCACGATGCGCACCTCCCGTCCGGCCTGCACGGCGTATGAGCGCTCCACCCCCGGGAAGGAGCGGGCGATGGTCTCGAGCTTCTCGAGGCGCTTGATGTAGATGTCGATCGTGTCGCGGCGCGCGCCGGGACGGGCCGCGGAGATGGCATCCGCCACCTGGACCAGCACGGCTTCCACCGTCTCTTGCGGCACGTCGAGGTGGTGGGAGGCGATCGCGTTGACGACCTTCGGGTTCTCTCCGAACCGGCGGCAGAGGTCTCCTCCCACCAGGGCGTGGGGGCCTTCCACCTCGTGGGAGAGCGCCTTGCCGATGTCGTGCAGCAGGCCGGCGCGCCGGGCCAGATGAATGTCGGCGCCCAACTCGGCGGCCATCGAGGCCGCAATGTGCGCGACCTCGATGGAGTGCCTCAGCACGTTTTGCCCGTACGACGTCCGGAAGCGGAGCCGCCCCAGCACCCGCAAGACCTCCGGGTGAAGACCCTGGATCTGGGCCTCGATGGCGGCACTCTCTCCGTCCTCGCGGATGCGGGCATCAACCTCTTCGCGGGCCTTCTCCACCACCTCGTCGATGCGTGTGGGGTGGATCCGGCCATCCGCGATGAGGCGTTCCAGGGTGATGCGCGCCACCTCCCGCCGGACAGGGTCGAAGCTGGACAGGATCACGGCCTCCGGGGTGTCATCGATGATCAGGTCGATGCCCGTGGCGGCCTCGAGGGCGCGAATGTTCCGGCCTTCCCGCCCGATGATCCGGCCCTTCATTTCGTCGCTGGGCAGCGAGACCACGGTCACGGTGGCATCCACCGTGTGGTCCACTGCGCAGCGTTGGATGGAGGTGGTGATGATCTCGCGGGCGCGCTTGTCGGCCAGTTCGCGTGCGTGCGCCTCGGCCTCCCGCACGCGCAGGCCGATTTCGTGGCGAAGCTCGTCCTCGAGGCGCCCGTGCAACTCGGCGCGAGCCTGCTCCCGCGTCACCCCTGCCAGGCGCTCCAGCTCGGCCAGCGAACGAGCCCGGAGCGCCTCCGCCTCTTGTTGCCTGGCGCGAAGCTCCTCCAGGGCGTTCCGCTCGCGCGCCACGACGTCGTCCTCGCGCTGGCGCAACAGGTCTTCCCGCCGTTCGAGCTGGTCGTGTTTGCGCTCGAGGGCCAGTTCCCTGGTCTCGAGCCGCTGCTCGGAACGCTTGAGCTCGGCGCGCTCGTCTCGGAGGGCGGCCTCGCGCCCCGCGGCAATCGCCTCGGCCTCCTGCAAGGCCCGCTGCTTGGCGACCTCGGCCTCGACCCCTGCCTCGGCACGCGCCCGCTCGGCCTCCGCGCGGGCCGCGCCCTCGGCCGCCAGTGCGGCGAGCTGGAGCTGTTTTGCCTGGTTGTATTTCCGGTTGGCAAGCAGCAGGCTGAAGACGCCGAGCAGGAAGGCTGCAATGGCGATCAGCTGGTAGCCGATCAGGGCGGCATTGGGGTTCATGGACGAATCCCATCTAGCCACGCCCCAGGGGGCAGCCCATTCTCTCCCCGGCCGTGCGTGGCAGGGTCGGGCGGAGGAAGGCGTCCGAGGCGGGGCGCGAACAAAACGCGGTTGGGCAGGCACGGCCGCCCGAGGGCGGACGCGTGCGTTATTCCCGTCGAGGGGGGGGGGCGAAAACACCGGCGGGGGCGGGCCCCCCCCCCCCCGCCGGGGGCCAGG
>JAYKHL010000015.1:0-4246 GCA_035284865.1 Candidatus Sericytochromatia bacterium | reverse complement strand
GCGCCTCGGGACGACGCGGTCGTCGTTCCTGGCCGAGGCGGCGCGGGCGGCGTTGCGGGGGGAGTGACGACATGGCCCCGACCCATAGGCTGGTCTTTGAACTGGTGCTCGAATCGCTCGGCTTGTCGTGGGATGGGCTGACGCCAGATGCCGCCTGAGGCGCCTCGGCCTCCCGGGCCCCCGGCCATCGAGGTTGTGCCGGCGAAGCCGAGTGGCCTGAGGCACCCCTGTGCCGCTTACCCGCCCGCGGAGCGCGAGCGGCTCCGGCTGGAGGTCGAACGCCTCCGGGCCGCGGGCGCCAGCACGGAGCAGGCCTGCAAGGCCGTAAGGTTTCGGCCCGAAAGCGACCGGCGGAGGCGAGACGCTGCGGCGTGCGCCGCTGTGGATGGAGTGTTGCTCTCCGCTCAGGTGGCCGCGGCGTGGTCCACCTGGTCCTCGGCAGGCTCCGGCACGCGTCAGGGGCGATTCAGGATTCCCGGGGTCAGGATTTCGGGTATGATTATGACGGAATCCAGGGATTCAAGAGGACCAGAAAATGCCCCACTCGGTTGCGAAGGACCCCGACTTCCCGCTGCGGCACGCCCAGATCACCGACCTCAAGGACACGAAGCGCATCGCGGAGGAGGTCAAGGAGGCGGACATCGTCGTCATCCGGAACGGCGAGACCGTGGGCTACTTCGTGAACCCGGAGCACTACGAGGCCCTGGTCGAAGCAGCGGCCGAGGCGGACGCGCGCGTCACCAAGCGGTTCCTGGAGAACTACGCGAAGCGCCACGGCGGGCTGGAGCGGCTCGAGGCCACGATGTCGGACGCCCTCAGGGGCGATTTCGCCAGCGCGGATGACGTGGACAGGGTCTTCGGACGCCCGTGAAGGTCGTCTGGACCCGGGCTGCGCTGGCCGATGTCGAGGGGTGCGTGCCTGCCGGCTTCCGGCCCGCCCTTGCCGCGCGCCTCCAGGGGATGATGTTCCTCGGTCAGGGACGCCGCTGTTTGGAAGCCAGGTTCCAAGGCGCTCGCTTTCTCAAGTTTCGTTACTGGCTCGTGATGTATGTCCCCGTCGAGGAGGACACGATTGCGGTGGTCGCGGTCGAGTACAACTACGGTCAGGGCGTGTAGCTGCAGTTTCAGCGGACGGGCGGGCCGCTACCCGTCGCGCGCGGGCAGGGTCCGGGTGGGGACCTCGGGCGCCGGCTGGGCCGGGGCAACCTCCACGCGCTCCAGGGCGTACTGCCTACGAGCGCCGGAGGTCGTGCCTCCGGAGGTCCTCGATGGCCGCGCGGGTCAGGATGCGGCGCCAGCTGGCCTTGGGCTCGACGAGGTGGCAGGTGCCGCCGCCCGGGGAAGACCCAGGGGCTGTGGTCCTGGGCCTTTCAACGGCGGTGGAGGATCTCCTTCTCGGCCTCTACCGGGGCGACGACCTGGGGCCGGCCGGCCTTGAGTTCGGGGATGAGCCAGGTTGCGTCCCCGAGCTTGAGGGCCTGTCCGTGCAGCCTTTCGCCCAGCCTGGATCGTCGCTTTAGCCTGGCTCGAGGCCTCTTGGCCCGGCATGGTGGGGGTATGACGACCCTGGCCTGGATCGTGGCGGGTGGCCTTGCGATGACGGCGATCGCCGGCATTGGCGCCTTCACCTTGCTGCTGCCTCCGGGCTGGCTGGAGCGGCTGCTGCTGCCGCTGGTCGCCTTCGCGGCCGGCGCCCTGATCGGCGGCGCGCTGTTTCACATGATCCCGGCGGCGCTGACGGTCGGCCTCTCGGCGTTCGCCGCGATGGGCTGGGTGGCGGTCGGCTTCCTGGCCTTTCTGGTGCTGGAGCAGTGGCTGCACCACCGGCACCGCCACCAAACGCGGGCGAGGCGGCCGCTGACCTGGTTGATCCTGGTCGGAGATGGTCTCCACAACTTTCTGGGCGGGCTCGCAGTCGCCGGGGTGTTCCTGGTGGACGCGCGGCTCGGGCTCGCCGCCTGGCTCGCAGCTGCGGCGCATGAGGTGCCGCAGGAACTCGGGGACTTCGCCGTCCTGGTCCACGGCGGCTGGCGGCCCTGGGCGGCGCTTGGCGTCAACCTCCTCTCCGGCCTGACCTTCCTGGCGGGGGGCCTGTTGGCCTGGGTGGGGGCGCCCCACTGGGATCTGCGCTGGCTCTTGCCTTTGGCGGCCGGCAACTTTCTCTACCTCGGGGCTGCTGACCTGGTCCCCGAGGTGCGCGAGGCCCCCAGCCCGGGGGCCCGGGCGCTGCACCTCGGGGCCTTCGGGGCCGGGCTGGGGCTGCTGTGGGCGCTCGCGGCATAGCCGCTGGGTTAAACGGGGCTCCCCCCGCCCACCGCGCCCGCGCATCACGGCCCCGCCCCGAGCGCTCCTGAGGCCCATGGCGGCGCCACCCGTATGGTCTGGGGCCAAGCGACCTTGCAGGGACAAAGATTGGTTGGCCGCGCTTCGTGGCGGCTGCTCGGGGGCCGCACCGCTTCCGCGAGCGTGCCTTCGACCTGCGGGTCGATCGACCTGGCCGTGCCGAAGGTTCGGCAGGGAGGCTCCTTCCCGTCGTTCCTGAAACCCCGGGGGCGGGTCGAGGAGGCGTGGCCGGCCCTCACCCAGGAGGCTTACGTCCACGGCGGGAGCACCCGCAAGGTCGAGTCCACCAGCCACGTCGGTGTGCCCAGGAGGCCCTGGTGTCGCTACCCGCTCGCGACGCTGTAGCGCTCGTTGCTCCTGACCAGCTTGCCGCTCTGCACGAGGGCCTCGAGCCGCGCCCTGAGCGTCTCGGTGGCTTTCTGGGTGGCCCGGCTGAAGCCCAGCAGCGACAGCGCTGCCGCGATCAACTCGGGCTCGGACAAGGTAAAGCCCAGCCTGGCGCGGTCGAGCAGCGCCAGGTCTAGCTCTTCGGGTGAGACGAGGTCGAGGTTCTTCTCGCTGGGCGGCAGGTCGGCGCGGTCGCGCACCTTGATTTCGGCCTGGCCAGCCATGTACACGAAGTCCCCCCGCACCACCAACTTGGCCTGGGAGCAGCAATGGCTGATGGCGTTCTGGACGGCAGCCTGCACCCGAGGCCCGGTTCGGCCAATGCCGTAGGCCTCGGTGATCCGCTTGGTCAGGTCCGACACGTGAACCGGGGCCTCGACCCGCGCGACGGCCAGGACCAGCTGCGCGACGTCGCCCACCCAGGCTTCCTGCAGGGGGAGCCCACGCGCGGGCGGCAGCTTGGCCTTCTCATAACGCTGAGCGGAGGTCGGCTCGTCGTCCTCGGGCGCGTCCGCTCGCTCGATGACGTGGGGCGTCGGCGCGGCAGGGACCACTGCTTGGGGGGGCGCGTCGACAGGCGCCTGGCGCGCCGCCTCGATGGCCTCCACCAGGCGCGTCAGCTCCCCGGGCCGGTTGCGAAACCAGTCCGTGCTCCAGATGCGGTGAAAGCGCCAGCCCAGCCCCTCGAGCACCCCCTGGCGCAGCCGGTCGCGATCGCGCGCGGACCGCGAGCTGTGGTAGGCCGCTCCATCACACTCGACGGCCAGCACGTACCGGCCGGGACGCTCGGGGTCCTTGACGGCGAGGTCGATGAAGTAGCCGGCGGTGCCGACCTGCGGCTCCACGTCATAGCCGCGCTCGCGCAGGGCGAGCAGCACCTCCGTTTCGAAGGGGGAATCCGCTGCTTTGCCCGTCTCGCGGGCCACCTCGAGCTTACGGGTTTCAGCGTAGCGCAAGAAGCTCTTCAGGGCCCGGACGCCGTGCTTGTCCTTGGCGTCGAGCTCGAGGTCGTCGGCCTTGAAGTTGCAGAACACCCGCATGGCGAGCTTGGCGCGGGTAATCAGGACGTTCAGCCGACGCTCGCCCCCGTCCTTGAGCAGGGGCCCGAACTGCTTGGCAATCTTGCCGGCCTCGTTGCGCCCGTAGCCGACGCTGATGAACACCACGTCCCGCTCGTCGCCCTGGATGTTTTCCAGGTTTTTGACGAAGAACGGCTCGTGCCGGTGCCGGGTGAAGTAGGCCTCGGCCTCGGGATGCTTTCGACGCTGAAGCTCGACCTCGACCTCGATGAGGTCCCGCTGGGCGACGCTGAACGCGGCCACGCCCAGCGTGAGGTGCGGCGTCTCCAGGGCGTGGGCGAGGACCGCCTGCGCGACGGCCCTGGCCTCCTCCCGGTTCGTGCGCGTCTGGCCTCGGTCGTAGATGGCGTGGGGCAGGTGCTCGAAGGTCACGCCCCGCGCTTCCGGGTTCGCGCCCGCCGTGGGGAAGATGACGAGGCGGTTGTCGTAGAACTCCG
>JAYKHL010000014.1:0-15248 GCA_035284865.1 Candidatus Sericytochromatia bacterium | reverse complement strand
AGCAGCACCGTGAAGGCCCCCGTCACCACCGTCACGGTGGCGAGGATGTCGGCCTGGCTCTGGATCTTGAAGTCGTCGTCGTCACCGGGGCGCAGCGCGTGGCGCGTGCGCAGCACCTGGCGCAGCTGGTCCTGCAACCCGGGCAGCAGCTCGTCGGCCTCCGCCTTCACGAGGATCGAGACGAGGCGGTCGCCCGTGTCCGTGAGGCTCTGCATGGCGCGGGTGGGAATGAAGCCGAGGTCGTCCGTCGAGCCCAGCGCCGCGCCGGTCGAGCCCTGCAGCACCCCGACCACGCGGAAGCGCTGCTCGCCGATGCGCACGCGCGTCTCGAGCGGCAAGGCCAGCGTCTCCTTGAAGAGCTCGCGCGCGAGCGAGGGGCCGATCACGATCACCTTCGCGCCCGTGCGCCACTCGGCGTCCGTGAAGAAGCGCCCCTGCGCGATGCGCAGGCCGCGCACGCCCTGCACGTTGGGGCTCGTGCCCACCACCTGCGCGCCGACGCTCGTCTTGCCCACGCTCACGAGGCCCTGGAAGAAGTTCTGGGGCGAGACGAAGCGCACGCCGGGCAGGCCCTGCAGCGCCAGGGCGTCGTTGAGCTTGAGGGTCTGCGCCCCCGCGAGCCCGCCGCCCCCGAAGCCGCGCTGGGTCTTGGGGTTGCCGGGCGTCACGACGAGCACGCCCGCGCCGAGGCCCTTGACCTGGTTCGTGACGTAGGCCTGGGAGCCCTGCCCCAGCCCGATCATGACGATCACGGCAAACACGCCGATGATGATGCCGAGCATCGTGAGCGCGGACCGGGCCTTGTTCAGCACCAGGGCCTCGAGGGCGATCGCGACGTAGGTCTCGGCGCGCATGGCGTCAGGCGAGCCGCTGCTGGTCGACCGGCCGGTCGTCGACGAGGCGGCCGTCCTGCATGCGCAGCATGCGGCGGCAGTAGGCCGCCACGTCCGGCTCATGCGTCACGATCACGACCGTCATGCCCTCGTCGTTGAGGGCCTGAAAGAGCCGCATGATCTCGACACCCGTCCTCGTGTCGAGCGCGCCCGTCGGCTCGTCAGCCAGCAGCAGGGCAGGGCGGTTGATGATCGCCCGGGCGATGGCGACCCGCTGCTTCTGGCCGCCCGAGAGCTCGTTCGGGCGGTTGACCAGCCGGTCGCCGAGGCCCACGCGCCCGAGCGCCTCGGTGGCCCGGCGCGCGCGCTCGCGCGGCGGGACGTCGGCGTAGAGCAAGGGCAGCTCGACGTTTTTTTGCGCGCTGTAGCGCGGCAGCAGGTTGAAGCTCTGGAACACGAAGCCGAGCGCCTGGTTGCGCACGTCGGCGAGCGCGTCGTCCTGCAGGTCCGCGAGGTGCCGGCCGTCGAGCCAGTAGTCGCCCGACGTGGGGCGGTCCAGGCAGCCGATCAGGTTCATGAGCGTCGACTTGCCCGAGCCCGAGGGGCCCATCAGCGCGACCATCTCGCCCGGCGCGATCGTCAGCGCCACGTCGTGCAGGGCGTGGTAGGGCACGGCGCCGCCGTAGACCTTGTTCACGCCGGTCATCCGGATGACGGGCGCCGGGCTCGCGGCCATCCGCGCCACCTCAGCGCCTGGCGCCCGGCGCGGGGCTTGCCGCGCCCTGGTACACCACCTGCTCGCCCTCGCGCAGCCCGTCCTTCACCTCGACATGCTCCAGGGTGGTGATGCCCGGCGTGATGCGCCGCTCCTCGGTGGTGCGGCCCTGCACCACCTTCACCACGAAGCCGTCCGCCTTGCGCTCGACGGCCCCCACCGGCACGGCCAGCACGTCGGCCACCTGGCGCACCACGATGCGCGCATCGGCGCTCATGCCAGGCTTCACCCGGCCGGCCGGGTCCGCGAAGCGCACCTCCACCGGGAAGACCTGCACGTTGCCAGAGCCCGTCACGCTCGCGCGGCTGACCATCGCGATGGTGCCGGTGGCGGGCGCGTCGGGGTAGGGGTCGAAGGTCAGCTGCACCGTGCCGCCCACGCGCAGCTTGGGGACGTCGATCTCGTCCACGGGCAGCTCCACCTTGAGCGCGCCGAGGTCCTGCAGCTGCGCGAGCGGCGTGCCGGGCGTGACCCAGGCGCCCGGCTCCACAAGCCAGTCCGTGAGCGTGCCCGCGAAGGGCGCACGCAGCGTCGTGCGTGCCAGGTTGTCGCGGGCCACGGCCACGGCGACGCGGCCCTGGCGCGCCGCGTTCGCGACGGCCGTGCGGGCGGCTGCGTAGGCATTCCGGGCCGCGACCACGGGGCCCTCCAGCCGCGCGCGGGCCAGCTCCTGGCGCGCAAGCGACTCGTCGAGCCGGGCCTGGGCCAGCTGCTGGCGCTGCTGCTCGGCCGCCTGCACCGTGACGCCGCCCTCGGCCAACAGGGCCTGGATGCGCCCCGTCTCGCGAGCGAGGAACTCGCGCTGCAGCCGGGCCTTGCGCAGCCGCTCCTCCAGGCTGCCGAGCGTGATGCCCTGCCCGTGCTGGGCCTCGTCTCGGGTGGCGCTGGCGCCCGCGAGCTGGGTGGCCGCCTGGCGCTCCGCCGTCTCGGCGTTGGCGAGGGCCGTCTCGAGCTGGAGCCGGGCCTGCGTGTCGTCGAGCTGCAGCAGCGCCTGGCCCTGCTTCGCTCGCCCGTTCTCGGGCACCAGGCGCGCCTTGACCACGCCCGTCGTCTCGGCCTTGAGCGTGACGGCGGTGCTCGCGGCCACCACGCCGCTGACCTCCACCACGTCCTGCAGCGTGCGGCGCTCGACCACGATGGCGGGCGGCGCCTTGCGCCAGGGCTGCCAGGCCGCGAGCCCCCCCAGCACCGCCACCCCGGCCAGCGACAGGCCGAGCAGGACAGGACGTCGTTGGAGCACGGAAAGCGGCGTGGTCATCGGGGGCCCTCGGGGTGGCCCTCAGCTTACCACGGCCCGGGGAGGTGAGGCTCCGAGGAGCCCCCCTGGCTCGCCTCCGGGCCCACCTGCGGTGGCCCGCCACCTGGGCTTGCGGCCGCCCGTCCCCTCGCACGGCAGCAGGCCCGGCTGGGCACGCCAGCCGGGCCTGTCAGGGGCAGGGGCCCGCTCCCTACTTGATCGACAGCGCGTACTCCGCGAGCGCCTTTGCGTCCGCCTCGCTCACCTGGGGCATCGGGGGCATCGGCATCTGGCCAAAGCTGCCCTTGCCGCCTGCGCGAATCTTCTTCGCAAGCTTGGCGACGTCCTTCTTGCTGTACTTCTTGGCGACCTCGGAGAAGTTGGGGCCCATCTTCTTGGGATCCTTCGCGCCGAGGCCATGGCAGGCCACGCAGCCGTTCTTGGTGAAGAGCGCGGCGCCCTTGGCGCTCGCGTGGGCGTTCCCCTTGGCGCTCGCGTGCGCAGGGGCCGTGAGGGCGAGGCTCGCGCCCGTGACGAGCGCGGCGGCGAGGAGGGTCGAGAGGATGCGCATGGCGATGCTCCTGAGGCTAGTGAGGTCGTTCCGCAGACCATTTTACCCGGCGGGCGAGGCTTCCTCCAGCCCTGGTGGCGGCGTTCCGGGCGCCGGGCCCGGGTGACTGTCGCCCTGAATCCCTCAGGGCCGCTCCCGCGCCTCGGCCGCTGCCTCCTGCCGCCGGCGCATCGCGCCGCGCTCCAGGGCCTTGCGCCGAGCGGGGTCGTCGAGCTGCTCCCAGCGCCGGATCTCGTCCGGGGTGCGCCGGCAGGTGGCGCACCACGGGAAGCGCAGGTGCTGCGCGCAGCGGCTGACGCAGGGCGAGGGGATGGTGCCCTTCTTCGGCATGGGGGCGCCTCCTTCCAGGCGCATCTTGCCCGGGCGCGGCCCCGGGCGCAACCCCCGACCTCGCGGCAAGCTTTCCTCAGGCTCCCCGCTGGCAGCTTCCCCGAGCCGTGCGGCGGGCTTTACAGGGGCGGTCCGGGGCCCATCATGGGAGGGTTGTCCGAGCCACGCTGGAGGGCCCCCGGTGTCCACGACCCCCTCTCCCCTGCCTGAAGCCACCCTGGGCGCCACCGGCCGCCGCGTCACGCGCGCAGGCCTGGGCGGCGAGGGCGTGCTGCGCACCACGCGGCGGGGGCCCGAGGCTGCGGCCGTGCTCGAGGCGGCCCTGGCGGCCGGGATCACCTACTTCGACTGCGCGCGGGCCTACGCGGACGCCGAGCGCTACCATGGCGCCTTCTGGGGCAAGCGGCCGGCGGATCGGGAGCGGGTCTTTCTGACGAGCAAGTCGGCCGCGCGGGACGGGGGTGGCGCGCGGCGCGAGCTCGAGGAGACGCTGCGGCGGATGGAGGTGGACCACCTCGACCTCTGGCAGATCCACGACGTGCGCACGGACGACGACCTCGACGAGCTCACGCACCCCGGCGGCGCGCTCGACACCTTTGTGCGCGCCCGCGAGCAGGGGCTGGTGCGCCACCTCGGCGTCACGGGCCACCACGCCCCGCGGGTGCTGCGCGCCGCCGTGGAGGCCTTCCCCGTCGACGCCGTGCTGCTGCCCGTGAACCCGATGGAGGGGGTGCTCGGCGGCTTCCTCACGGACGTGCTGCCGGCCGCGCGGGCGCGTGGCCTGGGTGTGATCGGCATGAAGGCGCTGGGGGGGGCGGGTGGGCCCGGGGGGGCCGGCGGGGGGCGGCTGGTGCAGGCCGGGCTCGACGCCGATGCCCTGCTGCGCTTTGCGTTCGCGCAGCCCGTCGATGTGGTGATCGTGGGCTGTGCCACGCCCACGGAGGTGGCGGCACTGGCAGCGGCCAGCCACGCGCCGCTGGACGCCGCGGCCCAGGCCGCGCTGTGCGAGGCCGTGCGCGGCCAGGCCTGGGGCCTCGCGGGCTACCGCGGCGAGCCCTGATCGCGCTGGGATCGATCGCACAGCCCGGGCTGCGCCGGCCGGTTACGCTGGGGAAGCCCCCCCTCGATCCCCGGAGCCTGGCCCATGTCCGTCTCGTCGCTCTCGCTGTCTGCCGCCCGGGTGGGGTGGCTGGCCGGCGCCGCGCTGCTGGTTGCGGCTGCGCTCTGGGGCGCGACGGCCCGCCCCGTCGCGGCGGCGGAGCTGGGTGGAGAGGCAGCCCTCGAGACGTTGCCCGGCCTGCCGGCGGCCGAGGCCTCGATCCACCTCGTCCGGGAGCCTCTGGCCCTCGCGGCCGCACGGCCGCGCGGCGGGTGGTCGCCCCTGGCCTGGTCGAGCCTCGGGGGGCTCGCGGGGGGCCTCACGGGCCTGGGCATCGCGCCGGCCCTGGGGCTGCAACCGCCCGCAGCGGCGCTGCTCGGTGGCGCGCTGGGGGCCAGCGCCCTGGGCACCTGGGCCTCGCTGCAGGGCTGGGGGGGAGCTGGCCTCGCGGCCGAGCCCGCCGCGGTGGCGGTGCAGGCGCGCTGAGCGGCCCCCTCAGCAGGCCGCCAGGATCCGAACCTCGTCCTCGGAGAGCGTCCGGCCCCGCGGGGTGCGCTCGGGGCGCTCGGCGGGCAGGCTGGCTGCCAGGCGCCTGTAGGCAGAGAGCCCTCGGACGAACTGACCTGCCTCCGTGCGGGAGCTGAAGACGCCTGCCTCGAGCGCCTTCCGGCCAGCCTGCTCCAGGGCCTCGCGGGCCAGGCTCGCCTCGCCGAGGCCCGTGGCGGCCCAGGCCCGCAGCCCGGCGTCGGCCGGCTGGTCACAGCGCGCGAGGGTCTCCCGGGCCTCGCGGCCACGGGCCTCGGTGACGCCGAGGGCGAGGAGCCGCTCGGCCTCGGTGGCCTCCGGCCGGGCGAGGGCGCGCTGCAGCTGGCCCCTGGCGGCCGCGGCGGCCGCCCAGCGGCGGGCCCCCTCGACGGCGTCTCCACTGGCGATCGCCAGCTGGCCGAGCGCCATCTGGGCCTGGTGGTAGGCGGCAACCTGGCCAACGCCAGGCCGCTCCTGGGTGTCCAGCCAGGTCACGGCCGCGTCGAGGGCCGTGCGCCAGCGTCGGCAGAACTCGAAGTCCTGGGTGCGCACGGCGAACTCGGCACAGGCCCAGGCCACCATGGCCGTCGCAAGCACGCTGCGGGCTGCCTCGTCGCCGGGGCGCGCGGTGCCCCGCCCGCGGCCGAGCCAGCCCAGCCAGCGGCTGGGGCGGCCTGCCCCGGCGCGGGGGGTTGCGGGCAGCCGGCCATCCGGCAGCTGGCAACCCATGACGCGCTCCAGCACCCGACCGGCAAAGGCGAGCCGCCCGCACTCCAGCGCCCCGAGCACGCTCCAGGCCGCCTCCTCGGCGTCCCGCAGGCCGAGCCAGCCGGGGAGCCGGTGCTCGGGGGCCGTCTCGGGGGCGTCCAGCGCCGCGATCGCCAGCGCCTCGGCGCGGGTGATGGCCTCCTCCGGCGAGAGCGAGGCCGCGGAAGGCGGCTCGTGGCTCGCCTCACGACGGACGAGCGGAGCTAGCAGGCGTTGAGCAGCGACGAGCGGCATGGTGGGTGAAACAGGCTCTCGACGGGGCAAGGGCTGAACGTGCGTTATGTTTCTCAGGTTAAGCCGCGAATCCCCAGCTTGCAAGCCGTGTCAAAAAACCGTTCAAACCCAACACTGACGCACGTCTCCGGAGGTTTTACGGGGCAGCCGGGGCGTGTAAAGCTTTGTAAAATTATGCCGCGGCGACGGTCCCGTCGTTGGAACGTTACGTCGGAGCCTCCGGGGGGAATTCGACCACAGGAATCACGGTGGGTTTCCTGGAGGTGGCGTGATGAGGCGAGGTTCCTTGGTGATGGGGCTCCTGCTCGGGGCGGCCCTGGTGGCGTGCGCCGGGCAGCCGCCCGCAAGCCCCGGCGGGCAGCCTGAGGTGGTGACGCCTGCCGCTGCCGGGGTGCGTCTGACCGGCCTGGTCCGCGTCCCCGTCGCCTACGCAGGCTCCGCGAAGCGAGCCTGGGCGTTGCGGCAGGCCGGTCCCACGACGTCCGACGGCACCGGCCGCCCCGCCGGCATCGTCGAGCCGATCTTCGACGGCACCGGCCGCCCCGCCGGCATCGTCGAGCCGATCTTCGACGGCACCGGCCGCCCTGCCGGCATCGTCGAGCCGATCTTCGACGGCACTGGCCGCCCTGCCGGCATCGTCGAGCCGATCTTCCTGCCCGGTGACAGGCCCCTCGGCAACGCCGTGGTGTACCTGGCAGACGCCCAGGGCGCGCCGCTGCCGGACCTTCCCATGACGGTGAGCGACGCCGACGGCGCGTTCGCCTTTCCCTGGGTGCCTCGCGGCTTCACCGTGATGGTGGTGGCCCAGGCGCGAGACCAGGCGGGCAAGCTCGCGCAGTTCAAGACCCTGGTGCGCCCGGGAGAGACGCCTGTCGCCGCCCTGGATGCGGGCTCCACCCTGGCGGCCGAGGCCCTGTTGCGCGACGGCGCAGGCCGCCTTGGCGGCTTCGACGCGGCCCGGTTCGAGCGCCTGCGGGGTCAGCTGAACGCCGACATCCAGCAACGCGGAGCGCCCGACATGACCGATGAAGAAGCCGTCGCGGCACGCCTCGACAAGCTGGTGGAGGCCGTGGCGGACGTGGAGGCGGACGTGAAGGCCCTCAAGGCCGAGATGCAGCGCACCAACGAGCAGCTAGGGGACCTGATAGCAGCCCTGAAGGAGCAGCCCTCGCCCCAGCTCGCCCCTCCGAACGCGGAGGTGTCACCACGCCCGGCCCCGCAATACGAGCCCCCCACCACGGAGGTGTCACCACGCCCGGCCCCTCAATACGAGCCCCCCACCACGGGGGTGTCGCCGCGTCCAGCCCCGCAGTATGAGCCCCCCACCACGGAGGTGTCGCCGCGTCCAGCCCCGCAGTATGAGCCCCCCCGGGAGACCCCCACGCCCACCCCGCCGGCCCGGCCGACGCCCACGCCTACCCCACTGACCCGGCCGACGCCCACGCCTACCCCGCTGGCCCGGCCGACCCCCACCCCTGAGCCGATCAGGCGCTGAGGCTCCGGGGGCCTGCGTCGTCCGGTCCCTCGGCGGGCTCTGTCGCCGCCACGCAGGCGGCGATCGCGAGGTCGCCCGTCACGTTGAGCACCGTGCGGCACATGTCGAGCAGCCGGTCGATGCCGAGGATCAGGCCGATGGCGGCCCCCGGCACACCGATCGTCCCGAGCACGATCACGATCATCGGCAGGCTGCCGCCCGGCACGCCCGCCGTGCCCACGCCTGCGAGCACGGCCAGCCCCATCACCGTGACCTGCTGGCCAAGATCCAGATGCACGCCGAAGAGCTGCGCCAGGAACAGCACCGTCACCCCCTCGTAGAGCGCCGTGCCGTTCTGGTTGGCCGTGGCCCCGATCGTCAGCACGAAGTGGCTCACCCGCCGCGGCAGCATCAGGTTCTCCGTGGCAGCGCGCATGGCCGTGGGCAGGGTCGCGGCGCTGGAGCTCGTCGAGAAGGCCGTCAGCATCGTCTCGCGCAGGTCCTTGAAGAACTGCACCGGGTCCCGGCGCGCGATCAGGCGCACGCCCAGCCCGTAGACCACCACCTGGTGAAACACCAGGGCACCGAGCACCACGGCCACGTACTTGCCCAGCAGCCAGACCGTCTGCACCCCCAGCGTCGCCGCGACAGCGAACATCAGGCCCGCCACGCCGAGGGGGGCGAGCGTCATGGCAAACTCGATCACCTTCAGCATCACCAGGAACACCGACTCCAGCCAATCCTTGAGCGGCGCTGCGCGCTCCGGCTTGAGCGACGACAGCGCCGCCCCCAGCGCCAGGGCGAACACCATCAAGGGCAGCAGGCCGCCCTGGAAGGCGTTCACGGCCTCTGCGAAAGGGTTCCGGGGGATGAGGTCCACGAGCGTCTGGGCCCAGCCCTTGGCCTGGGCTGCCTGGGAGACGGCCTGCTGAGCCGCCTCCGGCCCCCCGACGCTCGCCAGCAGCACCTGCCGGTCCGCCTCGCTGAGCCCGAGGCCCGGCTGCGTGACGTTCACGGCCGCCAACCCGATCACCACGGCCAGGGACGAGAACACCACCGTCAGCCCCAGCGTGCGCAGCCCCATGCGCCCGACGCGCCCCACGTCGCCCACCTCGGCCACGCCCAGCGTCAGGGCCGTCACCACCAGCGGCACCACCACCATGAACACGCTGTTCATGAACACCTGGCCGAGCGGCGTGGCCACGTTCTTCACCAGCCACGTCAGGGTCTGAGGGTCGCCCTCCAGCACGAGACGCGCGAACAGGCCGAGCGCGAGGCCCGTCAGCATGCCAAAGAGGATCTGGGTGTGACGGGACATCGGCGGCTCCTGGCGTGCGCGGGGTTGCACCCCCTTGTTCCCGGCCGGCCGGACCGCCAAAACCGACACCCGGCGCGCGCGTAAAGATGGTGACAAGTTCAGGTTGTCGAACGGCTATATACAGCGGGTGCGGTGTGATCCGAGGAGGTCCCTGATGCGTCACGGCGTCGTCTCGTCCCTGGCCCTGGCCGTGCTGTGCGCGTCTGGCTGTGCCCGGCTGCCTGGCCTGACCCTGGCCGGCAGCCCCGCCGGCACCTTCGACGCCAGCGGCCGTCGCGCGATCGGCGGGGCGGCCTGGCGCGGCTTCCGGATCGCGCCCACCCTGCCGAGGGGCGAGGCCACTCGCAAGGCCGTCAAGCTGACCTACCTCATGACGGATGACACCAAGCACCAGAGCCCCCAGTCGCTCGGGATGCTGCAGATGCTGGACAACCTGCCCCAGGGCAAGGTCCACAACGTCGTCTTCCGCGACGGCAAGGACCAGGGGGACTCGCGCCTCTACTACCTCCAGAAGGCCGACCACGACAAGGAGCGCATCACCAACCCGACCAGCCTCCTGGCCCCCGGGGTCGAGGAGGTGGCCTCCAACAACCCACGCGTCTTCTCCCAGGTGGTGGCCTGGACCTTCGACCAGTTCCAGGGCCGCCGCAAGTACCTCCAGCTCTACACCCACGGTGGCGGCGTCTTCGGCATCGGCACGGACGAGAACCAGACGGACCCCTCGGGCAAGCCGCTCCCGAAGACCGAACAGCAGCCCATCATGCGCCTGCCCGAGCTCTCGGAGGCCTTGCGGCAGGGCCTCAAGGGGCGCACGCTCGACGCCATCTACTTCCGTGCCTGCCTCATGGGCAACGTGGAGGCCCTCTACGAGCTGCGTGGCACCACCCGCTACGCCATCGCCAGCGAGGACGTCAGCTACTCTGTCGACCACTCCAACCTCACGATGACCAAGCTCTTCGACACCCTCGCCGGCGCCGACGAGCAACCCGCCGAGCTCGCCCGCAAGATGGCCATCGCCGGCCTCGGCAAGCACAGCAACGCCGGCAACGGGCGGCACAGCGGCTACGTCACGATGGCGGCCGTCGACATCGGCCAGCTCGACGAGCTCAAGACCGCCCTGAACGGGCTGGCCCGGGCCGTGCTCGCGGCGCTGCCGAAGGAGCGCGCGGCGATCCTCGCGGCCTACGACGCGGTGCCCAACTTCGGCGAGCACGAGAAGTACCAGCGCGACCTGTGGGCCTTCACGGCGGCCCTGCAGCAGCGCGTGAAGGATCCCGGTGTGCGCCAGGCCGTCGAGCGGACGCGCCAGGCCCAGCAGGTCGCGATGCTGCACGCCAAGGACGGCCACGGCTCGGCCGCCAACGGCCTCTCGATCCTGCTGCCGCCTCGCGACCTGCCCGCGAGGGAGCGCGCCGCGGTGGCGGGCTTCATCAAGGCCCGCTACCAGGAGACGCGCTTCGCGAAGGACACGGCCTGGGACGACATGCTCAAGGCCATCACCGGCTAGCCCCGCCACCCTGCCCCCGTGGCTCCCACGGGGGGCTTGGGGCGGCGGGCTCCAGGAGGCGAGACGTCAAACGGCCGGGCGCCCGCCTGGCGAGCGCCCGGCCGTCCGGGGGCCTGGCCCTGCTCAGGCCGTGTAATCCTTGAGCCACTTGTGGCGGCTCGGGTGGCGCAGCTTCCGCAGCGCCTTCGCCTCGAGCTGCCGGATGCGCTCACGCGTCACGCCGAAGCACTGGCCGACCTGTTCCAGCGTCCGCTCCTGCCCGTCCTCGAGGCCGAAGCGCAGCAGCAGCACCTGGCGCTCGCGCGAGGACAGCGTGTTGAGCACGTCCAGGATGTCCTCGCGCAGCAGGCTGCGCGCCACGCCGTCCACCGGGGCCGTGACGTTCTCGTCCTCGATGAACTCGCCGAGGCGCGCGTCGTCGTCCTTGCCCACGGGCGTGTCGAGCGAGGCGGGCTCGGCGGGCAGCTCCAGGATCTCCTGCACCTTGGCGACGGACACGCCCATCTCCTCGGCGACCTCCTCGCCGGTCGGCGTGCGGCCAAGCCGCTGGATGAGGTCGCGGTGCGTGCGCTTGAAGCGGTTGACGGCCTCGAGCATGTGCACCGGGATGCGGATCGTGCGGCCCTGGTCCGCGATGGCGCGGGTCATGGCCTGGCGGATCCACCACGTGGCGTAGGTCGAGAACTTGAAGCCCTTCTTGTAGTCGAACTTCTCCACGGCCTTCATCAGGCCCAGGTTGCCCTCCTGGATCAGGTCGAGCATCGTCAGGCCACGGCCGGCGTACTTCTTGGCGATCGACACCACAAGGCGCAGGTTGGCCTCCGTGAGCTTCTTGCGCGCCCGGTCGCCATCAGGCCCGCCCTCGGCGATGCGCCGCGCCAGGTCCGCCTCCTCCTTGCCGTTGAGCAGGGGGATCTTGCCGATCTTGCGCAGGTACAGCCGCACGGAGTCAGCCGTGGTGCCCGCCATCGCAGCCAGCTTGGCCGAATCGACGGCCGGCTCGGCTGCCTCGTCCTCAGCCTCCATGGGCTCCTCGTCCAGGCCCTCCGGGGGACCCTCGAGGTCCTCCAGCCCCCCCGCGAGGGGGCCGACCTCGATCGTGGCGGCCGTGCCGCCCAGCTGGTCCAAACTCTCGGTGCGCATCCTTATCCCTCCTGCTTTGCTCGTGACGGGCTTGCCACCAGGAGTTCCGGTGACCGATGCCTGACTGGAGCCCAAGGCATGTAAAGTTATATTAAGGTGCCCGGGCCTTGTCAATGGCCAAAGCGCAAGACTCCAGGCCGCCCGGCCGCCCGAGGAGCGTCCGCGAACGGCTGCCTGCAGCGACGCCGCAGACCTGGTGTCATCAGGTTATGTCGTCGCACCACCCGCGTGCGGTGACGGCCGTCTCAACATGGCGGCAGGTGGGCCCGGCCTGATCTGGCCAGATCCGGCGGCAGCGCCTCAGGGCCCTCCACCCGGCGGGCCGACGAGGGGCCTCGTGGCACCCTCCGAGGCCCTCGGCGGACGGGTCGGGCGCGGCCACACGGGGGGCGTGGCCCCCGCCGCGGGGGAGGCCGCGCCGGGGGGCGGGGCCGCGTCCGCGTACTGGGTCCGGAGGGCCTGCGCAAGGGGGGCATCGCCTGCCTCCGCGGCGGCCGCTGCCGCGAGGCGCACCTGGCGCGCGTAGGCGGGCCTGCCCCGCAGCTGCGCGAGGAGGGCGTGCAGCAGCGTGACATGCCTCAGCTGCACGGCCCACGTCGCGGCCGTGTGGCCCTGGCAGTCGACGGCCTCCGGGTCTGCCCCGCGAGCCAGCAGCAGGGTGACGGCGTCGACCTGGTTGCGTCGGGCGGCCAGGATCAGGGGCGTGCGCCCCTTCGCGTCGCGGGAGTCGATGGGCGCCCCGTGGCTCAGGCGGCTCTCCACCAGCACCACCATGCCCTCCTGGGCGGCCTGGAGGAGCAGCAGGTCCCCCTCGGCCGCCACGGCGGAGGGGGGCCCTCCGAGGCAGAGCAGCACGGCAAGCACGGGCGAAAGGAGCCGGAGCGTCGAGGACACCCTCGTCCTATACCCGGCGACCGGGGAGTGGTCTTCCTCCTACTCGATGGTCGCCCGGTCCACGACCGAGACGGTGCTGTCCGTGAGGTTGGAGACGTAGGCGAACGTCCCCGAGAAGGCCAGCTTGTGGTGCCCGGCACCGGTCGCAATCGTCGCCTTCACCCGAAGCGTCTCGCCATCGAAGACCGTGACGGAGCCGCCGTCGTCGTTGCCCACCCACCACTCGTGCGTGAGGGTTGGCATCGGGTGGTCTGTCAGCTGGTAGTGCGCGTGGCCGTCACCGTTGGCGTGCCCCCCTGCGGCCGCTGGCCCGGCGCTGGCCACCGCCCCCGGGGCCGGGCTGCCGGCCGGCAGCGCCGGCGCCATGTACAGGTGCACGGGCCGCTTGCCCACGGGCACCCTGCCCACCAGCCGCTTGCCGACGTAGTCCACCACCGCGACCTCGTTCGAGCCGGACATCGTCACGTAGGCGCGCCCGAGCGTGGGGTCCACCCCCACGTCCGCGGGGGTGAGGCCCACGTCGTCGAGCCGGTGGGGCGTGCCGCCCGGGAGCTCGAACAGCGTGATGGCGTTCGAGGCCTTGAAGCCCACGATGGCCGCCACCGCGACCTCGCCCGCCACGCCGAGGCCGACGGGGCCGGGGGTGTTGCCCCCCGCCACGCGCTGGGCCGCAGCCGTCGCGAGGTTGATCAGGCTCACGTCGTTGTCGGCCGAGTTGGGCGCCACCAGCCAGCCCGCCTCCACGGCGAGGGCGCGGTGCTTGAACTGATCGCCCGCCACGCCGCCTACCTCGTAGGAGCGACGCGTTGGCGCCTGGCTGCGGTCAGCGGCGAAGGTTAGCTCCAGGATCCGGGGCTCACCCGTCAGCGACACCCAGACGCGCCGGTCGTCCGTGTCGATCACGAGCTTGTCGACGCCGGTGCCGGCGGGGATGCGCTGCACCACCCGGTGGCCCTGAGCGGGGTCGATCACCCACAGCTCGCCGCGCTTGGTGTCGGCCCCGAGCACGTGGCGGCCGTCGTGGAAGGCCTTGAGGTAGCCGGGCGTGCCGTCCGGGAGCGGCAGCGTCGTCACGACGGCCTGGGTGCGCGTGTCGATCACCGAAATCTGGCCGGCCCCGGTGTCGGCGTTGTAGACGAAGCCCTGCGCGGCCGCGATGCCGTGGGGGCCCTGGCCGACGGGGAGCTGGGCGGTGGCTTTGAGCTGCAGGCCCCCGCCCTGGCTGGCCATCGGCTGGACGGCCGGCGAGGCCTGGCAGGCGCCGAGCGCGGCGAGCACGAGGGTCCCGGCGCCGAGCGCGCGGGGGATCTTGAAGGTTGTCATGGGGTCTTTCCTCTCTGTGGCGTGGCCCCGCGGCGGCTGCCGCCGGCAGGGCTCAACGCATGTACTGGTAGCCGATCACGTAAAGCGTCACGTCGCGCATCGCGTTGCGGGCGCCGAGCCCCTCGGGGTCTGCGCCGAGCGCCAGGCGCAGCCCGGCGAGCGGGGAGTGGGCCCACTGGGCGCTGGCCACCAGCTTGGGCTTGGCCGTCTCCTGGCCTGCACCCGCACCCGCGGGGGGCACCCAGGCGCCCACCCAGCCGTTCACGCCAAGGCCGAGCCGCCAGGCGTCGCCCAGCTGCCGCCCGAGGTGGGCCTGGTACAGCCAGGTGGGGCCCAGCGCGAACGGGTTGGCCGCCGGCGTCTGCCCCCAGGGGCGCTGGTGCCCACCGCTCAGCGTGAGCTCCCAGCCCTCCCACTGCGAGAGCGCCACCAGCCCGAGCGCGCCCGTCCCGAAGCCGAGCCCCGTGAGGCCCTCGGCCTCACCGGACGCCCGGCCCAGCGGGAGGCTGGCGCTGCCCCAAGCGGCCAGCCCCGCGCCCCCCCACTCGGCCAGCTGCACGCTGCCCTGCACCACCGGGTCGCCGAGCCCACCCCCGAGCCGAGCGGCCGCATCCGTGGCCTCCACGCTGCCGAACATCCCCCAGCTGGCCCGCTCCAGCCGATGGCCGAGCACGGGCAGCTGCAGCCCCAGGCCCACGCCCGGGGCCGGGAAGTGCGTCAGCGCCAGCGTCCCCTGCGCCGTCAGGAGCGAGCCGTCCACGGGCACGGGGCTCACGGCGCCTCGCTCGTTGAAGCTGCCCGTCACCGTGCGCAGGCTGACGCCCTGCTGCACCAGCCAGCGCGCGCCCATGCTGAAGAACGAGGCCGCGCCCCCGGCGGCGCCGAGGTCGGCCGAGGCGCCGGAGCCCCCGCAGCTGCAGCTGAGGCAGGCGTCGGCGGGCGCGGCGAGGGACAGGACGAGGGCGCTCCCGACGAGCGCGGGGCGTACGAAGGCCATCGCGGGAGCAGCATACGGGATGGGGGCCCGGGCATCAACCCCGCGCAAGGGGCGCCAGGCCCCCATCGCGGCCATGGCGTCGGGCCCGTCCGCCGCCTGGAGGCGCGAGCGGCTTGCCCTGGCCGGCCGGCCCACGGCGCCGCCCGGGGCTCAGCGCACGTACTGGTAGCCGATCACGTGGAGCGTCACGTCGCGCATCGCGTTGCGGGCGCCGAGCCCC
>JAYKHL010000013.1:0-12280 GCA_035284865.1 Candidatus Sericytochromatia bacterium | reverse complement strand
CTGGAGGCCGCGGGCCCCGAGGCCCTGCAGGCCACCTGCATCGTGGCGCGCAGGAGCGCGCTGGTTCAGGGCTACGCCGAGGCGCTGGCCGCGCGGGGCGTGCCCACCTTCGTGCTCGGGAGGGGCGGAGACGACCCGCGCGTGCCAGGCGTGCGCCTCGCCACGATGCACCGCGTCAAGGGCGTGGAGTTCGACCGCGTGTGGATCGCTGGCGTGGAAGAGGGCGTCGTGCCGCCGGCGGGGGCGCTGTCCGCGCAGGCCGACGACGTCTCCCGGGACGAGGTGCTCCGGCTGGAGCGGTCCCTGCTCTACGTGGCCGCCACGCGGGCCAAGCGGGAGGCCGTGGTCTCGTGGGGTGGGGTGCGGAGCCGGTTGTTGGGGCCGGGTTGAAGCCCAGCCGCCCCACCGCCCAGGAGGTCGCCACCGAGATCGACGCGTCCAGCCTCGACCTGGCGCGGCGCCGCGTGCGGACGGGGGTGGCCGTGTTCGCGGGCTTCGACGTGCGCCCCTTCACCACGCCGCCCGTGGCGGCCCAGCTGCAGGTGGCGGCCGACAAGAGCCACGGCCAGGTGCTGTTCGTCTGGGAGTACTGGATGGTGCGACGGCTGAACGGCTGGCTGGGCGGGTTGCTGCCCCTCTGAGGCACGTTGGAAGCCGCGCCTGCCGGGTATGCTGGGAACGCAGGTGAGGACCTGCCGGAGGACCCTTGCCATGGACTTCTCCATCCGCCGTCGCGTCGCCGCCGGCCTGAAGCGGGCTGCCCAGCGGCTCCAGAAGGGCTACGCCGCCGAGCTGCCGTCGCCCGCCCCGTGGGGGGCCGACCAGCTTGTGTCGCGGGGCCGGTCCGCCCGGGGGCTGGCCGGCAAGCTCGCCACGCCGGGGGCGGCAGAGGCCGCCGCCGTGAGGCGGGGGCTGGTGCCCGAGGGCGTGGCCTCCCCGTCGCTGCTGCTGCCCTCGGATGCCCGCTGGTGGACCTCCGGAGCGCCCGTCGAGGCGGACTGGACCGTGGCCTTCGGCCGGGTCAACCACGTGGCGCCCTTCGGCCTGGCGGGCACGGGGCTCGGGGACGGCCTGCGGGGCCTCGACCTCCCGCAGACGGCGAGCCTGGTGGGCCAGCCACGGCCGGCCGTCGCCATCCTCAGCGACCAGGGCCTGTGGCGGCTGCGCGACCAGGCTCCCGTGGCCGTCGAACGGGTGGCAGGGGAGCTGCGCGAGCGCCTCGCGCAGCTCGGACGGACGGAGGACCTCGCCTTCGCCAGCGCCCCCGTGCGCGGCGCGCTCGGCTGGGCAGCGGGGGATGTGGACCGCGTGCTCGTGGACCGGCGGCAGTACCCGGCCTTCATGAGGCGCTACCGCGAGGCGGTGAAGGCGGGCCTGGCGCCGGACACCATTGGCGGCAAGCCCTACACGGCCTTCTTCCGAGCCTCGGACGACTTTGCCACCGACCTGCAGGCAGACGGCCTCGCCAGGCTCTCCGCTGCCTTCGCCCGCCGCAGCCCTGAGGCGCAGCGCCCGGTCGCGGCCCTCGCGTACCGCCTCGCCCGCAACTGGGAGCCCACCGTGCCCCTGGCGACGCGCCTGCAGGTGGCCGAGGCCCTGATCACCTCGGAGCGGGTCCGGCAGCCCAGGGCCGCCATCGAGGCGCTCAAGGCCACCCTCCAGGCCGAGCGGCTGCCCGCGAGCCCCTTCTTCCACGGCACCGGGGCCGGCGAGGCGATCGCGCAGACGGGCTTCCGGGTGGGCCAGGGCCTCGACGGGCTCGGCCGGGGCGTCTACCACGGCAACGCCTCGGTGGGGGCGAACTACGCGCAGGTCGGGCACGAGGTCGTCTCGGGGCGAGTCTGGACCGGCGCGCAGGATCTCGTCCAGCTCTACGACAAGCGCCGCAGGTGGTGGGTCGGGGCGCCGACGCGGACCAGCGCGCCGTTCGCCGTGAGCGAGGGGGGCCTGTACCACGCGACCCGGTCGCCCGCCCGCTTTCAGGTCCGGCGCCTCACCCGCTTCCAGCCCGGCCTGGCCGCCACCGCGCTCCAGGACGGCCACCTGGAGGCCCTGCTGCGGGCCCAGGCCCAGGGGGGCAAGGCCGCTGCCTGGGCCGAAGGGTTCCTCGCGAGGCAGGAACCGGCGCGGGTTGCGGCGGTGGCCGAGCGGCTGGGGCGGTGAGGCCTTGATGCGGCTCCGGGGGGCAAACCTTAATCTTGGCTTATTCGAACGTGAAACGGGTGATAAGAAGGCTTCTTAACAGCTTCTTCCATAACCTTCTCAGTTGCTGCGTCGCGCGCGAGGAGAGAAGCTGATGCCTGGTCCGGTCGCCCCCAACACCCCTCAGATCCGGAAGACCACCACCGTCGAGACCGTCACCCGGACCACCACCACCACCACCCTGACCATCGGTGGAGACCAGTACGTGCGCTCGCCGCAGTGGCCCGCGCCGGGGGTGGTGGCACGGCTCCTCACGATGGCGAGGGTCAGCGGCTCCGCCAAGACCCAGGCGGAGGCCGTGACGGCCCTCGGTGCCTACCAGGGGGCGCAAGCCGTCGGTGCCGTGCTCGAGATCGCCCGCCTCAGCGGCTCCCGGGAAGTGCGGACGGCAGCCGTCAGGGCGCTCGGCCGCATGGGGGGCGCGCAGGCCGTCGAGGCCATCCTGGACATCGCCCGCTTCAGCGGATCGACCGACGTGCGTCACGCGGCTGTGCTCTCGCTCGGGCGCATGGGGCGGCCCGAGGCCGTTGAGGCCATCGTTGACATCGCCCGCTTCAGTGGGTCGACCGCCGTGCGCAAGTCCGCCGTGCAGGTCCTCGGGCGCGCCGGCCACCGTTCCGCCATCGAGCCGATCTATGACATTGCTCGCTTCAGCGGGGCCGCCGAGGTGAGGGAAGCTGCCGTGACCGCGCTCGGGCGCTACCTGCCCAACGCTTACGCGCTGGACCACATCGAGAGCATCGCCCGCTTCAGCGGCTCCGCCCGGGTGCGGGCGGCGGCCGTCCGGGCGCTGGCTGGGGGCTGAACCCGCCAGCGGGGAGGCAGCGAGCCCGCCCCCTCAGAACTCGTAGCCCAGCCCCGTCCCCGCGTAGCCGTCCGCGCTGGTGGCGCTGAAGGTCCGCAGGACCTGGAGGTGCGCCTCCCAGCCCCCACCGAGCCGCTGGGATGCCACCGCCGAGGCTTGCTGACGAGGCTCGCGGCCCGTGGCGTAGGTCAGCGCCTGGTAGGCCCAGCGCACCCCCACGGACGTGCCCGTCGGCCACGCTTGATCGAGCCCCAGGCCCAGCGTTGGCATCCAGAAGTCTCCGCTCCCCGCATCGGTGGTGTACCGACCGCCACCCAGCTGCACCCTGCCGCGGGCGCCCTCCCACAGCGGTTGGATCAGGCCGCCCTCGACCGCCCGGTACCAGCCCACGTCGAGGAAGCGGGTCGCGCCCAGCAGGGCATAGGCCTCCTGGCCCCCGTCCAGCCGCCACACGGTGTTCGAGAACAGGGAACTCCAGGCGATGGCCGCCGGCGTGGCCCAGGCCCCGACGCGCCCCTGGGCGCTCGCCAGCACCCAGGTGTCGACGTCCGGCGTCAGCACGAAGACGTTGCCGACGGTCAGGCCCGCGTTCAGGCCAACGTCCTGGCTGGCCGTGGGCAGCGCCGTGGTGCCGATCGTGAGGCCGCTGGTCGCCACGTCGCTGTAGTACGTGTCGAGCGACGCGCCTGCGGTCCAGCCCCCGTAAGCGATCGCCTCGGCGGGGCCCGCCCCCCCCAACGCCACCAGCCCGCAGGCGCCCAGATGGGCGGCCAGGCGCCTCACGGCCGTCCCCCCGGGCCGCGCTCGCCCGGTGGAGGCTCCGGGGGGCAGGGGGCAGGCGCCCCCGGCGGCAGGCCCACGGGCGCGCAGCGAGGGGGCGGGGCGCCGTGGGGCCTCGGTCGTCCGGCGGGGAAGGCGTAGGCGGGATCAGCCGCCACGGGACGGCGATCGGTGGCGTCCCCGGCCCGGGGGCGGGGCTCGAGGCCGCGCCCGTCCGGGGGCCCCGGAATCACCCCCGAGCGGCGGTCCTCGGGCCCCGCCGGGCCGGTGCCCGGCCTCGTGAGCAGGCGTTCCCGGCTGAGGCCAGGGGGGCGCGGGGGGGGCCCCTGCAGGCCGCCACGCCGATGCCGCTCCAGTTCCCGTGCGGGCCCCAGGCGCACGGCAGCCCGCTGACCGCGCAGCCAGTCGAGGGCCCCAGGCGGGGCCCCCTCGGGCCGCAGGTCCGCGTCCGGGAGGCTCTGCAGGCGTCGGTCGAACAGAGGCATGGGAGGCGGCGCCACGGGGCCGATGGGCCCCAGGGGGCCAAAGGGAGAGACGATCAGGGACTGCCCCGGCTCCAGCATCCGGGCGGGCCCTCCCAGCCGGCTCGAGACCTCCACCCGGCCCTCGAGCACCTCCACAGACGTCGTCCCGTCAGGCGCCAGCCCCACCGCCAGGATCGTGCCCCGCACCACGGCGGTGGCGCTCGGGGAGCGGAAGGAGAAGGGCGCGAGCAGCTTCTGCTGGAACGACGCCCAGACCTTGCCGAGGTTCAGCAGCACGCCCTCGTCGGCCGGCACCTCCAGCTCGCTCAGGGGCATCAGCCGGAAGTCGCCGCCGTTGCGCCATTGCAGCCGGGCCTGGCCCTTGGGTCCGGTTCGCACCACGGCCCCTTCGAAGAGCCGCTCGCCCCCGTGGGCTTCCCGGAAGTCGGCCCGCGGGCTCTCCCGCCAGGTCACGGGCCCCTGCACTTCGATCACCGTCGCGACGGGGGCTGGCCCGGCGGGCGGCGGGGCGGAGGCCGCGGCGCCCGCGCTCGCGGCCAGCAGGGCCAGGACGAGGGGGGGCACGAGGGGCCTCATGAGCGGGCATCCTCCAGCGTCAGGGTGCCCATCCGCAGCGCCTTCAGCACCGCCCCGGTGCGGGAGGCCACGCCCAGCTTGGAGAAGATGTTCGAGAGGTGTTGCTGCACCGTGCGGTCGCTGATGCCCAGCCGGGCCGCGATCTCCTTGTTCGAGAGGTCCTTGGCGAGGGTCCGCAGGACCTCGATCTCGCGCTCCGACAGGGGCTCCTCGCCGCCGGCGGTCTTCCAAGACGCCATCATCGCGCGGGCGACCTCCGGCTGCAGGATGGCCGGCTGGCCCTCTGCCACCAGCCGCACGGCGCGCTGCAGCTCCTCCTCGTCGGCGGTCTTGAGGAGGTAGCCGTTCGCGCCGGCCTGCAGCGCCCGCAGGATGGTCGTCTCGTCGTCGGCGGACGTCAGCATGACGATGCCCGTGGCATCCCCGCGGCCACGCAGCTCCCGCACGACGGAGAGCCCGTCGCGGCGGGGCATCTGCACGTCCATCACCAGCACGTCAGGGCGGTGGGCGGCGACGAGCGTCAGGGCCTCCTCGCCGTCCCGGCCGCGGGCCGCCACGACGAGGTCTGACGCCGCCTCGAGCATCTCGCACGTGCCGCGCAGCACCATCGGGTGGTCGTCCACCACCACCACGCGAACGGGGGTTGTCATGCGTCGGTCCTCCGCGGTTCAAGGGGGAGCGTGAAGCGCAGGCGTGTGCCCGCGCCCGGGGCCGAGGCCACCGTGAGATCGCCGTGGTGGCTGCGCATCCGCAGCCACATCCGGTGCAGGCCGCTGTGCGCCAGCCCCTGGGGCGGCCGGGACAGCGCCGGGGGGCTGAAGCCCACGCCGTCGTCGGCGACCGTCAGCACGGCCTCTCGCGCCGTGCGATCCAGCCCGATCCCCACCACGCGCGCCCGGGCGTGCTTCTCCGCGTTGTTCAGCGCCTCGACGACGAGCCAGTACAGCTCCACCTCCCGGGCCTCCGCGAGCGGCTCCCAGGTCCCGACGGCGACCTGGATGTCGAGCCCGCTGCGCCGGCCGTGCTCCAGCGCGAGCACGGGCAGCGCCTCTGCCAGCCCACCGTGTCGCAGCGCGGGCGGAAGGAGGTCGCCGCGCAGCCGCTTCACCTCGGCCTGCGCCTCCTCGGTCTGCGCGGCCAGAACCCGCAGGCGCGCCTCGGCGACCGGCGGGCCTCCCAGCTTCAGCAGCGCGCGGACCTCCCGGCCGATCACCACGAGGTGCTGCTGCAGCCCGTCGTGCAGCTCCCCCTCGATGCGCTCCCGCTGCCGCTGGGCCTCGCCCGCCAGGTCGGACCCGTAGCGCACCAGCAGCGCGTTGCGGCTGCGCAGCAGGTCCGTCCGCTCGGCGGCCACGCCCACCAGGAAGCACGAGGCCAGCAGGCCCACCACGGGGATGGCCTCCAGCCACACGCTGGCCTGGAAGGCGAGCGCCGCGAGCAGCCCCCACGCCGCCAGCGCCCCCACCAGCCAGGCCGTGCGCCGGGCTGGCCCGTCCGCGCCCCGTGTCAGCCAGCGGCCGGGGCCGAGGGCCAGCAGCCCCATCACGCCCGCCAGGGCCGGGAGGTCCAGGCGTCGCAAGAACCGGTCGCCCAGCATGTTGTCGATCGCCACGGCGGCCAGCTCGACGCCCGAGACGGGCCCGCGGCGGGGATCGGCCACCGCGAAGTTCGTGTCCGGCAGGCCCGTGGCCGTGGCCCCGATCAGCACCATCCGGTCTGCCACGGCCGACCGGGGCACGCGGCCCGCGAGGACGTCGGCGGCCGAGATCGCCAGGCCGCCGACGGGGCTGTCGAAGTTCAGGTAGGTCGGCTGCGCTCTCCACGGGAAGGCCGTGGCGGGGGCGCTCCACGCCTGCCCGCGGTAGGCCCCCGCCACGGCCACCGGGAAGGCCGGCACCCAGCGCGCGTCGACGCGCTGGTAGGGCTCCAGCTCCCACACCTCCGCCTGCGGTCGAGACGACAGCTGGACGCTCCCGAGCGCGACGGCGGCGGCGGCCAGAGGCGCCAGCGGCTCCACGGCGCGTGTCGCCTGCCTCCCCGTGTCGGCGTAGGCCAGGAACATCGGCAGCACGGTCGGGACGCCGTGCATCGCCGTGAGCAGGGCGCGATCCTCCGCCGGGTCGCCGGCGGCCTCCGCGAAGGCCACGTCGAGGCCCACCACGCGGGCGCCCTGGGCGGCCAGGCGGTCCAGCAACCGGGCGAAGGTGCGCCGGTCCCACGGCATGCGGCCGTGGTGCGCGAGGGCCCGCTCGTCGATGGCGACCACCGTCACGGGCGCGCGGGCGGCCCGGGCCGGCCGCAAGGCGTAGCGGGCCTGCACCGTCAGCCGCTCCAGCGGCTCCAGCGCGCCCAGCGAGGCCAGACACGTCCAGAGCGTTGAGAGCCCGAGGGCGAGGAGGGTGGCGCGCATGGCTGGCTCGCAGGGGGGACCTCGCCATCGTACACCCCCGTGGGGCGCGCCCGCCTCCGCGAAAGGCCGGAAGACCCGCTAGGCATTTTTGCCTAGAGCACCAATCAAGCCTTCGCCCGGCGGCTGGCTCGTTCTGACGCCCAGGGACGTCGTCACGCCTCGGTCACGTGCCTCCGGGCACGCTCCCTCGACGTTCCTGGCCCCTGGACGCCTGCCCGTCGCCATCCACTCGCGCTCCTGACCTGATCGGTGCTCTAGCTTCAGCCCCTCACCCGGCGGCCGGCCCGTGCCGGAGCCCAGGGGCCTCGTCGACGGGCAAGAGCGAGCGGGCCGCGCCCCGGTCGCCCGCGCGCTTGACGGGAGCCTGCGACACCGGTGTCATGAAGCATCCCCCAAGGAGGTGTCCATGTCCCACCCTGCCCACACCCTGGTGACGGCCTCGCTCGTGGCCGACGCCCTGGCCCTGCCTGCGCACTGGGTCTACGATCCCGCCGCCATTGCCGCCCGCTGGGGCCGCCTGATCGAGCTGGAGGCGCCGCCGGCAGACAGCTACCACGCGGGGCAGCTGCGCGGCGGCCAGACCCACTACGGCCTCCAGGCCTTGCTGCTGCTGGAGGCCGTCGCAGACGCCGGCGGGCGCTTCGACGCCCGGGCCTGGGCCGAGGCCTGGCAAGGCTGCTGGGCCGGCGATCCCGGTGCCTACGCGGACGGAGCAACGCGCCAGACGCTGGCGAACATGGCCGCCGGGGCTGACTGGCTGGAGGCGGGCTCGGGCTCCTCGGACTGGGGCGGGGCTGCCCGGCTGGCGGGGGTGGTGGCGGCGACCCTGGACCGGTCGGAGGAGGAGGCCGTGGGGGTGGCGATGGCCCAGACGGACGTCACGCATCGCGACCCGGTGGTGATCGAGGCGGCCGCCTTCTGGATGCGGGCCGTGCGAGCCGCGGCGGCCGGGGCGCCGGTGGCCGAGGCCCTCGCCCGGGCGGCCTCGGCGGGCTACGAGGTGCTGCCCGCCGGGGCCATGCTGGCACAGGCGCAGGAGGCGGCCAAGCTGGGTGCCGTGGCGGCCGTGGCGGCCCTGGGCCCTGCCTGCGGGGTGGCGGGGGCGCTGCCTTCGACCATGGCGCTGGCGCTGGCGCATGCTGGGGACCTCGAGGGGGCCCTGATCGCCAACGTGATGGCCGGGGGGGACTCGGCCGCACGCGGGCTCGCGCTGGGCCTGCTGCTGGGGGCTGCACCGGGGGCCGAGGTGCCCGCGCGGTGGCTGGCTGCCTGGGGCGCCCGCCCGCGGGTCGAGGTGGCGCTGGCTCGGCTGGTCGGCTGAGCGCGGCCCGGGCGCAGGCCGGGTGAGAGGCCGCCACGGAGCCAGGGGCACGCGGCCTCAGCCTTAATCAGGTCTTTCGTCAAACACCACGCAGGCTTTACCGAATCTCGGACCGGGCTGCCGACAAGTCATCCACGGGCGTCCGAGCGGAGGCCCCTGCGCAGGTGGGCTGATGAACGTCGCGAGCAACCGATCGCTGACCGTGGGCAAGACGCCGTCGCCCACCTTTGCCCAGCGGTCCGGGGCCGCGAAGGTCGCGCAGGGCTGGGGCGAGACCGTGACGGCCCTGCCCGGGGCCGCCGTCGACAAGCTGCACCGCACGGCCCACGCGCTGACCCACCCGGTCGCCACGGCTCGGCGCCACTGGGAGGAGCTCAGGGCTGCCCCGGGACGCAAGCTGATGCCGCTGGCGGTGATGGCCGGTGGGGCGGCGCTCGGCGTCGTCTCGCCGGGCCTGATGCGGCTTGTCGGCGTGGGGCTGGCAGCCTCGATGGTGGTCTTTCCCACCGTGCGCTTCGCCCGCGCGGGCAGTGAGGAAGAGCTGGACGCCGTGGCCGACGGCACCGCCCGCCAGCTGGTGGATACGGCCGCCAGCTACGCCACCAGCTGGGCGGCGGGGCGCATCATCCGGCACGGCATCGCGCGCCTGCGGGCCCGCCAGGGCGCGGCGCCGGCTGAGCCTCAGGCCAGGGGCCAGGCCAGCGAGGCCCAGGCCCGGGCGGCGCGGGCCGAGCTGCGCGTGGAGGGCGACACGCCCGCCGCGATGCGCCAGGCCCGGGCGGCCATCGATCCGGATGCCGTCAACTTCGACGCCATCCGGGCCGACCGCGACATGTGGCATCGCTTCGTCACGGAGGTGCGGGGCAAGGTCCGGGAGCACTACTTCACGCGAGCCTCCCAGGCCCAGCCCGGCCTGTCGCGCGACACGTTCGAGGCCTTCCTGAAGACCCCTGACGCCCGGCCGCTCCGGCTGCAGATGGTGCAAGACGTCCGCGGCATCGTCCACGCCAACTACCTCGGGGCCCACGGCGTGCAGGTCCACGAGGCGATGCCCATCGCCGACATGGTGGGGACGCGGCGCTACCTCCAGACCCTCCGCAGCAACTACGACCTCGCGGACGCGGTGCGGGGCATCAACGCCGGCCTGGCGCAGGGCCTCACGGGGGCCGCGCCGCTGACGCTGGAGGCGGAGCGCCTGCTGTACGCCGAGCGGGGCGTCACCCGGCCCTTCTTCAGCCGCCTGGAGGCGGCCAAGCTCCAGGCCGAGGACCTGAAGGCCCTGCGGGGCTTCACGGATCACTTCGCGACCGGCCAGAGCGGCCGCTACCTCAAGGTCGCGGCCCAGGCGGCGGCGGGCCCGGACGTCGACGGCCTGCGGCTGGCCGTGACCCGCAGGCTGCTGACGGACGCGGGCATCGTGCTCCCGAAGGGCGAGCTGGACCCGCGCCTGCTGGTCTCCCTGCTGCGGGACATGACCAGCGAGGACCCACGCAACCTGAAGCTGCTGGTGCGGACCGTGAACGAGGCGCTGCGGCGGGGCCAGCCGGGGTACTACGAGCTCGACGCGATGGTGAACCGCCGCATCCTCGGCGAGCTGGGGGTGCCAGCCCGGGTCCTGGAGGGGCTGGAGGTGCCCGATGCGGCCCTCAAGGCGGCCCGGCCGGCCTACCCGGAGGCCCTGGCCCGCGCGGAGCAGGTGCGGCTGTTGCGGGACCGGCTGCGGGTGCTGCCTGACGCCCAGCGGGCCGAGGCCGTCGCGGGGCTCGCCGCGGAGAAGGCCACCCTGCTGGACTTCGATGCCCACCTGACGAGGCTGCTCGACGGCCAGCTCGGGCGGCTGTCGGGGGGGCCGCCGGCGCTGGTCGGGGAGCTCACGCGCGGGATGACCGTCCAGCAGAAGGCCAACTTCGTGGCGGACCTCGCCCGGCTGCCGGAGGGCGTTCGCCAGGCGGCCTTCAGCGGGCTCGGGGGGGCGACGGCCGAGCAGCACCGGGCGGTGGTGGGGCGGCTTGCTGCCGCCATCGAGCAGCGCTTCGACGTGGCCGTGCACCGGGAGGCGGGGCAGTACCCCGCGCCCGAGGCGTGGGCGCGGGGCCGGGACCCGATGGTCAAGGACTGGACGGCTCAGGGCGTCTCCCAGCTCTACAACGCCCTTCATCGGATGGAAGCCAATGGCAAGCTGCCCCAGGGGCTGGCCGGGACGACCTACGTCAACATGGGCGCCCCCTCGGCCCCGGGAGGGCCTGCGGCCGAGGCCCTGGCGCGCCAGACCGGCAAGCCCTTGATGTACTACAAGCCCGGCTCGTCGGCCTACCAGGGGGGCACCATGGGGTATCGCACGGCGATGGCGGGCAACAAGGACCTGATCGTGCTCTTTGACGACGCGATGCGCATGCCGAACGCCGACGAGGCCGTCGGCGTCTCGATGGCCGAGGGCACCCTGGTCCACGAGTCCGGCCACGCCGTCCAGATCGGGGGCCGGCCGGGGATGTCGCCCCAGGCTGCGGCCGCGCACGAGCAGCGGCTGGTGCGGGAGTGGTCGGCGCTCTCTGGCTGGCGGGAGAAGGACGGCACGCTGGCCGACGGCTACGCCATGGTGGCGGGGGCCCCGCGCCGCTACTACAAGGACCCCAGCGTGCAGGTGGCCGAGCGCGCCCGCGTGGTCAGCGACTACGGGGCCACGGACCCCGTGGAGGACTTCGCGGAGTTCGTTCGCACGTTCTACAACGACCCTGCCAGCGCCATGCGCGTCTCGCCCGAGAAGTTCCTGTACGTGAACCAGCTCATGGGCGATCGGTACGCCCCGGGCGAGGTGAACGCCCTCGCGTCGGCGCTGCGGCTGGGCGCCGAGGGGCTGCAGGGTGCCCTCGCGGCGCTGCGGGCGCGCCTCGCCGAGGCCCGCGTGGCCTGACCAGCCACCCGCCCCCCCCGGGGGCCGTGCCCGGGTCCCCGCGGCGGGGGTGAGTCCCGGAGGCCTCCTCGACGGTTCGTCCCCCGGGCCATCGGGCGCATCATCGCGCGGGGACGGCTGAGAGGGGAGGACGACGATGATCGTGGCGGAGCTGACCATCATCCCGACGGGCGAGGCTGACGTGCGGCGCTACGTGGAGGCCGCGCTGGCGGTGGTGCGGGCAAGCGGCCTGCGCCACGAGGTGGATGCGCTGGGCACCACGCTGGAGGGAGAGCTGGACGACGTCCTGCGGGTGGCGCGAGATGCCCACCGGGCCGTGCTGCGAGCGGGCGCGGGGCGGGCCTTCACGGAGCTGCGACTCGACGAGCGGCAGGGCCAGCACGTGACCATCGAGCGGGAGACCCGGGCGTACCGGAATCACCCCCTGTTGAGGCCTCGCCAGTGAGCGACCTCCGTCACGTGACGGCGGGAGCGCGGCGTCCCGCGCGCGGTCACCGCGTGCTGCCGCATCCTGCCGACGTGGGGTTGGCCTTCTGGGCTCCCACCCGGGCCGCTGCCTTCGAGGAGGCCGCCCGCGGCCTGCTGCACCTGCTGGGCGTGCGGCCCGAGGCCTCGGGGGCGCCGGCCCCGCCTCAGCGGTGGCTGGTGACGGGTGGGGACGACGTCGAGCGGCTCTTCAAGCTGCTCGCCCAGCTGATCTGGGCGGCTGACGCGCCGGCGGGCGCGCCGGGGGGCGTGACGGTGCGGGAGGCCAACCGGGGGACCCTGGAGGTCGAGGCGAGGGGCGCAG
>JAYKHL010000012.1:0-5091 GCA_035284865.1 Candidatus Sericytochromatia bacterium | reverse complement strand
CCTCTTCGAGTTCAAGGTCGTCGAGCAGGTGCCAGAAGGCCGCGCCCTCGCGCAGTTGCAGGCCAAGGGTTACGCGGAAAAATACAAGAAGCCCGGCGTCACCGTCACCCTCGTGGGCATCGATTTCAGCCGCGACGCGCGCAACGTGGTGGGCTTCGAGGTGGCGGGGGCTGACCGTCCCTGACGGGCGCCTGCCACGCCACCGGGTCGCAGCCGGATCGAGGTGCTACAATGGCGCGCCGAAGCGGGGCTCCTTTGGGCCTGGCCGCGGGGGCCTGCCTCGGGCAGACCTCGCGCCAGCCGGCCCGACCTCGGCGCGGCGTATCCGACACCGGTCCAGGCCCTCGGTCCACCCAGGTGCTAGAATGGACGGCCCACCCTCCCCGCCGCGCGTTTCGCCCCATGTCCCTCCGCCACCTCAAACACTGGCTCGACGCCGCTGGCCTCCCCGCCCGCGCGCAGGCCCTCTGGGCCGCCCAGCCGGCCGAGCCGATCGCCGTCAGCGGCGTGGCGGAGGCAGGCCGCCCCCTGCTGACGGCGGCCCTCGCCGCCAAGCTGCCGGGCGGCCTCGTCGTCACGCGCGATGCCGAGCACGCCCGCCGCTGGCTCGCGGAGCTGGAGAGCTTCGGGCAGGACGCCTGGTACTTCCCGGGCATCGAGACCTCGCCCTACGAGGGCGTCTCGCCCGAGGACGAGCTGCTGTCCCAGCGGCAGGCGTGCCTGTCGGCCCTCGTCGGGGGCGAGGCGACGTGGGTCGTGACGACGGCGAAGGGGCTCGCCCAGCGCCTGCCCCATCCTGAAGACTGGGGCTCCGCGGCCCGGACGCTGCGGGTGGGCGAGGCCATCGCCCCCACGGCGCTCGTCGGCCACCTCGTGCGGCTCGGCTACCGCCCCGCGGCCGAGGTCTCGACCCGCGGCGAGTTTTCCCGCCGCGGCGAGATCCTCGACCTTTTCCCGCCCCACCTCGACACGCCCGTCCGCATCGAGTTCTTCGACGAGGAGATCGAGCGCATGCGCGGCTTCGACCCGGACTCGCAGCGCAGCGGCGACGCGCTGTCGGCCTTCACGCTGTACCCGACGCGCGCCCTCGTGCTGCCCGAGGCGGGCTGGCCGGCCATCGAGGCGCGCATCCGCGAGGCCTTCACGGCCGCCCAGAAGAAGCTCAGCTTCGTGGCCGGCCGTCTGAAGGCGAAGACGGACCAGGACCTGTCGCGCTTCGCGTCCTTCGGCTACTTCGAGGGCTGCGAGGCCTACGCGCCCTTCGTGTACGCGCGGATGGGCACGCTGGCCGACTACCTCCCGGCCGGCTCCGGGCTCGTCTGGGACGACCGGGAGCACCTCCTCGGGGACCTCACGAGGTGGATCACGGCGCAGGACGCGGCCCTGAAGCGCGCCGTCGAGGGGGGCGACATGGTCCCGCTGCCCTACGGCCTGCACGTGGATGCGGCCACCCTGGCGCTGCTCGGCGATGGCCGCCCGCAGCTCGACTTCACGGGCCGCAGCGGCGGGGCGCTGGTCTTTGACGCCCCGGCGGCCCCGCGGTTCCACAGCGACTTTGACCAGATCGCCATCCGCATCAACGAATGGCAGCATGCGGGCGAGCGCGTCGTCATCGTGACGCAGCAGCCTCAGCGCGCCTTCGCCATCCTCGACGAGCGCGGCGTCAACGCGGCCCTGGCCACCCCGCCGGAGGACGCCTCGGGCACGGTTGGTGGTGTCTGGGTGGTGCGCGACGCCCTCGTGGCGGGCTTGACGGTGCCCGCGCTGCGGCTCGTGGTGCTCACGGACCTGGAGCTCTTCGGGCAGCAGCGCCGCGCGAGCGCCCGCCACCACAAGAAGTTCAGCTACCAGGGCGCCTCCTTCGCCAGCGCCGCCGAGCTCAAGCCGGGCGACCACGTGGTGCACGCCAAGCACGGCATCGGGCGCTTCGTCGGCCTCACGCGGCTGGCCGTCGATGGGCAGGAGCGGGAGTACCTCTCGCTCGTCTACCACAACGAGGACAAGCTCTACGTCCCCGTCGACCAGGTCAACCAGCTCCACCGCTACCGCGCCGCGGGCGAGGGCACCGCGCCCAAGCTCCACAAGATGGGCGGGGTCGAGTGGGAGAACACCAAGAAGCGCGTCAAGAAGGGTCTCAAGGAGCTGGCCGACGACCTCGTCAAGCTCTACGCCGCCCGCGCCAGCCTCGACGGCTACGCGTTCCCGCCCGACACCATCTGGCAACGCGAGCTGGAGGAGGCCTTCCCCTACGAGCCCACCATCGACCAGGCCAAGGCCATCGAGGAAACCAAGCGCGACATGGAGCGGCCCCGGCCCATGGACCGGCTGGTGTGCGGCGACGTCGGCTTCGGCAAGACGGAGGTGGCCCTGCGGGCCGCCTTCAAGGCCGTCATGGCAGGCAAGCAGGTGGCCCTGCTCGCCCCCACCACCGTGCTCGCGCAGCAGCACTACATGGTCTTCCGAGAGCGCTTCGCGCCCTACCCCGTGCGCGTGGGCTTGCTCTCACGCTTCCGCACGCCCAAGGAGCAGCGCGAGGTCGTCGCCAGGCTCAAGACGGGCGAGATTGACCTCGTGGTGGGCACCCACCGCGTGCTGGGCAAGGACCTCGGCTTCAAGGACCTCGGGCTCGTCATCATCGACGAGGAGCACCGCTTCGGCGTCGCCAACAAGGAGCGCCTCAAGCAGGTCAAGCGGCTCGTGGACGTGCTCACGATGAGCGCCACGCCCATCCCACGCACGCTGTACATGGCCCTCTCCGGCACCCGCGACATGAGCCTCATCGCGACACCACCGATGAACCGGCAGCCCGTGAAGACCTTCGTCGGCCCCTACGATCCGGACGCCGTGCGCGGGGCCATCCTGCACGAGCTCGAGCGTGGGGGACAGGTGTTCTTCCTGCACAACCGGGTGGAGTCCATCCTGGAGGTGGCGGCCCAGCTCAACGGGCTGGTGCCCGAGGCCCGCGTGCGGGTGGCCCACGGCCAGATGTCGGAGGACGACCTCGAGGACATCATGCTCGCGTTCAAGGAGGGCGAGTTCGACATCCTGCTGTGCACCACCATCATCGAGAGCGGCCTCGACATCCCGCGCGCGAACACGATGATCATCGACGATGCCGATCGCCTCGGCCTCGCGCAGCTCTACCAGCTGCGCGGCCGCGTGGGCCGCTCCGAGACCAAGGCCTACTGCCACTGCTACTACAAGCCCGGCAAGCAGCTCACGGACGAGGCCCGCGATCGCCTCGGCGCCATCCAGCAGTTCACGGCGCTGGGCTCGGGCTACCAGATCGCCATGCGCGACCTCGAGATCCGCGGCGTCGGCAACCTGCTCGGGGCCGAGCAGCACGGCCACATGGTGACGGTCGGCTTCGACCTCTACACCCGGCTGCTGGAGGAGGCCATCGAGGAGGCCCGCGGGCACGTCGTCGAGGCCGCCGCGGAGCCCACGACGGTCGACCTGCACGTCTCGGCCTTCATCCCCGACGACTGGCTCGGCGAGGGCGGCGACAAGATGGCGCAGTACCGCAGGCTGGCGGGCGTCACATCGGAGCGCGAGCTGGAGATCCTGGAGGCCGAGTGGAAGGACCGCTTCGGGGCGCTGCCCACCTGCGTCCGCAACCTGCTGCGGGTGGTGCGCCTGAAGCTGCTGGCGACGGAGCTCGGCCTCACGGCCATCCGGTCCGACACCAAGTTCATCCGCGTGCAGGGCGCCGTGCCCGCCTCGGCCTTCTACAAGGCGCAGGCCGGGGACAAGGGCCTTGTGAACTGGAAGTTCACGCCGGCCGAGTTGCAGCTCGATCGCACCCGGCTGTTGCCGGATGAGCAGCTCGTCGCGCTCGAGAAGCTGCTGACCCCCCTCACGGCGAGCCTCGCCGCTCGCGCCTGAAGGAGCCCCCGTTGGACCCGACAGAACCTCAAGCTGCCGCTTCGGGCCACCCGGAGCAGCCCTCCCTGGCGGAGCCCCCGCCTGACCAGGGGGGCGCCGTCTCCCGGGCCGCCTCCGCCACGCCCGCTGTCTCGCCTGCGGAACCGCTGCCGGGCGACCCGGGCGTCGCCGGGCCAGAGTCCCCGGCGGCCCGCCGCAAGCGCGCCCTGCTCGGGCTGCTCGCTGCGACCGTCATCGGGGCGACGGCGGTGGGCATCGCCCGCTGGGCCGAGCGACATGCCGGCAGCGTGGCGACGGTTGACGGCGCCCGCATCCCGCGTGGGGCCTACACGGAGCTCTTCGAGCGCGCCAGGGCTCGCTATGGGCAGCGCTTCAACGTGGACTATGACAGCCCGGCAGGCCACCAGATCGAGGCGGATCTGCGCACCTCGGTGGTGCGGGAGCTCGTCGACCGCGAGCTGGTGCGGCAGGAGGCGGCCCGGCGCGGCGTGCTGGTGCCGGACGCCCTGGTCGAGGCCGAGCTGGAGCGGGGGCGCAAGAGCTACCCCAAGCCCGAGCAACTCGAGCAGATGCTGGCCGAGCAGGGCGGGACGCTCGACGGGCTGCGGGTGCAGATCGCAGCCGGGATGCGCAAGGACCGCCTGGCGGCAGCGCTGGCTGGCGCGACCGAGCCGCCGGAGGCAGAGGTGCGGGCCTACTTCGAGGCCCACCGCGACATGTACCGCCAGCCCGAGGAGGTGCGGGCCCGCCACATCCTCGTGAAGGAGGAGGCCCTCGCCCGCCGGCTGGCAGCCGAGCTTGCTGGCGGGGGGGACTTCGCCACGCTGGCGCGCCGGCACTCCACGGACCCGGGGAGCGGCTCGCGAGGCGGCGACCTTGGCTTCTTCGCCCGAGGTCGGATGGTCCGGCCCTTCGAGGAGGCGGCCTTCGCGCTGAAGCCCGGCCAGATCTCGAAGCCCGTCAAGAGCCAGTTCGGCTGGCACCTCATCAAGGCCGAGGAGCGGCGGGCCGCCCGGGCGCTCCCCTTCGTCGAGGTGCGGGCCGAGATCGCCCGGCGGCTCGGGGAGCAGCGGCGCAAGGAGGCCTTCGAGGCCTGGCTGGCGCAGCGCAGGGCGCAGGCCGCCATCAGCTACGCGGAGGGCTTCGCGCCGGCGGCTGCGCCGGGCGCGGCCGGGCACGGGCACGAGGAGCACTGAGTGACACACC
>JAYKHL010000011.1:0-38580 GCA_035284865.1 Candidatus Sericytochromatia bacterium | reverse complement strand
GACAGCGACACGGGTGACTCTGATCTGGACCTCGTGACGGCCGAGAACCCCGTCACGCTCTCGGGGACGGCAGAGCCCTACGCGTTCATCGAGCTTTTCGATGCCTCCGCGCCGACCAAGGCGCTCGGCAAGGCCGTGCAGGCGGATGCCTTCGGCGAGTGGACCGCCACCGTGCAGCTGCCGCAGGAGGGCGTCCGCACCCTGGTGGCGCGCGCCACGGACCTGGCGGGCAACGTCAGCGACGCCTCCGGCGAGCTCAAGATGACGCTCGACCAGACCCCACCGCCCGTTCCCAGCCAGCTGGGGCTGGAGGAGCCTACCGACACCGGCGACTCGCCGCTTGACGGGCTCACCAAGGTGGACCCTCCCACCATCAAGGGGGTCGGCGAGCAGGGCACCCGCATCGAGGTCTACAACGGGGACACCCTGCTCGGCACCACGGTGGTCAACGCCGACAACAGCTGGAGCTTCACCCCCGAGGCGCCGCTGGCCGAGGGCACCCACAGCATCACGGCGCTGGCGATTGACCTGGCTGGCAACAAGAGCGCGGCCTCTGGCCCCCTCACCATCACGGTGGACCAGGCCGGGCCCCGAGACACCACGATCGAGCCCCTGACGCTCGCCAGCGACTCCGGCGTCCAGGGCGACAACCTCACCAACGTGGTGCAGCCCAGGTTTTCAGGTCAAGCCGAGGCCTACGCCACCGTGGAGCTGTTCGATGGCACGACCTCGCTCGGGACGACCCGGGCGGATGGGCAGGGTGACTGGACCCTCGACCTCCAGACCCTCGGCGTGGCCCCGCTGGCCGAGGGCCTCCACTCCATCACGGCGCAGGCCACGGATGGGGCGGGCAACCTGGGGCCGAAGTCGTCGCCCCTGGCGATCACGATCGACACCACGCTGCCGGAGGCTCCGGGGGCCATCGACCTCGAGACCGCCTCCGACTCGGGCCGGCTCCCGGACGACAACCTGACGAACCTGGCCACCACCGTGCTCACGGGCACCGCCGAGCCGCTCTCGACCATCACGCTCCTGGCGGGGACCACGCCCGTTGAGACCGTCTCGGGGGCGCCCATCGTGGCGGACGCCCAGGGCCGCTGGACGGCAGAGGTGAACCTCGACGAGGGGGACGTGGTGCTCACGGCCACGGCGACCGACGCCGCCGGCAACACGGGGCCCGCTTCGCCAGCGCTGGTGCTGACGCTCGACCGGACGGCCCCAGCCGCGCCGGGTGACATGGCGCTCGTGGCAGGGTCGGACTCCGGTCGCCAGGGCGATGACCGCACCCTGACGCAGCAACCCTTCATCAGCGGCAGCGCGGAGGCGTTCGCCGAGGTCGAGCTGTTCGACGGGGTGGGGGGGCCCTCGCTGGGCAAGGTGTACGCGGACTCGGAGGGCCTGTGGCAGCTCCAGACCAGCAAGCTCGCCGAGGGCGAGCACCAGATCGTCGCACAGGCGACGGACGTGGCCGGCAACGTCAGCACCCTCTCCTTGCCCGTCGTCGTCACCATCGACGTGACGGGGCCTCAGGACACCGTCATCACGGGGATCACGGAGGCCACGGACTCGGGTGAGAGCGCCATCGATCAGCTGACGAACAACACGCGGCCGGTGCTGGTCGGCACCACCGAGGCCCGGGCGCGGGTGGACGTCTACGACGGCAGCAAGCTCATCGGCTCCGCCGTGGCGGACGACGACGGGGCCTGGACGCTCGACCTGGCCACGGTGGACGGCTTCGCGGGGTTGGCCGAGGGCGCGCGCAACCTCGCAGCCGTTGCCACCGACGAGACGGGCAACCCGGGCAAGCGCTCCGAGGTGAAGGTCGTCACGATCGACACCACCGCCCCCACCGCTCGCCCCGTGATGATCGGGCTCGAGGCCTCCTCCGACACGGGCCTCAGCCCGGTGGACTCCATCACGAACGAGACGCTGCCGACGGTCCGCGGCACGGCGCCGGCAGGGACCCTGGTCAACGTCTACAACGGCGACGTCCTGCTGGGGCGCGCCACCTTCGAGCCGGATGGCAAGACGTGGCGCTACACCCTCACGGAGGAGCAACGGCTGGCCGATGGCAGCTACGCCATCACGGCCCGCATCCAGGACCTGGCGGGCAACGAGGGGCCCGGGGCCTCCCCCGCGCGGTCGATCCGCGTCGACACCATCGCCCCGGACGTCCCCACCCTCGGGGCGCCCCTGCTGGTGACGGGCAGCGACACGGGCCGGGCGGGAGAAGACGCCGTGACGGGCGGCCTCACGCCCATGGTGACGGGGCGCCTCACCGTCCCGGCCGACACGCCTGCCACCGATCGGCCGGTGATCGAGGTCTTCGTCGATGGCCAGGCCGTGGGACGGACGCACGTCAACATCGACGGATCGTGGACCTTCGTCGTGCCCGCGACCGCCACGCCAGCCCAGGATGGCATCCTCGAGGTCAAGGCCCGCGCCCTGGACGTGGCCGGGAACGCCAGTGAGTTCACGGCCCCCGTGCTGGTCACGGTCGACCGCCAGACGCCCTCCAGCCCGGTGGTGCTCGGGCTGACCCCGGCCACGGACTCCGGGCAGGCCGACAGCATCACGAACCAGGCGTCGCCGACGCTTCAGGGGACAGCCGAGCCCAACGCCACCGTGGTGCTGGTGCTCGACGGGGTGACGAAGCTGGGGCCGATCGTCGCCAGTGCCACGGGCGAGTGGACGGTCGAGGTGCCGGGCCTGCTGGCCGACGGGGCTCACACCGTCACGGCCGTGGCCTTGGATGCGGCTGGCAACCTGAGTGGCGTCTCTGCCGCCAGGACCTTCGTGGTGGACGCTGCCGCGCCGGCGGCGCCCACGCTGGGCCTCGCCGTCGGATCGGACAACGGCCTGAACCCCTTCGACCTCGTCACCATGGACGCGGACCCGACCCTCGTGGGCACGGCCGAGCCGCTGGCCTCCGTGCAGGTCTTCGAGGGCACCGAGCTGCTCGGCACGGCGACCGCCGATCTGCAGGGCCGCTGGTCCCTCCAGGTGCCGGCCCGGCTGCCGGGCAGCCACACCTTCAAGGCGATCGCGATGGACGTGGCGGGCAACGTGGGTGCCGAGTCCGCCGCCCTCACGATCGAGGTCGACACGGTGGCCCCTGCGGCCCCCACCCTCACGGCGCTCGCCACCAGCGGGCAGACGCTGACGGGCGCCGACCTGGTGACGTTCAACGCCCGCCCCGTGCTCGCCGGCACCGGTGAGGCCGGCGCGGTGGTGCAGGTCTACGACGGCGACACCCTGGTCGGCCAGGCCCGCGTCGATGGCAGTGGGGCGTGGTCCTTGCTGCCCACCAAGGCCCTCACCCCCGGGGCCCACGCGCTGACGGCCAAGGTGCTCGATGCGGCGGGCAACGCCAGCGCGGACTCCAACGCCCTCAACGTGACCGTCGACGCCGCCCCGCCGGGCGCCCCGACGGTGCTTGGCGTGGCCACCGACGCAGGGACGGCCACGGTCTCGAACCTGCTTCAGCCCATCCTCAAGGGCAACGCCGAGGCAGGCGCCAAGGTTGACGTCTACGATGGCGCGACCCTGCTCGGCAGCACGGTGTCCGATGAGACGGGCGAGTGGACCTTCCGGCCCGCCACCGAGCTCACGGAGGGCCCCCACGACCTGCTGGCGTTTGCGACGGACAAGGCCGGCAACCAGTCCTGGAGTGCCGCCCCGACCCAGGTCCTGCTCGACCGCACGGCCCCGGCGACCCCCCCGACCATCCTCGGCCTCGATCCGGCGTCCGACTCCGGCGATGACCCCAGGGATGCCATCACCGCGAAGGCCTCGCCCCAGCTCGTGGGCACGGCGGAGCCCGGCACCACGGTGGAGCTGTTCTACGGCGCCAAGAGCGGGACGACCACCACGGGGGCGGATGGGGTGTGGCGGTTCACGCCGGAGGCCCTCGCCGAGGGCCTGACGGTCTTCACCGCCGTGGCGCGCGACGCAGCCGGCAACGCCACCAAGATGTCCGCAGGCTACAGCGTCACGGTGGACCAGACGGCCCCTGACGCGGCCGTCGTCACCTCGCTCGCGCCGGTCGACGGCAGCCAGACCGGCCCCTCGGCCTGGGTCACCCGCAACGCCTTCCCCACCCTGGTCGGGACCAGCGAGGCGGGCGCGCGCATCGACATCTACCAGGACCAGACGCTGCTGGGCTCCACCACCGCTGACGCCACGGGCACGTGGCGGTACCGGCCGGCCACGGCGATGCCCGAGGGGGTCGCGACCCTCCGGGCCGAGGCCGTCGATCAGGCGGGCAACGCGGCCGCGGCGACCACCTTCACCGTCACGATCGACAGCCAGCCGCCCGTCAGCCGTCCCACGCTGGGGTTGGCCCTCGCCTCCGACACGGGGGCCTCCACGACGGATGCCGTCACGCGGCTCGAGACCCCCACGTTCGTGGGCACGGCCGACGCCAATGCCACCGTGCGGATCGTGGCCGGCGCCAACGTCCTGGGCACCGTCAAGGCCGACGCGACGGGAGCCTGGAGCCTCACCCTGCCGGCTGCGGGCAAGCTTGCGGAGGGGGCACACGTGGTGACGGTGGTGGCCGAGGACGCGGGGGGCAACCTCAGCGTGCCGTCGGTGCCCATGGTGGTCCGGGTCGACCTCTCGGCTCCTGCCGCGCCCGTCATCCTGGGCCTGACCACGGCGACGGACAGCGGGGCCTCGCCGCTCGACGGCTTCACCAACGACCCGAACCCGGTGCTGCGTGGCACGGCCGAGCCCGGCGCGAGCATCGCCGTCCAGGCGGCCTCGGGGCAGGCGCTGGCGGTGGTGACGGCTGACGCCTCCGGCTTCTGGCAGGTGCCCGTCAACCTGCCGGAGGGTCGCTACGAGTTCACGGCCGTCGCAACGGACCTGGCGGGGAACCCGGGGGCCGCCTCCACCAAGGCGACGATCTCCCTCGACCGCACCGAGCCGGCGGTGCCGACCATCACCGGCCTGGGCGGCACCACCGACACGGGCCTCAACACGTCGGACGGTGTCACGCGCAACGACCGGCCTCTGATCGTCGGCAAAGCCGAAGCGTTCAGCACCGTGCAGGTGTACGAGGGCACGCGCATCCTCGGCTCCACGCTTGCCGACAGCCTGGGCAACTGGTCTCTGAACCTCGTCTCCCCCCTGACGCCGGGCGAGCACATCCTGAGCGCAGCCTCCGTGGATCTTGCGGGCAACTCGCGGGCAGCGGCGGGCACCTTCACGGTGATGGTCGACATCACGCCCCCGACGGCCCCGAAGGCCATTGCCCTCGGCCCCGGCGCTGACACCGGCGTCAGCGCGGCGGATGGGCTGACGAACGCCGTGATGCCGAAGATCCAGGGCACGGCCGAGCCCCTGGCCCGCATCGAGGTGTACGACGGGGCCCAGTCGCTGGGCTTCACCTCGGCCGACGCCACGGGGGCCTGGACCTTCACCCCGACCAAGGCCCTGCTGCCCGGGTCTCATTCCATTGCGGCCGTGGCCTACGACGAGGCCGGCAACCCCAGCGGCCTGGCCGCGCCACTGACCATCGTCATCGACGCCACGGCCCCCGCAGCCCCCGAGTTGCTCGGCATCAGCCCGGACAGCGGGGCCAGCCCGGCCGACGGCATCACCCGCGTCGGGACGGCCACCCTCGCGGGCAAGGCCGAGCCCAACGCGATCATCGAGATCTTCGACAACGGCGAGGCCACCCCGATCGGCACCGTCAAGGCCAACCAGGTGGGCGCGTGGGAATTCACGCCGGAAACCGCGCTGGCCGAGGGGCAGCATGCCCTGAGCGCCGTCGCGATCGACGCGGCGGGCAACCGCAGCGCGCCCTCGCCGGCGATGACGGTCACGGTGGACACCCTGATCACCGAGGCGGCCACCATCACGGGGCTTTCGGCCACCACGGACAGCGGCACCTCCGCCACCGACCACGTCACGCAGAACCCCCGGCCGACGATCGAGGGCACCGCCGAGCCTGGCAGCCTGGTGCGCGTGTTTGCAGGCACGACGGAGCTCGGCACGACGCAGGCCGACGGGGCGGGCGAGTGGGCCTTCACGCCCTCGACGGAGCTGGCGGCTGGCCTCCACGCCATCACGGCCGTGTTCACCGACCCGGCCGGCAATACGAGCCCGAGCTCCACGGCCCTCAACGTCCGGGTGGCCCCGAGCTCTGGCGCCCTCGCTGCGCCCACGGCTGCCCTGCCGCTCGACCAGGACACGGGCCTCTCCCAGACCGATGGCATCACCCGGTTCGACCGGCCGGTGCTCTCGGGAACGGGCACGCCCGGGATGATGGTGGAGCTGTTCGAGGGCACCACGCGGCTCGGCAGCGACACCGTCAGCATCACGGGCAAGTGGACAGTGGCGCCCACTGACCCCCTCTCGGACGGCCGCCACGCCCTGTCCGTGCGGATCTCTGATGCCTCTGGCAACTTCAGTGCCACCAGCCAGCCCGTGGTGGTGGAGGTGGACACCACGGCCCCGAGTCCGCCGCAGGTGCGCGGCCTCGCGCCGGGTGACGACACCGGCCCCTCGAGCACGGACGGCGTCACCTCGCTGTCGATGCCACAGATCATCGGCACGGGTGAGGCAGGCACGCTCGTGGACGTGTACATCAACGGCGTCGCCGTCAAGACCGTGCCGGTCGCCACGGATGGCACGTGGGCCTACACGCTCGACGCGTCGCTGGCGGTGGGCGAGTCGGCCGTGCAGGCCCGGGCCATCGACCGGGCCGGCAACATCGGGGCGATGTCCACCGCCTTTGTCGTCACCTACGACGGGGTGCGGCCTCCCGCGCCCGTCATCACGGGCCTCTCGGCGGAGTCCGACACGGGGGCCTCGCAGGCCGACGCCGTCACCAACGCGGTGGCTCCGACGTTCCTGGGGACGGCCGAGGCGTTCAATACCATCCAGATCTTTCGGGACGGCCAGCGCATCGGCGCCACGGCGGCCGACGAGAAGGGCTCGTGGACCTTCACGCCCATCGAGCCCTTCGCGCCGGGCAAGCACCAGATCACCGCCCAGTCGACGGATCGCGCCGGCAACTCGAAGATGGGGGAGTACTCTGCCCCCCTGACCCTGGAGGTCATCACCGCCGCCCCCGAGGCCCCGACGCTCGCGGGGTTGACGGCGGGGACGGACACCGGGACGGTGGGAGACAACCGCACGGCCAACCGGACGCCCGGCTTTCACGGCACGTCCACGGCCCCGGCCGGCACCCTCATCGAGCTCTATGACGGCCCGGAGCGGCTGGGCAGCACCACGGTCCAGGCTGACGGGACGTGGACCTTCACGTGGACCTCCACGCTGGGCCTCGGGGTGCACCCGATCCGGGCCGTCGCGGTGGACCGGGCGGGCAACGCCAGCCTGGCTTCAGCTGTCGTGCCTGTCACCATCGACACGGCAGGCCCCGGCGCTCCGACGATCCTGCGGCTGGGCGAGGGGGGCGTGCCGCTCGTCCCGACCGACACGGGGCGCAACGACGCCGACCGCATCACCAACAACCAGACGCCCGTGCTGGTCGGGTTCGCCGAGCCGGGCACCACGGTGAACGTCTACAGCGGCCTCAAGCTCGTGGCGACAGGTGTGACGGACGCCGAGGGCAACTGGACAGCCACGGCCAACACGCTCGACGCGGGCTCCCACACGCTCACGGCCGTGGCCGTGGACGGCACCGGCAACCCGGGCAGCGAGTCGGCCCCCTTCACGGTGGTGGTGGACACCTCCGTGCCTGACGCCGCCGTGTTCACGGGCCTCAGCGCCGCGACGGATACGGGCGTCTCCCAGACCGATAGCATCACGGCGATCAACAAGCCCGTGCTGACGGGCACGGCAGAGCCCCGCGCGACGGTGGAGGTGTTCCAGGGCGACACGCGGCTCGGGGTGACGCTCGCCAACGCGGACGGCAAGTGGACCCTGCCCGTCACGCTCGGCGTGGACGACCCCTCCGGTACCATCCACCAGCTCAAGGCCCGGACCATCGACGCCGCCGGCAACGCCAGCGCCTTCGAGGACTTTGCCACCGAGATCGTGATCGACCAACGGGGCCCGGGCGTCCCGACGAGCCTCGTGCTCGACGCGGGCTCGGACACGGGCAGCGTCGGGGACAACATCACCAGCGCCCAGCGCCCGACCATCCGGGGCAAGGCGGATCCTGGGGTCCGGGTGGAGGTCTACGACGGCGAGACGAACATCGGCTTCACCATCGCTGACGACGGCACGGGGGCCTGGACCTTCACGCCCCAGAACCTGCTGCCGGTCGGCAGCCGCCAGATCTCCGCGCGGGCGGTGGATCTGGCGGGCAACACGAGTGCCTCGTCGCTGCCCCTGCCGCTGACGATCGACGCGGGGGCCCCGGGGGCGCCCGTGATCCAGGGCCTGACGGTCGAACCTGCCTCTGGTCAGCACACGGATACGGGCTTCAGCCCGGCCGACAACCGGACGCAGGAACTCCGCCCCGTGCTGCGCGGCACGGCGGAGCCGTTCTCGCGCGTGATCGTCACGGACACCTATGATGGCTCGAGCACCAACACCACCGTGACCACGGACGAGACGGGGGTGTGGACCTTCCGACCCTCGGAGGACCTCGGCGAGGGCAACCACACCTTCACGGCCCGGGCGCTCGATCAGGCCAACAACATCTCGGCCACTTCGAAGTCCCTGCTGGTCCGCGTCGACGTCACCGCCCCGGCGGCCCCTGAAGACATCCGCCTGCTGCCCACCATGGACTCGGGTGCCTCCGCCTCTGATGGCGTGACGCAGGTGACCCGGCCGACCATCTCCGGGCGCGTGGAGGCCGGGGCCGTGGTCGATGTGTTCTACGTCGATGCGGCGGCTGGCAAGGATGTGTTGCTGGGTTCCGTGGTCGCCAACGCCTCGGGTGACTGGCAGTTCGCGTTGCCGATGACCTTCAAGGACGGGGTCCACAGCCTCAAAGCGCGGGCCACGGACGCGGCGGGCAACGAGGGGGGGCTGACGGCCCCGGTGGCCTTCACCGTCGACACCGTGGCGCCGGATGCGCCCTCCATCGACGGCATCACCGCCATCTCGGACACGGGGGCCGAGGGCGACGCGCTGACGGCCAACCCGGCGCCGACCCTGACGGGCAAGGCGACCCCGGGCAGCACCATCACGCTCTACGACGGGCCGACGGTGCTCGCCACCGGCATCCTTGCGACGGACGGCACCTGGAGCTTCGCCCCGACCCTGGCGACGGGCCGCCACGCCATCACCGCCGTGGCGACGGACCTGGCGGGCAACCCGAGCGAGGCCTCCGCTGCCTTCGTCGTCACCATCGACGACGTGGCTCCCGGAGGCCCGACGTTGACGGGCCTCGAGAGCCCCGGCGACACGGGCCGCAGCAGCTCGGACCTCGTCACGAGTGCCCGCACGCCCACGCTGGTCGGTCGGGCGGAGCCGGGTACCCTCGTGCGGATCTATGACGACGGCAGCCCGCTCGATGCGGGCGTCGAGATCAAGGCCGACGCCACGGGAGCCTGGAAACACACCGTGTCAGCACCGCTCGGGGATGGCGTCCACCGGCTGACCTTCACCGCCACCGATGCGGCGGGCTCGGAGGGGGCCGCCTCCGCGGTGTACGAGCTCGAGATCGACACCGCGGCCCCCCTGGCGCCCGTGCTCAGCGGGCTGACGGCTGCCACCGACACCGGCATCAGCCCCACCGATGCGATCACGCGCGACACCCGGCCCACCATCGTGGGCACGGCCGAGCCCGACGCCACGGTCGAGATCTTCGACAACGGCGCCTTGCTGGGCACCACCACGGCGGATGCGGCCGGCGCCTGGAGCTTCGTGCCCGCCGCGGCCCTGTTGCCGGGGGTGCCGCACGAGCTGTCGGCCGTGGCGCGCGACGCCGCGGGCAACCTGGGACCGTCGTCCGTCACCACGTCCCTCGTGGTCGACATCACGCCGCCCACCGCGCCGACCATCACGGGCCTCACGCCCGACACGGACACGGGCTTCTCCCAGGTCGACGGCGTCACCTCCGACATCAAGCCGACGCTCACGGGCACGGCCGAGCCCGGTGCGCGTGTGACGATTTACGGCACGGGCAGCGTGACGCCCATCGCGACCGTTGACGCCGATGAACTCACGGGTGACTGGAGCTACACCTTCAAGGCCTCCCTGCCCGAGGGCGCCACCACGTACACGGCGCGGGCCGTCGACAAGGCCGGCAACGAAAGCCTGGCCTCCTCGCCCTTCACCGTCACCTACGACGCGGCCTCTGACGCGCCGACCATCCTGGGGCTCTCGACGGGCACGGACACCGGGTCAAGCGCCCTCGACTTCGTCACGCGCGTGGCGGCGCCGGGCTTCGTGGGCAAGGCCCCCGTGGGCAGCAAGGTGACGGTGTATGCCGGCACGACGGCCGTGGGCACCGCCATCACTGACGCCAACGGCGAGTGGACCGTCGTGCTCGAGGCCGATCTGCCGGAGGGCGTTCATGACGTCACGGCCACCGCCGAGTCGCGAGGAGGACGGCTCACCACCTCGGCCTCCGTCACCTTGAACGTCGACCTCTCGCCCCCGGCGGCGCCCACCGACGTGGGCCTCGACCCGGCCTCGGACACCGGGGACAAGGGCGACGGCATCACCACCACGCTCAAGCCCTCCATCACGGGTGTGGGCACGCCGGGCGAGACCATCCAGTTGCTCGTGGGTGACACCGTCATCGGGTCCGGGAAGGCGGACGGCACCACCGGCCGCTGGACCATCGCGACCTCGCTCAGCGGCACCACCAACACCGTCAGCGTGCGGGCCATCGACCTCGCCGGCAACGTGGGGGAGGCGGCTGACTACACCTTCCAGATCGCGCCCACCAGCGCCGTGGCACCCACCCTCCGGCTCTCGCCAGACACCGATCTCGGGGTATCAGGCTCGGACGCCATCACGAGCGCCACCAGCCTGCAACTCACGGGCTTCGCGCAGCCGGGCCAGGTGGTCACGGTCAAGGAAGGTGGGGTGGAGATCGGAACAGCCACCGCCTCCTCCACGGGCGCCTGGTCGCTGGCCGTGCCGGGCACGGCAGCGGAGGGGACCTACACCTACACGGCGTCGGTCGAGGATGCGTTCGGCAACGTCGGCACCTCGAGCGCGCTCTCGGTGGATGTCGACACCACCGAGGCCACGGTCGTCGGCGTCACGGGGTCGCCGGCCGGCACGGCCACCGTGGCGAAGACCGTGAATCCGGACGGCTCCAAGGTGACCATCACCGTCAAGCTCAGTGAGGACGTCTACGTCGACACCTCGGGCGGGGTGCCCTCGCTCCGGCTCGAGACGGGCGCCACAGACCGGGAGGCCGTCTACACGGGGTACACCGCCAGCTCCACCGCGCCGCCGGGGGCAGGCACCAGCCTGGAGTTTTCCTACATCCCGCGCCCCGGGGAGGAGGCCACGCGGCTGAACTACACGGACCTCTCCGCGCTGGCGCTGAACGGCGCGGTGATCCGCGACCGCGCCGGCAATGTGGTGAACCTTGATCTCCCGGACCCGTCGGACCTCGTCAACTCTCTGGCGGGCTCCAACATCAAGCTGGGCACCAACACGGGCACGAAGATCGCGAACGTCTACGCCAAGATTGTCGGGGTGGACGACGGGGGGGGGAACGTGGCCTCGCTGGTGCCCGTCGACCCCAACACCGGCAAGGCGGATGCCCGCCCGACCCTGATCGGCATTGCCGCCCCGGGCGTCCTCACCGTCGACATCTACGACGGCAAGACCAAGCTCTCGGACACGCCCGTGGCGGTCGATGCGGACGGGAATTTCACCTTCGAGCTGCCGACGGACATCACCACCTTCACGGCGGGCGGGAAGAGCTTCGGCGTGAAGCCCGTCTCCGACACGGCCGGGACCAACTTCGACAAGACCGCGGCCGTGACGACCTTGATCGACTTCCAGTACAACGCCAAGCCTGGCGCCCCCAAGGTCCTGGCCGCAACCGACACGGGCATCTCGGACAAGGATGCCGTCACGGCCGACGCGTTCCCGACGTTCACCGGCACCCTCACGCAGTCCACCGCGGACCAGGCGGCCTTCGTGACGATCTATGACGGCGCCACCGTGCTCGGCAAGAGCTACATGGGCACCAAGACCTCCGGCTGGACCTTCACGCCGGCTCAGGCGCTGGCCGAGGGGACGCACATCATCACCGCGGTGGCCACCGACATCTACGGGCGGGAAGGCGGCAGCAGCCCCGCGCTCACGCTGGTGATCGACCAGTCGGGACCGTCCGGGGCGCCGACGGTGCTCGGCCTGGACCAGGCCACCACCAATGACACGGGCGCCATCGGGGACAACACCACCAAGGTGACGAAGCCCAAGATCAGGGTGGAGGGGGTGGCCGTGGGTGACTACGTCACCATCTACAACGGCGACGAGATCGTGGCGAAGCCCGTCAAGGTCACGACCGCTCCCGGCGGCAAGGCGACCATCTTGCTGACGAGCGACCTGCCCAACGGCGTGCACAACCTCTCGGCCGTCGTCTCCGACGCCGCAGGCAACACCTCCGAGCGTTCCGCCGAGGTGCCCATCACCATCAACAAGGCCTCCGGCACCACCCTGACGACGGGGGCCCCGAACTTCACCTTCCTGGGCCTTGATGCGGCCTCGGACTCTGGCATCTCGCGGACCGACGGGACCACCAACAACGTGCGGCCAACCCTCGTGGGCACGGGCACGCCGGGGTTGTTGCTGCGCGTCTCGGAGACGGTGGGCAAGACCACGACGGTGCTCGGGTACGCCACGGTGGACGAGACGGGCAGGTGGGCGCTGCCCTTCCCCGAGTCCAAGCCGTCGCTGGAGCCCGGCAGCCGCACCTTCACCGTCGTCTCGGCGCCGTCCGAAACCCACACGGGCGTGTTGACGGGGGCAGGCCTCGACGTCGCCGGCAACACGGTGGTGATCTCCGCGGGCGGGGTCAACTCGCAAACCGTCACCGTCGACACCACCACGCCGCTGGTCTCCGGCATCACCGCGCCCACGGGCAGCTACGTGGCGGGGGACACCATCCCCATCGCCGTGAAGTTCGACCGCGCGGTCTACGTCGACACCTCGACCGGGCTGCCCTCGCTGGCGCTCGAAACTGGGGAGACCAAGCGCGAGGCCATCTACACCGGGGGCTCCGGCACCGACACGCTCACCTTCACCTACGCGGTGCAGCCGGGGGATGTGGCGTCGCGGCTCACATACGTCGCCCAGGACCCCCTGCAGGCCAACGGGGCCACCCTTCAGAGCAAGGCGGGCACCACGGCGAGCCTCGCCGTGGCTACCCTGACGGCGCCGACCGACGCCACGACCTCGCTGGTGAACAAGAGTGCCAACCAGATCCTCATCGACACCCTGCCCCCCGAGGCCGCGCCGGCCTTCGTGGGGCTGGGGGCGGGCACCGACACGGGCTTCTCGGAGACCGATGGCGTGACCAGCAACGCGCGCCCTTCCATCGAAATCACGGCCACCATGGCCCCTGGTGAGCAGCTTGTGGTGGTGAACGCCTCCAAGGGTGACCAGGTGGTCTTCAGCGGCGTGCCAGCAGCGGTGGCGGGCAAGCCGGGCGTGTTCTCGTTCACCCCGGCGGCCGACCTCGAGCCCGGCACCCACGTCTTCGTGGCGCGGGCCAAGGACAGCCTGGGCAACGCAACAGAGCCGTCCACGCCCTTCACGGTGGTCATCGATCGGGCCGCGCCCAGTTCGGCCACCCTCGAGGGGCTCACCCCCGACACCGACACGGGGAGCGTTGCGACAGATGGCGTGACCTCGAGCGTCGTCCCGGTGGTGCGCGGCACGGCGGAACCCGGTGCGCGCGTGGCGCTCGAGTTGGGGGGCGAGACCCTCACGACGACGGCCAGCGCAACGGGGGCGTGGTCGTTTGCCCTCAAGGCGCCAGTCGCCCTGGTGGAGGGCAGCAACGCCTACACCGTCACGGTGACGGACCTCGCCGGCAACGTGAATCTCGTGTCTGCCACCGCCACGCTCCAGCTGGACACCGAGGTGCCCGGCGCCCCGACCGTCGTCGGGCTCGACCCGGCCAGCGACAGCGGCCCCGACGATGGCATCACCAACGTTGCCCGCCCCACGCTGGTGGGCACCGTGCCGTCGGCCGAGGCCACTGGCCTGCGGGTTGAGGTCTTTGACAACGGGGTGTTGCTCGGGACCACGAGCACCACCTCCACGACCTGGGCCTTCACCCCGGCCACGCCCCTCGGTCCCGGCTCCCACAGCATCACGGCCCGGGTGACGGATCTTGCCGGCAACGTGAGCACGCTGTCCGGGGCGGCCTCCTTCACCATCGACGGCTACGCCGCGCCGCCCGTGCTGGAGGGCATCACCGCCGCCTCGGACACCGGGGTCCTGACCAACGACGGCATCACGGCCAACGCGAGGCCGACCTTCACCGGCACCGCCGAGCCGCTCGGCACGGTGTCGCTGTTCGACGGCACCAGCCCCGCGGCCTTCGCCACGGCGCCGGTCAACGCAGATGGCACCTGGTCCTACACGCCCACCACGCCACTCAAGACGGGGCTGCGGGAGATCACGGCCACCGTCACCGACCCCTCGGGCACCACCAGCGCCCGCTCTGCGATGCGCCCGGTGGTCATCGACCCGGACGCCCCCAGCGCCCCGGCCTTCGACACGATCCTGACCAGCACCGGCACCCTGGCGCCCGCCAGCAAGCTCACCACCCGCGACAAGAACCCGGTCGTCTATGGCCTGAGCGAGCCAGGGGCCGCCGTCGACGTGACGGTTGGTGAGGCCGCGCCCGTCACCCTCACGGCCGACGCCAACGGTCGCTGGTTCCTGCCGTTGACGCTCGTGGAGGGTGAGACCACCATCACCGCCCGGGCCACGGATGCCGCCGGCAACGAGGGGGCCTCCTCCGCGCCCCTGACCCTGGTGGTCGACAGCGCCCGACCGGAAACCCCGCCGGTGCCCGTGCTGGATCCCGCCTCCGACCTCGGGGCCTCGAAAACGGACCTCATCACCAGCGACACCTCTCCCACCTTCACCGGCGTGGTTGAGGCCAACGCGCTCGTGCGGGTCTTTGGCCAGCTCGGGGACAACCCCGTGGTGGCGCTGGGCACCACCCGGGCTGACAGCTTCGGGGCCTGGAGCTTCACGGCCCCCCTGCTGGAGGCCGGCAAACACAGCATCACCATCCGGGCCACGGACAACGCCGGCAACGAGAGCGACACCTCCGGCGCGCTCGTCTTCACGATCGACACGACGCCGCCCGGCGCTCCGTCGATCAAGGGCCTGACGGAGGACACGGACACCGGCGTCTCGACCACGGACGGGTTGACTCGCAACGCCCAACCCGTGCTGCAGGGCCTCGGTGAGGAGGGGACGACCATCCAGGTCACGGATGGCGTGACCACCTGGACCGTCCCCGTGCAGCCCGGGGGCACCTGGGAGCTGGACCTCTCGGCACTGGAAAACCCCTCCCTCACGCCGCTCTCGAGCGGCTCCCACCCCTTCCGCGCGATCGCGATCGACAAGGCCGGCAACCGCAGCTCGGTGTCCGAGCTCTTCGTCACCACCGTCGACACCGTCGCGCCGACGACTCCTGCGATCACCGGGCTGACCGTGGCGACCGACACCGGCAACAACGCCACGGACGGCATCACCAGCAACGCCCGGCCCGTCATTCAGGGCACCGGCGAGGCTGGGACGCGTCTGACGGTGTACGACGGAGACAAGGCCCTCGGCACCGTCGAGGTGGGCTACGACGGCCGGTGGCAGCTTGCCACGAACGAGTACCTGGCGCCCGGCACGCACACGCTGACGGCCCACGCCGAGGACGCGGCCGGCAACCTCAGCCCGGCCTCCGCGTCCCGCGTCATCGAGATCCTCGACACCCGACCGGCGGAGCCCCTCATCACGGGCCTGACGGACGCCACGGACACGGGGGCGACCGGGGACGGGGTGACGGCCATCATCACGCCGACGTTGGCTGGCACTGCGGTGCCCAACGGGGTGATCTCGATCTTCGAGGGCGGCGCGATGCTCGGCACGGCCGTGGCAGATGCGTCGGGGGCATGGACCTTCCAGGCCCCCGAGGCGCTCTCGGAAGGCCGCCACACCTTCACGGCGCGCGTGAAGGACCCGGCCGGCAACGTCAGCGCCGAGTCGCAGCCCTACACCATCGCCGTGGACCTCACCTCGCCGGGGGTGCCCGCCCTCACGGGCTTCCTGCCGGGCAGCGACACGGGCGACGACAAGGACGGCATCACGAGCCAGACGGAGCCCACCCTGTACGGCACGGCCGAGCCGGGTGCGACCGTGTACCTGTACGACGGGGCGACGCGGTTCGAGACCAAGGCCGACGCCGCGGGCGCCTGGGCCATCACGCCGACGCTCGCGCCGGGCCAGCATGTCATCGCGGTCCAGGCCGTGGACGGGGCCGGCAACGCGGGCCCCGTGACGCCGCTGCGCACTGTGGTCATCGACACGGTCGCCCCGATCGCGCCGACGGTCTCGGGGCTCACGCCGGACACCGACACCGGCCTGTCGTCCACGGATGGCGTGACCTCGACCGCCACCCCGACCTTCGTGGGCGTGGCCGAGCCGGGCACCAGCGTTCAGCTGCTGGCCGAAGGCAAGCTGCTGGGCGAGGCGGTCGCGGGGGATGACGGCTCCTGGCGGATCGCGCTGGCCGAGGAGCGCGCGCTGCCTGCCGGGGTGCAGCTGATCACGGCGCGGGCCATCGACATCGCGGCCAACGAGAGCACGCTCAGCGCACCGCTGAGGGTCACGGTGGACCCCGTCGAGGCCTCTGCCCCCGTGATTGCGGGGATTTCCTCCGCCACGGACACGGGGGCCGTCAGCGACGACGCCGTCACGCGGGTGAAGGCGCCGACGCTCATCGGCAAGGCCGATCCCGATGCCCTCATCCGGATCTTCGAGGTGGTCGGCGGGGTCCAGGTGGCGATGGGGGCCACGGCGGCGGATGCCGCGGGGGACTGGTCCTTCGTGGTGCCCTCGGCGCTGTCCGACGGCAGCCACACCTTCACGGCGACGGCGACCTCGCGGGCGGGCCTGGGCGACAAGGTCGCCCTGGCTCCCTTCACCGTCACCATCGACACCTTGCCGGATGCCACGCCCACCGTGACCGGGCTGAAGCCTGAGGTCGAGAGTGACTCGGGCGTGCTGGGGGACCAGCTCACCAGCGTCACGCTGCCGACCCTGGTCGGCACGGCCGCCCCGAACGCCCGCCTGGTGGTGTTCGATGGCACGACCAGGCTCGGAGACACGACGGCTGACGCCGATGGCGCCTGGTCGCTGGCCCTCATCTCTCCCCTGGCCCAGGGGTCTCACATGATCACGGCGGTGGCCGAGGACCTGGCGGGCAACGTCAGCGCCACCTCGGTGGCGCGGGGCCTGGTGATCGACACGCAGGCTCCCGATCGGCCCGTGATCCTGGGCCTCACGCCGGGCACGGACACGGGGGCGAGCAACTACGACGGGGCCACCTCGAACCTGCGGCCGACGATCACGGGCATGGCCGAGGGCCATGCCGTGCTGGAGCTGTACGACAACAACGTCCTGGTCGCCAGCGGGATCCAGGCCAACGCCGCCGGCTTCTGGAGCCACGCCTTCGCCGACGACCTCGGGGCGGGCTCGCACGAGATCCGGGTCGTTGCCGTCGACCGGGCGGGCAACCGCAGCGCGCTCTCGGACCTCACCGCCCGGTCGACGATCCAGATCATCGACTCGGTGCCAACGGGCGTGCCGACCCTGGAGGGCCTCACCAAGGACACCGACACGGGCTTCTCCAACACGGATGGCCTGACGCTCAACACCCGCCCCACGATCGTCGGCAGCGCCGACCCCAACAGCACGGTCACGCTGTATGACACCGACGGGAAGGGCAACAAGGCGCTGCTGGGCGTCACGAACGCCGACGCTGCCGGCCGCTGGACCTTCACGCCGCTGGCGCCGCTGGCGCAGGGCTCTCACGGCCTTTCGGCCACCCAGACCGATCTGGTGGGCAACACGAGCGGCGAGTCGGCCACGCTGCCCATCGTGATCGATCTCAAGGCCCCCACCGCCCCGCAGATCACCGGCCTCGCCGCCGGCTCGGACACGGGCGTCTCGGCAACGGATGGCCTGACGGCCCTGACCCAGCCCACCATCGTGGGCAAGGCGGGCGCGAACCAGCTGGTCCGCGTGTACGACGGCACCCAGGTGCTCGATACCGTGCAGGCGGACGCCTCGGGCCAGTGGACGCTCGATCTGGCCGCCGCTGTGGGGGCGCCGGCGCTCGGGGCGGGGTCGCATGAGCTCACGGCCATCGCGATCAACGAGGCGGGCAACGTGAGCGATGCCTCCGGCGTGTTCTCGGTGCTGATCGATCCGAACGCGCCGGGCGCCCCGGTGGTGCGTGGCCTCTCGGCGACCTCGGACACCGGACGCTCCGCAACGGACGGCATCACCAGCGTGGCGCAGCCGACCCTGGTGGGCGCGGCCGAGCCAGGGGCCAGCGTCCGCATCTACGAAACGCTGCTCGACGGCACGCAGGTCACGCTCGGCACCGTTTCGGCCCGGGAGGACGGCAGCTGGTCGCTCGCGCTCAAGAGTGACCTGGCCGTCGGCAAGCACGCGATCTCGGCCGCCGCCACGGATGCCGCGGGCAACGTGAGCGCCACCTCGGCTGCGGCCATCGTGGAGATCGACGGGGCGGCACCTGATGCGCCCTCCCTCACGGGGCTGAGCGCTGACTCGCAGACCGGCCTCGTCGGCGATGACCCGCTGACGCGCTTCAACCAGGTGACGGTGCTCGGCAAGGCGGAGGCCAACGCGGTGGTCGAGCTCCGAAATGGCGTCACCCCGCTCGGCACGGCGCTGGCGGACGGGCAGGGCAACTGGTCCGCCACCGTCACGCTGACGGACTCCAAGTCGGTCCTGACCGCCACGGCCACGGATGCCGCGGGTCGCACCAGCACGGCGGCGTCCAACACACTGACGGTGTACGTGGATCAGGCTGCGCCGGCTGCCCCGACCTTCAAGGCGCCGGTGCTCACCGCCCTCACGGACTCTGCCACGGTGGGGGATGGCGTCACCGTGGTGCAGCGCCCGACCTTCATCGGCACGGCCGGCAGCGGCGAGACCGTGATCCTGCGGGAAGGCGACACGATCCTTGGCACGGCCAAGGCGGACGCCACCGGGGCCTGGCAGATCACCCCCACCACCGACCTGACGCCCGGCTCGCATGCGATCTATGCGCAGACGCGGGACGACGCGGGCAACTTCAGCGCGCCCACCCCCACGCAGACCGTCGTGATCGACGTCCAGGCGCCTGGCGCCCCGGTGGTGCTGGGCCTGTCGTTGCAGTCGCCGGATGGCTCCGGCACGACCAACATCACGACGGACACCGGCACGAACCCCTACGATGGGGTCACGAAGGAGACCCGCCCGATCCTGGTGGGCACGGCGGAGCCAGGGGCCGTGGTGGCGATCTACGACACGCCGGCGGCCACCGGCACACAGGCCCTGCTCGGCACGGTGGCCGCGGATGCACGAGGGGTCTGGACCCTCGACCTCCGCTCGCCCTCGCTGCCGGCGCTGACGGTCGACTCCCACGCCATCACCGCGCAGGCGACGGACCGGGCCGGCAACACCAGCGAGGCCGCCGTGGCACGCACCATCACGGTGCTGCCTCCCCTGGGGGCCACCCCCGAGGTGTCACGGATCCTGCCGGAGTTCGACACCGGCTCCTCCGATACGGACGGGCTCACCCGCTCGGCCCGTCCCACGCTGGAGGGCACGGCGGCACCGAACAGCAGCGTCGAGGTGTATGACACCACCGTGCTCGCGGGCAAGGTCCTGCTCGGGACGGTGCGCGCGGACGAGACGGGGGCCTGGCGCTTCCTCCCGGCGGTGGACCTCGCCGACGGCACGCACGCCATCTCGGCACGCGCCCTGGATGCGGCGGGCAACTTCGCGACCTCCACGGGAAGCTTCAGCCTTCGCATTGATCGGACGGCCCCGGTCCTCCCGGCGATCACACGGGTAGAGACCGTCAACAACGGCGTCACCAGCCTCATCCCCGATGGCGGCCTGAGCCGGGCCACGAGCCACACCGTCAAGGGAACGGGTGAGACCAACAGCCTGGTGGAACTGTTCGACGGCGAGACCAAGCTGGGGGAGGCCGTCGTCGTGGCGGGGGCCTGGAGCATCGTGACGACCGGGCTCGCCACGGGCGCGCACGCCCTTCGCGTCGTGTCCACCGACGCGGCTGGCAACAGCTCCCAGAGTGCTGCGCCGCGGGTCATTGCGGTCGACACGGGGGCGCCTCCCGCGCCCGTCATCTTCGGCCTGACGCCGGCAACCGACAACGGCCAGAGTGACACGGACGGCATCACGACGGAGACGCTCCCGGTGCTCCGAGGCTCGGCGGTGCCGGGCGCGACGGTGGAGATCTACGACGCGGGCACGCGCATCGGTGTCACGGCCGTCACCGCCGACGGCACGTGGGCCTTCACCCCCACCAACAGGCTGACGGCCGGCACCCACTCCATCACGGCCAAGGCCGTGTCGGCGGCTGGCGTCTCGAGTGAGGCCTCCTCGGCCTTCACGCTGGTCATCGACGCGGTGGCGCCGGGGGCGCCCCAGGTGCTCGGGCTCGACCCTGGGACGGACACGGCGCTGGCGGATCACGTCACGGCCGTGCGGGCCCCCGTGATCCTGGGGCAGAACGCCCAGCCCAACGGCCGCGTCCTCGTGCTCGATGGGGGCAAGGCCTTCGGCAGCGAGGAGGCGAGCACCGTTGTGGCTGACGCCACAGGGGCCTGGCGCTTCCAGGTCCCTGCCGACCTCAACGACGGCGACCACCTGATCACGGCGGTCTCGCTCGACAGCGCGGGCAACCGGTCCAACCCCTCTCCGACCTTCAAGATCGGGATCGACAGCACGGCCCCCTTGGCGCCGGCCAAGCTGGCCCTCACCCCCGCCACCGACTCGGGGGCCTCGACGACGGACGGCCTCACCAACCGGGTGGACCCCGTGCTGACCGGCACGGCCGAGATCGGCACCACCGTCACCATCCTGGCGGGCGGGGCCACCGACGCAGGCTCCCTGACGGTGCTGGGCACCGCCACCCCCGACGCGACGGGCAAGTGGTCCTACACGCTGCCGCTTTCGGAGGGCGTCACCAACGTGACGGCGAGCTCCGCGGACGTGGCGGGCAACACCAGCCCGGCGGGGCCCTTCCTGTCCGTCATCGTGGATCTCACCGCGCCGGCCGCGCCCACGATCCGGGGCCTGGCCCCCACGACCGACAACGGCACGGCGACCGAGCCTGACAGCGACACCGACGCGCGCACCGCCGTCGCCCGGCCGACCCTCATCGGGGCGGCGGAGGCCGGGGCGGCGCTTCAGATCTTCGACGGGGACAAGCTGATTGGCACGGCCAAGGCCGACGATGCCGGCCAGTGGAGCTTCACGCCGGCGGCCGACCTGACGCAGGGCACCCACGCCATCACCCTCAAGGCGACGGATGCCGCCGGCAACGTCAGCGACGCCAGCGAGGCGCTGAACGTCGTCATCGAGGCGCCTGCCCCCGTGGGCTACCGCCTCGGAGCCCAGGCCGTCGGCGGGTTGTGGCTGGGCGACTTCGAAGGAGCCAGCGGCGAGGCGGTGACCTACATGGCCGCGCCGGCCCCGGCGATCGCGCTGGGCGATTTGCTGGTTCAGGGCGACCATGCAGAGCTTACTGCCTGGCTGCAAGACCCGGCCGCGGCCGGGCGCCAGTGGGCCCGCGAAGAGGACCCCGGCAAGGGCCCCGAGCCGCCGGTGACGGTGCCGCCTGAACTCCAGCCGCCGATGCTGCACCACGAGGTCTGGCGCGAGGTGTTCTGAGCCCGCTGGGGCAAGGGACCGCGCTCCCCCTGTGGAACGGCTGCCGTTCGGCCGATGCCATGGGGGGCGGGCCGCTGGGGTCCGCGTCCGGTTGGCACGGATGGGGGCGAGGCTGCGCCACGTCACAAACTTGTGCCGCGCGATCGGACACAATGGGATCGCCCCCACCTCAACGGTTCCGCATGCCCGCTTCCCGTGTCCCTCGTCTGCTCGTTGCCGCGGCGCTTGCCGTGGTGATCCCGGCAGAACCCGCAGCAGCCCTGACGCTGCTCGAGGCTGTCGACCGGTCGATCGCGCGCTCCCCGGAGATTGCGGGGCTGAAGTCCCAGGTGGACGTGGCGCGCGCTCGCACGGACCTGACGGCCCGCGCGGGAGGGCCTCAGGTGGGTCTGGACACCGGGCTCGGGGCCCAGTTCAGCAACCTCTTCGGGCGCGGGCCCGCGACACAGTTTCGGCGAGACGTGGGGGCACGGGCAAGCCAGAGGCTGTGGGACGGCCAGCGCACGGGGCGGGCGGTGGAGGCGGCCGACAAGCGAGCGCAGGCTGCCGCGCTCGAGGTCGAAGTGGCCAAGGAGCGGCTGGCCATGCTCTCGGCCGAGGCATACCTGACCGCGGTGCGTCGGCGCCAGGTGCTGCGGCTCACGCAGGAGAACATCACCTACCACCGCTGGCTCGTGGATGTGGCGCGGGAGCGGGTCCTGAGGAACCAGCTGGCCAAGGCCCGCCTCACGGAGCTGCAGGCCCGCTTGGCGCCGCTGATGGTGGAGAAGATCGAGCAGGAGGCCGAGCTGGCCCGCGCCCTGATCACCCTGAAGGAGCTGGCCGGCACCACCAACGACCTGCAGGTCCCGCCCGAGCTGCCCGTCGACGCGCGCCCACGGCCCGAGCCTGACAGGCTGCTGCCCGAGATCCTCTTCACGCACCCCGCCATGCGGCGGGCGAACCTGCTGGTGGAGGCTGCCGAGCGGGCCCTCGAGGTGGCGAAGGCCGCGTACTGGCCGACCCTTGACGCCACGGCGTCGTCTCGCTACCTGCAGGATGCCGAGGGGCTGCGCGGGAACCAGTGGGACAACCAGGCGATGCTCCGGTTGAACTGGAGCCTGGTGGGCGAGGACGTGCCGGCCCAGATCCGGGAGGCCGAGGCGGCCCGCAAGCAGGCGGTGGCGCAGAAGGAGCAGGCGGCGCGGGAGATCGCCATCGAGGTGCGACGTTATGCCACCACCCTGGCCGCGCTCCGGGATCAACAGCGGGTGCTGAAGGATTATCAGGCCGTGGCGAAGTTCTCGATGGACGCGGGCATCGACTACGTCAAGCGCACGGCGCGCTTCGCCACCGACATGGTGGCGCTGGCCGAGCTCATCAACGTCCGCTACCACGCCGAGTCGAACGTCTTGGCGAATCGCATCGACGCGCAGATGACCGAGCTGCGCCTTTTGCAAGCAGCGGGGCGGCTGGTGCCCACGCTGGACAGGGCCTACCGCCGATGACCACGCCTGCGCGCAACTACAGGGATGTCGCGGCCTGCGTCGCCTGGCTGGCCTCGCAGTCCGGCCGGCCGCTCTCGCCGGACCGCCTGCTCGCCTCCCTCACGGACGGGCGGGAGGCCCGGAGCGGCTTCGATCTGGAGGGCTTGGCCGCGGCCCTGCGGCGCACCGGCCTGGCGCTCGAGGCGCTGCCGATGCCGGAGGAGCAGCTGACGGAGGCGTTGCTGCCGTGCTTCGTCTTCGCGGACGCCCATGGCCGGGCCGTCGTGGGCTTTGCCGCGACCCCTGACGGCAGGGCCGAGGCCAGGCTTTTCACCCCGGAGGCCACCGAGGGGGAACCTGCCGACCCGTCGCTGGTCCACACGGCTGCGGATGGCCTCGTGTACCGGGTCTCCCCGCTGCCCGCCCATCCGGTGGGCGAGGACCTGGGCACCGTCGATCGGGCTCGGGGCCACTGGTTCTGGTCGGTGTTCGTCCGGGAGGCAGGCACGTACGCGCACGTGATCGTCGCGGCTGTCGCCACCAACGTCATTGCGCTGGTGAGCTCGCTGTACGTGATGACCGTGTATGACCGGGTGATCCCGAACAACTCCGTGACGACGCTCTGGACGCTCACCATCGGGGCTGCCTTTGTGTACCTGTTCGACCTGGTGTTCCGGCTGCTGCGGGGCAGCCTGATCGACGTTGCCGCGCGTCGCCTCGACGTGCTGCTGAGCCGCGCCATCTTCGACCAGCTGCTCGACATCCGGCTGGAGCACCGGCGTGGGCCGTCGGGCACGCTGGCCAACATGCTCAAGGAGTTCGGCACGGTGCAGGAGTTCTTCTCGTCAGCCACCCTGCTGGCGCTGGTGGACGTGCCCTTCGCGGCCCTGTTCCTCGGCATCATCCTGCTGCTCGCCCCGCCTTGCTTCTGGGTGACGGCCCTGGCCGTCCCGGTGGTGTTGCTGGTGGGGCTGGTGATCCAGCTGCGCCTCGCAGGGGCCACCCAGCAGTCCTACGTGGACGGCCAGGAGAAGTTCGGGGCGCTCGTGGAGACGGTCTCGGCCCTGGAGTCCGTGCGGGCCCTGGGGGCAGAGCGGACGATGCGTCGGCGCTGGCGAGAGCGGGTGGGGGCCTCGGCCATGAGCGGGCACCACGTGCGGCAGAACCAGCAGCTGGCCGTCAACCTGGCGATGTCGGTGCAGCAGCTCACGACGCTCGCCGTGATCGTCGCGGGGGTGCTGGCGATCCAGAGCGGGAGCCTGTCCCAGGGGGCGCTGATCGCAGCCGTGATGCTCTCGGGCCGCGCGATCGCCCCGCTCTCGAGCGTGGCGCAGATCCTGGCCCGCTTCAACCTCACGCGCGCCTCGATGAAGGCCCTCGATAAATTCTTCTCGGCCCCCACGGAGCGGCCGCTGGGGCGGGCCTTCCTCGACCGCCCGAAGATCCGGGGTGGCTTCGAGCTGCGAGAGGTGGGCTACGCCTACGCCACCACGCCCCCCGTGGGCGTGCTGCAGGGGATGAACCTGGTCATCCGGCCCGGAGAGCGCCTGGCCGTCCTCGGGCGGGTGGGCTCCGGTAAGAGCACCCTGCTGAAGCTGTTGATCGGCCTCTTCACCCCGTCCCACGGGGCCCTGCGGCTCGACGGGGTGGACATGCGGCAGATCGACCCCGCCCAGCTGCGCGCCCAGGTCGCTTACGTGCCTCAGGCGCCGGTGCTGTTCAGTGGCACGGTGCGGGAGAACATCGCGATCGCCCGGCCGGAGGCCACGGACGCCGAGGTCCTCAGGGCTGCCACCGTCGCCGGCGCGGATGCCTTCATTCGCCGGCACCCGCTGGGGTATGACATGGTCCTCGGGGAGCGCGGTGAGGGCCTCTCCACCGGGCAGCGGCAGGCCATCGCGATTGCCCAGGCGCTCGTCAAGGAGGCGGATGTGCTGTTGATGGACGAGCCGACCAGCGCGATGGACGACCGCACCGAGATGGAGTTCTGCCAGGCGCTCGAGCCCCTGCTGCTCGGCAAGACCTTTGTGCTCGTCACGCACAAGCCCTCGATGCTGGAGCTGGTCGACCGCCTGGTGATCGTCGACGGTGGGCGCGTGGTGATGGATGGCCCCAAGGAGCTGGTGTTGCAGGCGCTTCGGGCCGGCGAGGTGCGCGCCACCGAGCGCAGCACCTGAGGAGACGACAGATGGCGATGGCGTCGATCTCTGCCCGTGGGCTGGAGGAGGCCGCGCTCCAGCAGCCCTCGCTGGCTGCGCGGGGCGTCGTCGTGGCGCTGGCCTTGCTGGGGGCCACGGCGATCGGCTGGTCCTCCGTGTCGCGCATCGACATCCGGGCCCGGGGGGTGGGGCAAGTGGTCACGGCCAGCCAGACCCAGGTGGTTCAGAACCTGGAGGGGGGCATCGTCACGGAGATCAAGGTGAAGGGCGGCGACCGCGTGCGGCGCGGCCAGGTGCTGCTCAAGCTCAGCCCCAAGGCTGCCGAGGCGGACCTCAAGGAGCTCGAGGTCACGAGCGTGGGGCTGCTGGCGGCGGGCATCCGGCTGGAGGCTGAGGCCAACGGGCAGGCGCCGGTCTTCCCGCGCGAGTTGCGGCAGCGGGCCCCCGAGGTCGTGCGCAACGAGGCCGCGCTGCATCGCCAGCGTCAGCAGTCCCTCGGCACCCAGCTCGAGGTGCTGCGCGCTGAGCTCAGCGAGAAACGCGCGGTGCTCGCCGAGCTGCGGGCCCGGGTGCCCTCCATCCAGGAAACGCTGCGCATGATCGCGATCCAGATGCGGGAGATGGAGGCCCTCGTGGCGGCGGGCTCCGCCAGCCCTGCGGAGATCATCGCGCTCCGCAAGGAGGCCGCTGCCCAGCGCATCCAGCTCACGGTGGCGCAGGAGTCCATCCCCGGGGCGGTGGCAGCGGTGTCCGGCGCCGAGCGCCGGTTGCGGGAGAAGCAGGCGACTTACCAGGCGGAGGCCTTCGAGCAGCTCAGCCAGAACCGCGTGAAGTTCCTCGCGCTGCAAGGGCAAATCGATCGCCGCCGGGATCAGGCCGCCCGCACGTCCGTGGAGTCGCCCGTGAACGGCGTGATCAAGACGCTGCACGTCTCCACCGTGGGAGAGGTGGTGGCACCGGGCCGGACCATCGTCGAGATCGTGCCAGCAGGGGAGTCCCTGCTGGTGGAGGCACGGATCTCGCCCTCGGACATCGGCTTCGTCGCGCCCGGCCAGCCGGTGGACGTGCGGCTGACGGCGTTCGATCACACGATCTATGGCTCCCTGAAGGGCAAGGTCAACCAGATCAGCCCGGACACGGTGCGGGACGAGGCCGACCCCAAACAGATCTACTACAGGGTAACCATAAACACCGAAAAGAGCGTTTTGACGGGCCCTTCCGGGAATTTGACCATCCTGCCGGGTATGATTGCGGAGGTAGACATTCAGACAGGGCGACGGACCGTCCTGGAGTACGTCCTCAAGCCGCTGACACGGGCGAAGGCCACCGCCCTCCGAGAGCGATGATTGCAAGGACTGCAAGATGCGCACCGCCAGAAAGAGACGCCGCAAGGCCCCCCCGCTCGACATGTTCGCCGGGACACCCGTCGCGGGCGCCGAGGCGCCTGGTCTCGAGGACGAGCTGGCCGCGCTGGGGCGCTTTCTCGGCCGGCGGCGCGGCACGACCCCCATCGTGCTGCGCCGGCTCGGGGAGCTTGGGGTCGAGGCGCGGGTTGATCTGACGCGGCTCCGGGCCGAGCGCTCCGTTCGCCTCAAGCGGCTGCCCTCCGCGGCGCGGCGTCGGCGCGCTGCGGCGCGGGTGGCGGCCATGTTCGCCCTGGCGTTCGGGGGCGCGGCCCTGACGGCCGCCCCCGCGAGCGCGCAGGTCGGCGCCGGGGCCTCCCTGCAGCGGGCCAGCCAGGGGGCCTCCGTGCTGCTGCGCGTGCTGGATACCGGGTCAGGGAAGCCCCTCCCTGGCGTGCGGGTCAAGACGGTTGGGGACGAGGTCGTGGGCGTCACGGACGCCGCCGGGCAGGTCCAGCTGGGGGCCGAGTTCGCGCGCGAGTCGGTGCTCAGCCTGGAGCGGGAAGGGTACCCCCTCGTGCTGCTCGAGGGGTCCAAGCTCTCCGCCACCAGCCTGGTGGGGATGCGTCGCTTCGCGGAGACGGGCGGCAGGTCGCCGCTGGTGGCAGGCCCCCGGCTGGGAGGCGCCGCCGTGCGGCAGGCCGCCTCCAAGGCGGAGGACCCCGCCGAGCGGCTGTTCAGCCTGTCGCTGGAGCATGCCAGGCCCCGGGAGCCCTACGCGGTGGCGGTCGGGACCAGCGACGCCCTCGCCCAGCTGCCGACGCCCGCCCCCACGGCCAACCCCGGGTCGGTGGCCCAGCTGCCGACGCCTGCCCCCACGGCCAACCCCGGGTCGGTGGCGCAGCTGCCGACGCCTGCCCCCACGGCCAAGCCCGTGCCGGTGGCGCAGGTGCCGACGCCTGCCCCCACGGCGACGCCCGTGCCGGTGGCGCAGCTGCCGACGCCTGCCCCCACGGCGAAGCCCGTGCCGGTGGCGCAGCTGCCGACACCTGCCCCCACGGCCAGGCCCGCGCCGGTGGCCCAGCTGCCGACGCCCGCGCCGACGGCGACGCCCGTGCCGGTGGCGCAGCTGCCGACGCCCGCGCCGACGGCGAAGCCCGCGCCCGTGGCGCAGCTGCCGTCGCCGACCCCCACTGAGGCGCCTCTGGTGGTGGCGTCGCTGCGCCCCGACCCGCTGGCGATGCTGACGGACCCGGCCCCACGGCCGCGGGCGGACGCGTTGCCGGTGGAGGCACCGGTGGCGGCGCGGCCCACGGCCGTGGAGGCACCAGCCCTGCGGGGCCGCAAGCGGGTTGCCAAGGTGGCGGCCGCGGATGGGGCGAAGAGCCCGCGCGCTGGCAAGGCGATGATGCGGGCGGATCAGCAGGCGCCCGCCGCTCTGGCAGCGGCGCCCGCCCAGCCGGTCTCGCCGGCTGTCGTCCCGACGCCGGCTCCCGCCGTCGCGCCCACCACCGTGGCGGCCGCGCCTGCGCCCGCGCCACGCACGACCCGCAGCCGCAAGCAGGTCGCGAAGGTGGCCTCGGCGGACGCCAAGGCCCCGAGAGCGCTCCGGGTGGTGATGCGCGAGGAGAACGACCTCACGCCCCCTGACCCCGCGCGGGGGCAGCTGGCCCACGTCGCGCAGCCTGCGAACCAGGACGCGCTGTCGCTGCTCGGGGAGGGCAACCCGCCGGCAGAGCCCCTTGTTGTGACCCAGCCCGGTCCTGCTGAGCCTCCACTGGCCGGGCTGCCGGCGGCCGTGGAGCCCAGGCCACTGGCCCCCAAGCCCCGCATCCCGGACGTGGATGGTCCCGCGACGGTGGTCACACCCCCCGGGCATCCCTTCGCCCCCCAGGGCCCTGGCTCGGGAGCGCCAGGACCTGCCGTGCCCTACCGGCAGGACGCTCACCCGGTTGCGGTGGCGCCCAATGGCCTTCGCCTGGCCCCGCGCAGCGCGCCCGAGCCGCGGCCGGGACAAGGGTACCTGCCCTTTCCTCTGCCGCGGGCTTTCAATGGCCAGGCGCAGGCGTCAGGAGGCACCACCCCCCTCCCCGAGACCCCGCCACGACCCGTTGCGGAGGTGCGGCTGCCGGCGAGCCCCAAGCTCCCGCTCGCGCCCCGGCGGCATGAGCCGCTCGTGACGTGGGCCCCGGAGCAGCACGCCGCCGCACCCGAGGCCGGGCCAGGCCAGGACCACGGCCACGGAGGGGAGCCCATGGATGACCTCGGCCTCGATGCCCAGGTGCTCCCCACCCGGCCGGCGCCCGTCGCTCCCTCTCAAGCGCGGCCGCGCAAGCCCCTCGCCGTGCCGCGTCAGGGCGCGGGTCAGGCGGACCATGGGGGCGGCCCCGCCGGTCATGGGGGCAGCCGCGCCCCAGCGCCGTCGGGCCATGGGGCCGCGCACCGGGCCGCGCCCGGCCAGGGCCGGTCCTCCCACGCTGCGCCGGCCTCGGCCGGCCACGGCAAGGCCCCGCAGGCGCACCCCGCCAGCGGGCACGACGCCCACGGTGGTCGGGCCCACGGGCGACGCGGGGCGCCCCCGCCGCAGCACGCCGTGTCGGCTCGGCGGGCACTCCGGGTCACGGTTGCGCCGGGCGACACGCTGTCCGCCCTGGCGCTGAGGGAGCTTGGCAGCGCCACGCTGTGGCCGGTGATCTACCACGCCAACCGGGACATCCTCGTTGATCCACACTGGCTCCGGGTGGGCACCGTGCTGAAGGTGCCGCGCACATCGGCAGCCCTGTCGGCTGCCGGCGCGCGCGTCCACGTGGTTCAGCCGGGGGACACGCTCTGGGCCATCGCCCGCGCCCACCTTGGCGATCCGCGCAAGTGGCCCAAAATCTTTGCGGTCAACCGGCACATCATCCGGAACCCGTGGCTGATCTACCCTGGCCAGCGCGTCGTGCTGCCCCTACGCGTCGCCAGCGGCGTCTCGGAGACCTGGGGAGACCTGTCTGCCTCGGACGGCCCCCCGGGCGCCGGGGTCGCGCCCCGGACGGCCGCCGCCGAGTGAGCCGGAGCCCCCCCGTGGCAGGGGAGGCGCGCAGGCGCCCAGGCAGCATTGCTACGCCGCCCAACACGCCGGGCGGCCCGGCAAGGCGTCCGGGCCACCCCCACAGCGCGCCCGGCGCGACTCGAACGCGCGACCGTCCGCTTAGAAGGCGGATGCTCTATCCAGCTGAGCTACGGGCGCAAGATGGAGCGGGAGACGGGACTCGAACCCGCAACAACCTGCTTGGAAGGCAGGTACTCTACCATTGAGTTACTCCCGCGTGATTCAGAAAATGGTCGGGACGACTGGATTCGAACCAGCGACCCTCTGCTCCCAAAGCAGATGCGCTACCAAGCTGCGCTACGTCCCGCCGAGGGCGAGTGTAAACCATCGGGAGAAAGCGTGTCAACGACGCGCGTCCGAGCCCCCGGGCGCTTCAGCCAGCAGGGCCACGAACTGGTTCAGGTAGGCTGTGTCCGTGCGCGACATCTCGACGAAGGCGAAGCCGATGCGCTGGCCCCCCTCGATGGGGCTCGCGTGGATGGTCCGGACGATGGCGCTGAGCTCCGCCTCGTCCTGCCGCATCAGCAGCACGCAGTGTGTGCCCACCGGAGGGGCCTCGGGGGCGAGCACCTCGGCTCCACTGAAGCTCAGGTTCGACACCTCCACGGGGGTGTTGATGGTGCGCTCGGCCGAGATGAACACCAGCAGGGCCGGCATGCTCACCTCATGACGCTGTTCCCGCCGGCGCTGGACCCGCCGCATCGCCCGCGGCCGCTCGAGGATCAGCACGAGCACCGGCATCAGCTGCACCCCCAGCAGCTTCGAGCTGAAGTGGTACAGCCCCTCGGGGGTGAAGATCTCTCCCCGCACCGGGGTGCCAGGCTCCACCTCGGGACGGGTCTGGGAGGTGCTCGCGACCAGCATCGCGTCCTCGCCCATGTTGACGATGAGCCCCTTGAGGGTCTCCTCGCCGACGCGCAGGCGAAGGGCCTGGTTCAGTGTGATGTGGTCAGCATACATAGACGTGGCGGGGGGGCGCACCGGGCCGCGGCAAGGCGAGGTCGGCGCCCCTTGCCATCGTAACACGAGCACGCGGCAAGGCAGGTGACACGCGCACTTGCGGCGTTGCTCGCGGGCCTCCAGACTGGAGACATGCCGCGTCCCCGTCGCTCCAAGCAGGCCTGGCGCCTGAAGCCCGTGCTGTTCACCACGGCCATGTGGTCCGTGGGGTTCGTCGGCGCCTACGGCACGGCGCTGGCGACCTTTGGCTTCGTGGGGGTGGCCGAGCCCTGGATTCCGGTGCTGTCGGGGCTGGCGACGGCGGTGGTCTTTCAGGGCCTTCGTCGGCGCCGGGCCGGTGCCCACGGCCCCGTGGCGATGCACCTCAAGGCGGACGAGCGCCTGGCGCGCGCGCTCGACGCGGCGCACGACCCCGAGCAGGTCGCCGCCTTGCTGGCCGGCACCATCCACCAGGCTCTGCGGCCCTCCCACGCCTCGGTCTGGCTGCTCGACGCCGAGCGGCACGAGTTCCGCGTGGCGACAGGGGCGGGCTTCCCGACCGACCGCGACGTGCTGCCGGAGGAACAGGTCCAGGCGTGGCTGCTGGCGGCCGCGGGGGCTGAGGAGTTCTCGGTGGAGGAGCAGGTCGCGGTCCGGGACCTTGATCACTGGCTGACCCGGCACTCCCTGGCCTGCGTGGAGCCCATCTGCGCGCACGGGGCCACGGTGGGGTTGCTGACGCTGGGGCCGCGGATCAATGGACGTGCCTGGGGAGCCGGCGACCGCTGGCTGATCCACCGGGCCATGCGAGAGGCGGGCCTCGCCATCGCCCTCATCTCGATGGAGCGCACCGACCGCACGCGCCGGTCGCGGCTCGACACGTTGGCGCAGCGCTACAAGGATGCCCAGCAGCGCGCCGTGACGGACGGGCTGACGGGGCTGGGCACCCACGTCTTCTTCAAGGAACAGCTCTGGCAGCGGTTCCACGAGGCCAGACGCCACCACGCTCCGCTCAGCGTGATGCTCATCGATGTCGACCACTTCAAGCGGATCAACGACACCCATGGGCACCCGGTGGGAGACGAGGTCCTCCGGCTGGTGTCCCGGACGGTCAAGGATGCGGCGCGCGGGGGGGACGTCGTGGCACGGTACGGTGGGGAGGAGCTGGTCGTTGCGATGCCTCGCACCGAGCTGGCGGGGGCCACCATCCTGGCCGAGCGCATCCGGGAGGCCGTCGAGGCGCTGGAGCCCCTGGATGGCCGGGGGCGCCCGATCCCGACCGTCACCGTCAGCGTGGGGGTGGCTGAACTCGCCGCGAGCGACGCGTCACCCGAGGACCTGGTTGCCAGGACGGATGCGGCCCTCTACACCGCCAAGCACGAGGGCCGCAACCAGGTGCGGCAGGCCGCGCCCTCGGTCCTGGCAGGGCGCGCCTGAGTCACCCGCAGGCGCCACCGCAGCCGCCAGACGCCGGGGCCTCGTCCACGACGTCGGGGGCGCTCATCGGGAAGGTGATGCGACGCACGAAGTCCTCGAGGTGGTCTCCCACCTCCTCGCGCAGCATCGCGTCCAGGTCAGCCTCCTCGATCCCGAGGCGCTCCTTCACCAGCCTCATCAGCACACGGGTTCGGCAGCGGTCGACGGCAATCTCGGCGGCCAGAAAGGCCATGTCGCGGTAGAGCTTGGCGACGAGCTCGTCGGGGAGGGTCTCGGTGGTCATCTGGGCTGGCCTCTGGTTGGGACCCCCCAGTATCCCGCGGCTCGGGCGACCTGGTCAAACAGGGCAGCGGCTGCCCCCTCACGGTGGGTATAACCGCCCTGTCTCGCCCGTCTGGAGGATGCCCATGTCCCGGCTCACCCCCGCCCTCTGCGCCGCTGCGCTGGCCCTGCCACTGGCGGCAGCGCCTGCTCAAGCAGGGGCCTTCGGCGCCTCCTATGCCGTTGGCATCACAGAGCCGGGTGCCCCGACGGACCTGAACGCCTACCAGCAGGGCTCGGGCTTCAGCTACCGGGCCACCGCCCTGACCCCCTGGACGGAGTGGGGCCTCGGCCTGACGAGCCGGGGTCAGGTGCTTGCCCCGGGGCGCACCTACGTCTTCGAGACCACGGGCCTCAAGGGGGATGCCGGGCTGGTGGTAGGGCCACTGCGGGCTGGCTTGGGGGTGGAGCTGGCGCTGCTCAATCAGATCATCGGGGAGCCCGGAGGCACGATGCGCTGGCACCGGGGGGCGGGGTTCGTGGCAGAGCCGTACGTGGGGGTGATGCTCCCCGGGGGCGGGCTGCGCGGCGCCACCTTCGAGCTCTCCGCGCACTACCCCCTGCCCCAGCTGCGCGTGGATCCTGCCATGGGGCCTCGCGTCATGCTCACGATGTGGCTGACGGATGATGACGGCGATGAGGACGCCAGGGGAGGCCGGGCGCCGGCTGGTGAGGAGCCCGCGGCGGCACCGGCGCCCGGCCCGGCCCGGCCTCAGCACCCCGGTGGCTCGGACCGCTGAGCGGGCCGTGGGCGCGCTTGCCCTGGCCCGGAGCTGTGCGTCTTGAGGCGCGCCTGGGGCGCCCTGGGTCGCCATGCGCGCGACGTGGTCCCGCCCGGCCCGGAGGGCCTGGTCTGGTGGCTCACGCTGCTGGCCTCGGTGGGGGTGACGGCCGTCATTCCCTTGCTGCCTCTGTACGCTGAGGAGAGCGGGGCAGACCTCCACGCCATCGGCCTGATGGCCGCCGCTTACCTGGTCACCAACCTGCTGTTCCTCTACGCGGCCGGCAGGCTCTCCGACCGCGTGGGCCGGCGGCCCTTGATGGGCGTCGGGCTGGTGACCTACGCGCTGTGCTCCCTGGGGTTCGTGCTCTGGACCACGCCGACGGGGTTCATCACCCTCCGGGCGCTGGAGGGCGTGGCTGCCGCTTGTTTCCTGCCGGCGGCCCTGGCCTACGTGGCGGATCGGTACCCTGGCAGCGAGCGGGGTCTCCGGATCAGCCAGCTCGCGATGGCCGAGAACCTGGGGCTCCTGCTCGGGCCGGCCTTCGGTGGGGCCGTGAAGACCTTCTTCGGGATGCCGGCCCTCTTCGTGCTGCTGACGGCGATGTGCGTGGTGGGGGCGTTGCTGGTCGCCCGGTTGCCGCACGTGGCGCTGGTGGAGGAGGTGGTGGCTGCGCCTGCGGCCGGAGGGAGGGGCCCCATGGCCCGCCTGCAGGAGGCGCTGGCGCCCTGGCGGGCCACCCGTCGGGTGCTGCTGGCCGGCGTCTGGGCACGTGCCACGGCGGGAGGCTTCGCCTTCGGCCTGTACCTCACGGCCTGGCCCCTGTTCATGCGCACCCTCGGCGCGAGCGACTGGGACGTGTCGCTCTCCTGGACCATGTTTGCCGTGCCCGCCCTGGTCTTCGGCCCCTTCGCCGGACGCCTCATCGACAGCCGGGGCCCGGAGCGGCTCACGGTGTGGGGGGCGGCCTTCTCCGCCGTGGTCGTGGGGTCCTACGCCTTCGCCGGCTCGGTGGCTGCCTTGCTCGCCCTGTGCATGCTTGAGGGGATCGGGTTCGCCTTCTCCTACCCGGCCCAGAACACCCTGGTCGTTCAGTGCGCCCCGGAGGCGTTGCGCGGCCGGGTGATTGGCCTGATCACCGGTGGACGGACGTTGGGCACCCTCGTCGGGGCGCTCGCGACGCCCACGCTGTACGGGATGAGCCCCCTGCACGCCTTCGGTGCCACCAGCGTGGTGTGCCTGCTCGGGGCGGCCCTGCTTGGCCTCGCGCTCGCAGTGGAGCGCCGCTCCAGGACCGCCGCCGCCTGAGCCGGGCCAGGCAACGGCAAGACGGCCCGGGGGCGCCAGGTGGTTGTGCTGGAAACGGGTGGGCGTGAACAGTTTACATACGGATTAAGGGAATAATAATATGTCCTTAAATCATTCCGTCAGCGCCCCCACGCCCGTCCGGAGGTCCTCATGGCCAGCCTCTTCCCACCTGCCGCCCCGCTTGTGTCGGTGATCCTGGCCGCTTCGTTGCTCGCGGCCTGCGGCACCAGCCCGGTGCGGCCTTCGATGGGCGACCGCCCCGTCGTCACGGCCTCCGTCAAGGCGCAGGCGGCCGCCCGCAAGGAGACCCGCGCCCAGGCAGAGAAGCGGGCGCGGGCCTACATCGCCGAGTTCAACGACACCCGCTGGCGCTCCATCGCCGCACGCACCCTGATGGTGCAGAAGATCGCACGCACCGACTCCGACGCGGCTTACAACTTCCTCCTGGAGGAGATTGAGGCGCTGCAGGAGCTGCGCGGCGAGATGAAGCGGGTGACGGCCCAGCAGGCAGAAGAATACGAGGAGGTCCTGACAGAGGAGCTCGATGAGATGACGCCGGACCAGGCCGAGGTGAAGGCCCGGGTTCGGAAGGCCGAGGCCCTTCGCCTGGACCTTGATGAGCTCACGGTGGCGGAGGAGCTGGCGGCGGGCCCCGAGGTGATGTGGGGTGGCTCAGCCCGCGTTGGAAGTCGCAACCGGGTGCTGTCGGCCATCCAGGAGAGCAAGCTGGACCGGGCGGTCTCCCGGGCCTACAAGAACACCCGCAAGAAGGTGAAGTCCGTGCTGCGCAGCCTGTGTCGCAAGGTGCGGTGGTGCTGAGTCGCCCCGGGCGCTGAGATCCGCCAGTGCTGGGCCCTGGGGCCCGGCGCCCGGCTCGGCGGGGGCCTCAGGTCGACGGGCGGACGTCGCGGAACCCGGGCACCAGCGCGAGGGCGCCTGCGATGGCGGCGATGGCTGCGGCGTTGCCGGTCAGGAGCCAGGCGGGGGAGAGCCTCTCGCCGATCACCCCGAAGATGCCGTAGGACACGGGAATCAGCCCCGAGGCGAGGCTGGTCATCAGGCCGAAGAACCGGCCGGCCTCCGAGGGCGGCACGCGCGTCTGGAACCAGGCCACCACCACCACGTTCACGCTCCCCATGGCCGCCCCGGCCGCCACCAGGCTCGCGAGGTGAACCGGGTAGCGCGGCCACAGGCCCATCACCGCCACGGCAGCGGCGACGCCCAGCAGGCCGCCCGTCACCACAGGGAAGGGGGACGTCGCCCGGCCCCGGGACGCCCAGAACACCGCGGCCCCCAGCATGCCAAGCCCCAGGGCCGCCTCCATCCAGCCGAGGCCCGTGGCCCCCACACCGAACACCTGGCTGGCGAAGTAGGGCATGAACAGGAGCACGGGCATCGTGAAGACGTTCACCGCGGCAAAACAGACCAGCACCCCGGCCACCGTCCGGTCGTGACGGAGGAACCGGAACCCACCGGCGGCGGCGGCCCGGAAGGGCTCGTGTCCCCCGGCCAGGGCCACGGGCCGCCGCGGGACGGCCAGCAACAAGAGCGCAGACACCAAGAAGGACGCGGCGTTGAGGCCGAACGCACCGGCCGCGCCAAGGGCTGCCACCACAACCCCACCCAGCACGGGGCCGGCCAGCGCGGCCCCCTGCACGCTGCTCTCCATGAGGGAGGTGGCGGGCAACACCTTGTCTTCAGGCACGAGGGTGGGCGTCACGGCCAGCGCGGCGGGTGTGAACAGGGTGGTCAGGGCGGCCAGCAAGGCGCTGGCGGCCATCAGCACCACCACGGTCAGCTGGCCCCTCCAGGCGAGCCCGGCGAGTGCCCCCGCGACCACGGCGCGCGCGACGTCTGAGGCCATCATCAGGGTGCGTCGGTCCATCCGATCCGCCAGGGTGCCAGCCACCGGGCTGAGCAGCACGGTCGGCAACGTGGTGGCGATGAGGACTGCCCCGGTCCAGCCCACGGAGCCCGTGGTCGCCATCGTCCACCAGGCCAGGGCCAGCTGGTGGATGCGGTCGCCGAGCTGGCTCACGGAGTGGGCCAGGAAGACGGCGGCGAAGCCCCGATGGCCGAAGAGCCCCCAGGCGGGGCGGGGCGACTCGCGCGTCACGGCGTGGGCCGGCGATCGAGGACGCGGATGACCTTGCCGGTCCGCCCGACACGCTCGAGGCCCCCGAGGGGCACGACGACCACGTCGAGCGGTCCCGCGCCCAGGCCCGCCACCTGCGCCAGCAGGTCCGCCCTGATGGCGGCCGCCACGCCCGTGGGGTCGGCGCTGGCATCCATCGCCTCCACGCGCACCGTGAGGGCCTCGCCCCCGGTCAGCACGAGCTGGGGGTTCGAGGCGACGGCAGGCCGGGCCGCCACGACGGCCTGGATCTCACCGTAATCGAGGCGCCGCGCCCCGAGGCGCACGAGGTCCTCCACCCGCCCGAGCAGCTCCAGGCGCGGGCTTGCCAGGCCACACGGGCAGGCCCCCGGCAGCCATCGCGCGAGGTCGCCGACGCGGTAGCGCAGCAGCGGCATGGCGCGACGGTTGAGGCTCGTGATCACGACCTCGCCGCGCTCGCCCGGGGCGCAGGGGCGCCCTGTTGCGGGGTCGAGGATCTCCACGAACACGTGGTCGTCATGCACGTGGTGTTCGTTGCCCACGCAAGCCGGGCACGCATACCCCATCGGCCCGGCGTCCACGCCCCCATAGCCGATGGAGGCGATCCGCTCCACCCCGAGCGTCTCGCGCAGGCGTTCGCGCTCGGCCTCGTGGAAGGGCTCGCCCGCGTAGTACACCCGGCGCACGCGGATGCCCGCCGGGGCCTCCGCCACGTGGGCCAGCACGTGCTGGACGTTGGTGGAGAGGCCGACCACGGTCTCGATGCCAAAGCTGCGGAGGCACGTGAGGACGCTCTCGACCGGGGCCGTCTGCGTTAGCGAGAAGGCGTTGGCGCCGATGAGCTCGAGGGCGCGGTTGACGCTCAGGAAGGAGCCATAGAGGTCGCCCGTGAAGAACAGGTTCGCAACGCGCTCGCCGGGGCGGATGCCCGCGGCCCAGGCACCCCGAGCCGCCCGCACCATGTCGGCCTCGTAGTCCTCGAAGCCGTAGATCGAGAGCCTGGGGTCCCCGCTGGAGCCGCCCGTGCGCAGCCAGTGGCCGCCGTGCGGCGGCGCCTCCCCGCCCGTCAGCAGCGCCTGGCTGGCCGGCGGCGTGCCGGCCGTGAGGTCGGCGCGGTCCATCAGCGGCAGGGCCAGCCAGTCGGCCTCGGAGGCCAGCTGCACCCCCGCCAGCCGCTCCTGCCAGCGGGGGGCCTGAGGCAGCAGGCCCTCGACCAGGCGTCGGCGCCGGGCCCAGCTGCGGCTCGCGGCCTCGGCGGTGCCCACCAGCCCGGCGCCATCGAAGCGCTCGGCGGCGTCCGGCGCGTCGAGCGAGGCCCACCGCACCAGCTCACCAAGGCCGAAGACGCCGTCGTGGGGCTCTCCCGGGGCGCCGTTGCTCATCTCGCCGACGCGCGTCACGCGGTGCGCGCCCGCCCCGATCAGCGCGTCGCTCAGCGCCCCGAGCCGGGCCGGCGCCACGGCCAGCCCGCAGGTCTGCAGGTACGCACGCCAGGGGGCCAGCGCGGCCACGGCGTCCGAGAGGTCTCCCACGGGCTTCACGGCGATCGTGCGGCACAGGGGCGACAGCCCGAAGGCCGGCTCCCGGTCGAGCATCAGCGTCCAGGCCTGCAGGCGACCGGGCCTGGTCGGCACGTAGAGCCGCCCCTGGCCGAGCACCTCGCGGGCGACCGCGAGTTCCCGCTCCTTCGTGATCTCGGCCCGCTCGTGCAGGTCGAGCGCGCCCATCGGCAGCGTGTCCGCGAGGGCGTCGAGGGCCGCGGCCAGCGCCTGCGCGAAGGGCTCGGCGCGGGTCCCCGTGGGGTCCTCCAGGTAGATGGCCTG
>JAYKHL010000010.1:0-3486 GCA_035284865.1 Candidatus Sericytochromatia bacterium | reverse complement strand
TCGCTGACGAGCGTGCCCCCGTTGTTGCTGATGACGCCCGCCCCCCGCTCCGGCAGCAGCGTCGCGGGAGCGCGCAGGGTGCCGAACAGCGTCGCGGGGGGCAGTGAGGGCAGGGCCGCGGCGGGGGTGGCGGGGGTGACGGGCGTGGCCGGCCCGACGGACAAGACGCCGTCGCCACCCGCCGAGGGGCTGGCGGCAGCCGGGGGAACGGTGGCCAGGGGGCTCGCGACCGTCGCCGCCTGAACGCTCGGGGGCCGCCGGACGGTCGGCCCCGCGGGCGGAGGCGCAGCCTGGCACGCCACCAGCACGGTGACTGCGGCCAGCATCGGCCCGCGACGGTCCCACATGCCCGGAGCCTCCTTCACCCGCCACCCCGGGTCACATACCCGGGACCGGGGGCCGATTGACCTGGTCGGCTGCGCCCTGAGCGCTGGCCTCCCACGCCCCGTGGAAGGCCAGCGGGAGCAGCGGCAGGGGAACGGCGGCCAGGGGGCCGCGCGCCAGGTCGGCGGCGTCGAGCACGACGAGGGTCGAGGCCTCGCGCCGGCCGTCCGACACCATCACGAGCACGTGCCCGCGGGCCGGGTCGTCGGAGGCCGGCACGAAGATCGGCTCGCCCACGAAGGCGTGCGCATCGCCCGTGGCGAAGAGCTGGGCCGGGCGCTCGCGGTCCCGCAGGTCAAGCCCGATCACCGCGTCGAACGGATCGCTGTAGCGCGGATCCTGCCGGGTGGCGCCGAACAGGCGGGGGGTGTCGAGGCCCTCATGGTCGGGGTGGACCCGGGGGAAATCCACGCCGTGCGGCGTCAGCAGCTCCCAGGTGGCCTCGGTGGCGCCGGTGGGGATGGTGATGCGGTAGAGCCGCTGAGGGCCCCGCGCGTCGGGCAGGGCCGGGTCGAGGGGCGTGTCCGGGCCCGTGTAGCCGAACTCCTCGCCGAGCGTGAAGCGGTGGAAGATGCAGGCGTCGACCACCACCGCGCCGTCGCCCTCGAAGGCGTTGGCGAAGTGGAGCACATGCGCCCGGTCCGGCAGCCGCACGGCCCGCGTGCGCCCGGAGCCGTCGCGCGCCACGAGGTGGAGCAGGCCCGGCGCCCTGTCGTCGGGCACGACGGCCTCCAGCATCGTGCCAAGCCCGAGCAGCAGGCGCCCCAGCCCCGAGGGCCTGAGGCGCAGGGGGTTGTCGCCGACCACGAAGTGGCCCCGCGTCATCGCGAAATCGTGGGTGAAGCGCAGCCCGGGCAGGGTGGCGGCGTGGGTCGCCCGGACGCGGCCGGTGGCGTCGTGCTCACGGAAGGTCAGGCCCGTGTCGCGCCCCATCTGCAGCGCACATGTGACCAGCCGCTCCTGCCCGACGTCGTGCCGCATGTGGGCCAGGATGGCCTGCCCTGCGAGCGCCCCGCCGAGGTCGTCCTCACCCCGCGTCGCGAGCGTCTCGGGGTCGAGCGCATGGGGCAGCCCACCCTCCCACCCGGTGAGCCACCGGCCACCCCACGGCACGATCGAGGTGTTCGCCACGTTGCGGGGGGACGCGAGCCCGAGGTTCTCCCAGAAGCGGGCGCCCCGGTTCGTGGCGAGGCCCCGGTGCAGCAGCCGGCCGGCCGCGGCCTCGTCCCGGTACACCCGCGTCTCGACGAAGCGGGCCCGCAGGCGGCACGAGCCGTCCGGCAGGAAGTCGAAGGCGCGCACGTAGCCGTGGCCGTCGAAGGGGTGGGCGAGGCGCCCGCCGATGCGGGTCCAGCCCGGGCCGTTGGAGAGCAACCGGCCCCCGTGCAGCGCCGGGGGGACGCGTCCCTCGATGGCGCCGGCCGGGATCGTCAGGTCCAGCGCGCCGGGCGAGGCCTCAACGGCCCGGTTGAAGGCGAGGGCGCGGGAGGCAGAGCCGGGGGTGGACATCGGAGTGGCTCCTGTCATCCGGAGGGTCATACCCGCCCGGGCCCCGGTTGGTGGGGATGAGCGAGGGCCCGAACGTGGAGGTCGAAGCCCAGGTGATGGCGCAGGGCCACGGCTCAGGACCTCACATGGGACGCCGCGCGCACCGCCAGGAGCGGGGCCACCAGGGACCGCCCCGCCAGCCCCAGGGCCAGCAAAGTCAGCAACGCGCCGAACAGGACGAAGGAGGAGGCCGCGCCGACGGTGCGCAGCAGGATCGGCGAGGCCATGCTGCCGGCGAACGAGGCGAGGCAGGCGGCCAGGCCCCAGGCCGCCGTCACGCGGCCCATGGCCTCGGGCGGGGTTTCCCGGGCGATCGCCTGGTTGAACAGCACGCACAGCGCCCCGATCGCCACCCCCCGCAGGGCCCAGACCGCCATCATCCCGGCCAGCCCCGGCATCGCCGGCACCAGCATGTAAGTGATCGCGATCATCCCCGGGAGCAGGGCGTACCAGCCCGGGCCAGCCGGCAGCCGGCCCGCCAGCTGGGTGCCGACGGCCCCGGCGAGGCCGGTGGTCGCGAGCAGCCAGCCGTTGGTGCGGCCCGGCAGGTGCAGCACGGTCTCGAGGTACGCGAGCGTGATCGAGAACGCCGCCATGCCCACCAGGCTGAGCAGCATGTCCAGCATCAGCAGCTCGCGCAGCGCCCGCGACGCGCCGATCACGCGCCAGCCCTGCAGCCAGTCGGCCCCCGGCCCCTCGGCCGCCGCCACGCGCGGGCCCGTCACCCAGCATGGGGCCAGCAGCAGCGCCGCCACCCCGTAAGCGAGGATGTCGGCCCAGACGGCCACCGTCGGCGGGAAGGCCGCCACCACCACGCCCATCAGGGCCGGCGACACCACCCGCACGAGGAAGGCCATCGTGCCCTCGAGGGCGACGGCCTGCGCGAGCGCCTCGCCGGCCAGCAGGCGCCGCAGGAAGGCGGCCCGCGCCGGCACGAAGAACGCCCCCGTGGCGCCCAGCAGGGCCGAGAGCCCCAGGCAGACGCCCACCGGCAGCGCCAGCGCGAGCGCCAGCAGCAGTGCGCCGAGCAGCGCGACCCGCACGAGGTTCGCGCCGACCATGAGCGCCTTCTGCTCCAGCCTGTCGGCCAGGCTGCCCGCCACGGGGCTGAGCAGGCCGAAGGCCAGGATCTCGAAGGAGAACGCGAGGCCCGTGAGCGTCACGTCGTGGGTGCCGTGCAGGACCAGCAGGGGGAAGGCGACCAGCAGGCCGCCGTCGCCCAGCTGCGTCGCCAGGTCGGCCAGGAAGACCCGCTTGAACGCGGGGCTGCGTTTGAACAGAGCAAAGAGCTCTGCCAATGGCAGATTGGTATTCATGATGATTACTCCGAATGCGCGAAGAGATTCAAATGCTTTGGAAACTATTCCAAAAGCATTTTAAGAGCCCTGTCGATGGGTGAAAACGTGCCAGAGCCGCGGTCACACCCGCGGCTCGAACGCGATCACGATGATCGACTGGTGCTCGGGGCCGTGGGTGGCTGGGGCCTCCCCACGGCGGGACGCGTCACTGGAAGCGAGGCGCCTCGGCGAGGGGGATCCCGGCGTCGCCGGTGGT
>JAYKHL010000009.1:0-51675 GCA_035284865.1 Candidatus Sericytochromatia bacterium | reverse complement strand
CAGGCTGCTGAAAAAGCCACTGCGCTTGTAGTCGCATGCGCCGCGTTTTGCTATGATCTTTCAGGCAATGGTTGGCCTGGAGGGCAGTATTCATGCGGGGTACGGACGGTCGCCAGCAGCCCCTTTTCTCGTATGTGACGCTAGAGCAACGCGTGCCGGCGGACCATCCCCTGCGACCGGTCCGGGTGATGACCGACGAGGCGCTTGGGGCGCTATCGCCGCTATTCGACCAGCTGTACGCGAAGTCTGGTCGCCCCTCCATCGCGCCGGAGCGGCTGTTGAGGGCGCTGTTACTGCAGGTGCTGTACTCGGTGCGCTCCGAGCGCATGCTCATGGAGCAGCTCGACTACAACCTGTTGTTCCGCTGGTTCGTGGGGCTGACGCCTGACGAGGCCGTGTGGGACGCGACCACTTTCACGAAGAACCGAGACCGCCTGCTCGAAGGCGAGGTGGCACGCGAGTTCTTCGCACAGGTGCTGGCGGGTGCTCGGGCGAAGGGCCTGGCCAGCAGCGAGCACTTCACGGTCGACGGTACGCTGCTCGAAGCTTGGGCCAGCCATAAGAGCTTCGTGCCCATCGAAGCGCCAGCGACTGGGGATAGCGCGGCAGCTTCTGACGAACCGAAGGACGCACCGCCGCCTCCCCCGGATGATCCGGGCAACCCGACGGTGGTGTTCAAAGGCAAGAAGCGCTCGAACCACACGCACTGCTCGACGACCGATCCAGACGCGCGGCTGTACAAGAAGTCGGACGGCAAGCCCGCGCAGCTGTGCTACCTTGGCCATGCGCTGATGGAGAATCGTAACGGCTTGGTCGTCGACGCTCGTGTGACCCTGGCCGGTGGCCGGGCGGAGTGGGAGGCGGCGCTGGACATGCTCGCGGAGGTGGGTGCCGGCCTGGACGCCGACGCGAACGTGACGGTAGGAGCGGACAAGGGCTACGACACGCGCGAGTTCGTGGCCGGCGTGCAGGGGCTGGGCATCGCTCCTCACGTCGCTCGGCACGCCAAGCGTCAAGGTGGGAGCGCGGTTCCGGCTTGCTACGAGCAAGATGCCGGTTACCTGGTCAGTCAGCGCAAGCGCAAGCTGGTCGAGGAGGTCTTCGGTTGGATGAAGACCGTCGGCTCGATGCGCAAGCTCCGACACCGGGGCCGCCAGAAGGTGGCCTGGATGTTTACCTTCACCGCGGCGGCCTACAACCTGGTCAGGATGAGGAGGCTGCTCGCATGCGCCTCGTGATCCGGAGGCCGGGCCCAGTAAGCCCCTGGTCAGCCGCCAGGAGCCCCTGGACGCCAACAACACGCACGCTCCACCGCCCCGCCGCCCGCCTATTCGAGAAAAATCGGTAGCGAGCCCCTCCCGTTCCGGAACAGGCTCGATTTTCAGCAGCCTGCTAGGGCACCCGACGGCGCTTCAGGCGGTCCAGACGCGCCTGGAGCAGCGTGGTCTTGAGCACGACGGACCCGGCCACCGGGGCCGCCGTGCCTGCGTCTGGCGCGGGCGCAGGCGGCGCGGGCTCATCCGGCGGAGGGAGGCCCTCGAGCACGGGCGCCAGCTCGGCCATGAGGGGCGCCAGGACCTCCTCGACAAACGGGGAGCTGGCCTCGACCTGCTCCCGCCCGGCGGGGGGGCGGGAGGCCCTGGCGGACGCCTTGGGGGCGCCACACCGGCGACCCTTGCCGGCCGCACGGTGTTCCAGCAAATCGGCGATGCCACAGCCGAGCTCCCGACACAGGCCGTCGAGCAGCTCCAGGCTGAGCCGCTCGGGGACCTCGTGGCGGATGCGCGAGAGGTAGTTCTCCCCGATCTCGAGGCGCCGCGCCAGCTCCCGCCCCTTCACGCCGCGCGCCCGCATCAGGGCATCCAGCTTCCACACGATCACGACACCCACCCCCGCGGCTCGGGCCCGCAGCCCAACCCTGCTCACCGCCTCCTGGCTGGCGGCAGCACATTATGACAATGCCCCCCGCGGCTGGCAACCGCAGCCGCCGGTGGCTCCCCCGGGCAGCTTCTGTTACGATTGGCCCGTCATGCCCGCCTCAGGCTTTGCCGCACCAGCCGACGCCTCCCGCGAGGCCCCCGTGCACCGGCCGCTCTGGCTTCGGCTCGGACAGGGCATCGGCATCACCCTCGCCTTTGCGAGCTTGCTCCTGATCTACCTGCCGGACCTGCCGGTGGTGGGGCGCCTGTTCTATCCGTTCGGGTACCGGACCGAGATCGAGCAACAGGCCCGGGCCTTCGGCCTCGACCCCCTGTTCGTGGCGGCCGTGATCCGGCAAGAGAGCGGCTTTCGGCCACAGGCCCGCTCGGCGGCCGGCGCGATGGGGCTGATGCAGCTGATGCCGGCCACGGCCCGCTGGGCGGCGCCCCAGATGGGCTTGCGCGGGTTCCGGGACGAGCAGCTGCTCGACCCGGCCCTCAACGTCCGGGTCGGCTGCTGGTACCTGAACTACCTGTTCCAGCGCTTCCGCGACCCTGCCAAGGTGCTGGCGGCCTACAACGGCGGGGAGGGCAACATGAAGTTCTGGAGCACCCTGCGGGGTGAACCCCTGGCGTGGGCGTACCCGGAGACCCAGACCTACGTCTCGCAGTGCCTGCGGGCCTACCGCCGGTACCACGAGCTGTACGACGTGGAGCGGCCCTCGCCGACAGGCGCCAACCGGCCGTGAGGGGCAAGACCGAGCGCCTGTCGGACGCCCTGGCGCGGGCGCTGCCGACCCTCGATCTGGCGCAACGGCGCAAGGAAAGCCTGGCGATGGCCTGCTGGCCCGAGGTGGTCGGGGAGGCCACGGCGGCCCGGAGCCGGCCCCTGCACGTCAACCGGGGCGTGATGGTGGTGAAGGTGGCGAGCGCTGCCTGGTCCCAGCAGCTGAGCCTGCTCAAGGGACGCTACCTCGAGGCCCTGGCCCGGCGCGTGGGGGCTGGCGTGATCCAGGATCTGCGCTGGCGGGTTGGCGCCCTGGATCGGGCCGAGGATCCGCTGGACCTGTCACGCCCCCGCCGGAACCGGGCCGAGCCGCCCCGGCTGCCCGGCCCGCCCGCCGAGGTCGTGGCGCGCGTGGAGGCCCAGGTCCGCGTGATTCGCGACCCGCGGGTGGCCGCCCAGGTCAGGCGGGCCTGGCTGCGCGCGGCCAGCGTGCAGGAGGCCCGGCGGGCGGCGGGGTGGCAGCCCTGTGACACCTGCGGCATCCTGCACGATCCGCTCGCCGACGGTGGCCGCTGCTGCCCGATGTGCAACAGGCCGAGGCCCTGAGCGGATCGGTGCGGCCCGGCACAGCCCCGGCCCGGTCCCACCTGTTAGGATGGCCGCGCATCCCGCGCCTCCAGCAGCCGCGCGGCGCCCCCGAGCCTGTCAGAGGATCTGGCCGGTGGGGTATAGAGTCGGTGACGACGCGGCACGGGAACACTCGAGGTCCCCGACTGCGTCAGGAGCTCCAGATGTCGAAGATCATCCTCTCAGGAGACCTCGGGCGGTTCCGGCCGGAGATGTTGGTCCGAATCCTTGAATCGATTCGGGCCGATGTGATTGTGACCCTCGAGGGCACCTCGACCGGCCAGCTCACCGTGCTCCAAGGAAAGGTGGTCGGTGCCGCCCAGCCCCCCAACAAGGGGATGGACGCACTGAAGGAGATGGTGACGTGGACCTCGGGCACGTTCACGGTGCGCGACATCTCGGGCACGCAGACCAGCTCGATGGTGCGCAGCCCGGACATCATGAACTTCCCTGACAACGCGAGCATCTTCCGGGCCATGATGTCGCTGCGACGGCCCGTGGGCGCTGCGGCTCCCGGGCCGGGGGCGGCGCCGGCGCCGATGGGGCCGGCCGGTCCCCGGCTGCCAGGCTCCGGACCCGCCCCGCGGCCGGCGGCCCCCCCCCCGGGGCAGGGCGCCGCCCCGAGCCGCGCGACGATGGCTGGGCCCAAGATCGGCCCCCTGGCCAAGGTGCCTCACCTGTCGGACAAGGGCCGGCAGACGGTGAAGAGCCTGCAAACGAACTTTGGCCGCGGCGTCAACGTGGACAGCGACAAGTGGCGCGTGTTGATGAAGTGCAACGGGGAGCTGAACCTGTACCAGATCGGCGAGGAGATCGGGCTGCTGGGTGAGCGGCTCGTGAAAGCCACCAAGGAGCTTCAGGACGAAGGCCTCATCAACTTCGACAGCATCGACGATCAGGCCGCGCAGCGTCTGACGGGCAACTTCAAGTTCGGCGAGTACATGATCGCGAAGGGCCACATCACCCAGGTCCAGCTGGAGGCCGCGCTGCAGCGGCAGCAAGAGCTGGCCCGCAAGGGTCGCTACATGTGGCTGGGCGAGATCCTCGTCGAGATGAACTACGTGCGGCCGAGCCAGGTGCAGGAAGCCCTGGCCTACCAGAAGCGCGTCAAGAAGTAGCGCAGGCGCGCCGCGGAGGCCCGGTCCGCGGGTTATAATCAGGGTTCATCCCCTGCGACGTGCGTTCCAATGGCCAAACCCTCCGGCGGCTACACCCCGATGATGGCGCAGTTCCTGGCGCTGAAGGAGCAGCACCCTGACGTGCTGTTGCTGTACCGCATGGGGGACTTCTACGAGACGTTCTTCGACGACGCCCGGGTGGCGGCCGCCGAGCTCGAGCTGACGCTGACGAGCCGGGATGGGGGGCCAGACGGGCAGCGCATCCCGATGGCGGGCGTGCCCCACCACGCCCTCGACAACTACCTGCCCCGGCTGCTCGCCAAGGGCTTCCGCGTCGCGATATGTGAGCAGATGGAGGATCCCGCCCTGGCCAAGGGGCTCGTGAGGCGGGAGGTGGTGCGCGTGGTCACGCCCGGCACGGTGCTCGAGACCTCGATGCTGCGCGAGAAGCAGAACAACTACCTGGTGGCGGTGGCCCGGGGGCCCAAGGGCTTCGGCCTGGCTTACTGCGACGCGACCACCGGGGAGTTCGCCACCACGGAGCTGGCCGACCCCGGTGAGGTCCGGCGCGAGCTCGAGCGACTCGGGGCCGTGGAGTGCCTGCTGCCGCTCGACGCGCGGGCCCTGGGGTGGGTGCCCGCCCCCGACCGACGGCTGGATCCTGCCTTGCTGGACGAGGTCTGGCAGGCGGCCCTGCCCGAGGGAACCTACGTCACGCCGCGGGCACCGGGCTCCTTCGCGCCGGAGGTCGCCCAGCGGGCGCTGCTGCAACAGTTCGGGGTGGCGAGCCTCGAGGGCTTCGGCTGCGCCGGAATGGCGCTCGCGATCGCGGCGGCGGGCGCCATCGTGACCTACGTGGGGGACACCCAGCGGGCCCAGCTGCCCCTGTTTTCCCACCTGAGGACCTACACCAATGCGCGCTGCCTCGTCCTCGACGCGGCGACCCGCAAGCACCTCGAGCTCACGGCGACGGCGCGTGACGGCAGCTTCCGGGGCTCCGTGCTGCACCTGCTTGACCGCACCCGCACGGCCATGGGGGGGCGCCGCCTGCGGAGCTGGCTGCAGGCACCCCTGCTCGAGCGGCAGGCCATCGTGGCGCGGCAGGACGCCGTCGCGGAGCTGGTCGGTCAGCCGGGCCTGCTGCGAGCCCTCGGCGAGGCGCTCGCGGGGGTGCGGGATCTGGAGCGCCTCGCAGGGCGGGTCGCAGCCGGCACCGCCAACGGGCGGGAGCTGAGGGCGCTCGGCGAGTCCCTGGCAGAGCTGCCCGGCGTGGCCGCGCTCGCGGTGGGCACGCGGGCCGCGCCGCTCGCCGCGCTGCACCCGGCCCCGGAGGGGCTGGTGGAGCTCGGCAACACCATCCGGGCAACCCTGGTGGAGGCACCCCCCAGCTCCGTCACGGAGGGCGGCCTGATCCGGGAGGGCATGGTCGCCGAGGTGGATGCGCTCCGGGCGGGCCTGGGCGACGATGAGGCCTGGCTCGCAGCGTTCGAGGCGGAGGAGCGGGCCCGCACGGGCATCAAGAGCCTCAAGGTGGGCTTCACCAAGGCCTTCGGCTACTACATCGAGGTGACGCACGCCAACCGCGCCCTGGTGCCGCCCGAGTACCAGCGCAAGCAGACCCTCGTGAACTGTGAGCGCTTCGTGACGCCGGCGCTCAAGGCGCGCGAGGTGGCCATCCTTGACGGCGAGCAGCGGCTCTGGCGCCTGGAGCACGAGCTGTTCGCCGCGCTGCGTGGACGCGCGGCGGACCTCGTGCCTCAGATCCAGGCCGTCGGCGGGCGGCTGGCCGAGGTCGATGCCCTGCAGTCGCTGGCGGAGGTGGCGCTGGAGCGCGACTACGTGCGCCCCGTGGTGGACGACCGGCCGAGGCTCCACGTCACGGGCGGGCGCCACCCCGTGGTCGAGGCGCTGCTCCCGAGTGGCACCTTCGTGCCGAACGACGCCCTGCTCGACGCGGAAGGAGACCGGCTGGTGGTCCTGACCGGCCCCAACATGGCGGGCAAGAGCACCTACATGCGGCAGCTGGCGCTCATCGTGGTGCTCGCCCAGATGGGGGGCTTCGTGCCGGCGGCCTCCGCCGAGGTCGGCCTCGTGGACCGGATCTTCACGCGCATCGGGGCCGTCGACGACCTCGCCACCGGACAGTCCACCTTCATGGTCGAGATGAACGAGACGGCCAACATCCTGCACCATGCGACGGAGCGCTCGCTGGTGTTGCTCGACGAGATCGGCCGGGGCACCAGCACCCTTGACGGCCTCTCGATCGCCTGGGCTGTCTCGGAGCACCTCGCCGCCCACGTCCGGGCGCGCACCATCTTCGCCACCCACTACCATGAGCTCACAGGGCTGGCCCTGAGCCAGCCAGGGGTCAAGAGCTGTCGGGTGCTGGTCGAGGAGAGCGACGACGAGGTGGTGTTCCTCCGGCGGGTGGTGCCAGGCGGCGCGGACCGCTCCTACGGCATCGAGGTGGCGCGCCTGGCGGGCCTGCCGGCCTCGGTGGTGGGCCGGGCCCGCCAGGTGCTCTCGGCCCTGGAACGCAACAACCGCCTGGCTTCCAGCCTGCGCAAGGGCCTGGCTGCGGTGGACACCTCGCAGGCCCAGCTCTCGCTGTTCGAGGAGAGCACCCCCTGAGCCGCGAGGCCCACGGGCCGGAGTGGAGAAGGCGGTGGTACAATGGGCCCGCGCAGCAGGGGGTATCGATGATCAGCGCCATCCTCGTCTTCGTCTCAGCCGCGGTGCTGCTCACCGCGCTCGGGCTCTGCCTGGCGCGCCTGGATGCGCTCGGCGACACGCCCTGGCACTACTGGAGCACGGCGCTGGTGGTGGTGGTGACCAGCACGCTGGGGCTCTCCGCGGCACTCCGGGCGCGAGAGATGGGCAACAGCGCGGCGGCCCTCGCCGAGCTCAAGGTGCTCTCGGCCGCTGAGGTGCGCCGCGACCTCGCGCAGTGGCAGGGCGCCCCCGTCGTGCTGCAGGACGACACCACCTGCGTGGAGGCCAAGGCCCTGCCAGACGGCACGGCGGTGCTTGCCAGCCGCACCCGCCTGAAGGGCGAGGACGAGTTCGAGGGAGAGGACTCGGACTACATCAAGACCGTCGACTATGGCGTCGAGCAGGACGTGGTCCGCTTCCGCCTGGGGGCGGAGGCCGACGCCGTGCAGGTGGACGCCGACGGCTGGCAGGTCTGGCCGTCGGCCCGGGCCGTTGACACCGCCCGGGGCACGGGCGAGTACAGCACGGTGGCCCGCCGCGAGCTGCAAGAGTTCCAGTCGGTGAGCGTCATACCCTGTGGCGCCCGGGTGGCCGTCTCCGGCCTGGTGAGGGTCGAGGGCAACTTTGTGACGCTCGCGCCCCTGGCGCCACGCCTCAACGTCGTGACAGACCGGCCATGGCCCGAGGTGCTGACGCGCACCGGCAGGCAGGCCGAGCAGGCGCGCGTGCGGGCCATCACCTGGCTCGTCGTCAACCTCGGGCTGGCCGCCGTGCTGGGCTTCCTCTTCGCCTCGCGGCGTCGCGCCGCGTGACCGCCTCCCGCCCCATCCTGGTGACGGGGTCGAGCGGCTTCGTCGGCGGGTGGCTGCTGAAGGCGCTCGCGCAAGCCGGAGAGGGCCCCGTGGTGGGCCTCGATCAGGGGGCGTCGCGGGGGCACCCCCTCGACGGGTTCGAGCAGCTCTCCCTCCTCGACGAGCCGGCCGTGCAGACGGCGATCGCCCGGTGGCGGCCGCGGGCCGTGTGTCACCTGGCCGGCCAGGCGTCCGTGGCGGACTCGCTGGCGGAGCCGACCAGGGCCTTCGAGGCGAACGCCCTGGGCACCTTGCGCCTGCTGGAGGCGCTGCGCCGCCACGCGCCGGATGCCCGGGTGGTGCTGGTCTCCTCGGCAGAGGTCTACGGGGACCAGGTCGAGGGGGCCGTGCCTGAAACGGCTCCGCTCCGGGCCGGCAGCCCCTATGCCGCCAGCAAGCTGGCGCTGGAGGCCCTCGGGCAGGCGTGGTGGGGCAGCTACGGGCTGCCCGTGGTCGTTGCCCGGCCCTTCAACCACACGGGCCCCGGGCAAAGTGACCGGTTCGTGGCGAGCGCCTTCGCGCGCCAGCTCGCCGCGATCGAGGCGGGCCGTCAGCCGCCGGTGCTCCACGCTGGTGCGCTGGAGCCGCGGCGAGACTTCCTGGACGTGCGGGACGTCGCGTCGGCCTATGTCCACCTCCTGAAGGCCGGTGAGCCCGGCCGGGCCTACAACATCTGCCGCGGCGAGGCGACCCGCATCGGGGACGTGCTGGCCCAGCTCCTCGCGCTGGCCCGCGTGGGGGTGGAGGTCGTGTCGGACCCGGCACGCGCACGCACGGTCGATCCGCCCGTGCGCTGGGGCGACCCGAGCGCCCTGCAGGCGGCCACGGGGTGGCATCCCACCATCCCGTGGAAGCAGACGCTGCACGACCTGCTCGAGGCCTGGCGGGCGACGATGCCGATGTGGGGAGACGCCCCGAGCACGCTGGCCTGAGGCTCGCTCGACCTGCAGGCGGCCCGATCTGCTAAGATGGGGGTTCGAGCCGCCCTCAGCACCCGGCGCCTGCTGCCGCGCCGTCGAGGATCACCAGATGTCCACCGACACGGAACCCCCGACCACCGCCCCCACGTCCCCTGGAAAGCTCTCCAGCATCTCCGTCGTGATGCCTGCCTACAACGAGGAGGACATCATCGAGCAGGTGGCTCGCCAGGCCGCCCGGTACCTGGAAGGCATCACGGGCGACTACGAGGTCGTCATCGTCAACGACGGCTCCCGCGATCGCACGGGGGAGATCCTGGATGCCCTGCATGCCGAGAACCCCCGCATCGTGCCCGTGCACCAGGCCAACAAGGGGTATGGCGGGGCCCTGCAGGCCGGCTTCCGTCACGCGGTCAAGGACTACGTCTTTTTCATGGATTCGGACAACCAGTTCGACATCCGAGAACTCGACAAGCTCATCCCGCACCTCACCCAGGTCGACGTCGTGCTGGGGTATCGCGAGAACCGGCAGGACCACCTCGGACGCAAGTTCAACGCGCTGGGGTGGCGCACGCTGGTCGACGTGCTGTTCGGCCTGGGGGTGCGGGACATCGACTGCGCCTTCAAGATCTTCAAGCGCGACAAGCTGCAAATGGCCCTGCCTGAAAGCGAGGGGGCCATGGTCAACACCGAGATGCTCGTGAAGCTCAAGCGCCGCCAGACAGCCTGGGTGGAGGTCCCCGTGACCCACTACCCCAGGGTGGGTGGCAAGGCCACCGGCGCCAACTTGCGGGTCATCCTCAAGGCCTTCCGGGAGCTCCTGATGCTCCACGGCAAGCTCAAGAACTTCTAACGCCGGCATGGCGCCGTTGCTCACCCCCCAGGCCGCCCTGATCGCCTACGCGCTCGCTCACCTGGGCCTCCTCCTCGGCATCGCGCTGGTCGTGCTGCGTCCCTTCGCCCCCGGCACGCTCGTGACAGGCCTCACGGCGCTGGCCTATGCGGGCTACACGCTCGCCATGACCCGCACCCTCTCGCCTGCCATCGGCTGGCCCGTCGGAGGCGTGCTGCTGCTGATGGCCGTCAGCTACCTCGCCCCGAGCTGGTCCGAACGCCTGGGGCTCCGGTTCGCCTCGCCGCAGCCCCCCATTGTGATGGGGGCGTTTCTCGGGCTGGTGTTCGGGGGCTTCGCCCTGGGCGGCGGGATGCTCGGCCAGCTGGTCGGCCTGGTGCTCGGCGCCTTCGTGGCTGGCCTCGGCCAGTCCCGTGCTGGCTGGCGGGGGGCGCTGCGGGCCGGGCCGGCGACGATGTACGCCGCGCTGGGGCCGCGGGCCTTCGAGCTGCTGCTGGCCCTGGCGGTGAGTGACGTGGCGCTGTCTTACCTCCTGCATCGCGTGGGCGTCGTGCAGACGCCCATGTTCTGAGCCTTGGGGCGCCCGGGCCGGATCTCCCCCGACGCCAGCCCATCCGTGGGGCTGGTGCGGGAGGCCCTCGCACGCGCCGGCATGACCCAGACGGAACTGGCCGTGGCCACGGGCCTCACGCGGGATCACCTGTCTCGGGTGCTGCTGGGCAAGGTGGCCTTTCCGCGCTCCCGGGACACGCTCCATGCCCTGGCCGTGGCCCTCGGCATCGATCCGCTGGCCTTCCCCGAGTACCGACGGTCGCTGCAGGTGTTGCCCGAGTCCACCCGGCGCCTCACGGCCCACCTGCGCGCCCGGGGCATCTCGCAGGCCGAGTGGATCCGCCGCATCGTGCCCCGCTACAGCGAGGGGCACCTGCAGCAGGTGCTGCGGGGTGGCGTGCCCTTTCCAAGGGAGGCTGAGACCATCGCGCTGTTCGCGGAGGCCGCCGAGGCCGAGCCGTTGCTGTTTCCCGAGTACCTGCCGCTCGATGCCTGGCGCCCCCGGCTGTCGCGGGCAGCCGCGCTGACGCTGCCCCCCCCGGAGGCTCGCCAGCTCGAGGCGCTGCTCGACCGCCTGGCGCAGCGCCTTCCGGCCACGCTCGACGGCGATGGCTTCGCCGAGCGGTTGCTGGAGCGGTTCCTGGCAAAAGCCTTCGGCCCCGCGCCCCCGGCGGACCCCGAGCTCGATGACGCGCTGGCCTACTTGCCCCCGCTGGAGAGCTACCAGCCCCAGGTGCGCGCCCTGCTCGCGGCCCTGCACGACCAGCGCCTGACGGTGGCCGAGCTGGCGGGGCGCACGGGGCTGCCCCGCGACGAGCTGTTTGCGATCTTCAACGGGCAGCTGCGCCTGAAGCCCGGCCCCACGCAGGACATCCTGTCCGCGGCGTTGGGCGTGACCGACGCGACCTGAGACGGAGGGCTCCCCGGTGGCACGCATCCTGATGGCCGACGACGACCGCCACTTCGCCGCGGTGGTGGCGCGCTTCCTGACGCGCGCGGGGCACGAGGTGCTGACGGCCGCCGACGGGGATGCTGCGCTGGCGGCGATCCCCGGGTTCTCCCCGGAGGCCCTGGTGCTCGACGTGTCGATGCCGGGCCTGGGGGGGGATGCCCTGGCTGCCCGCGTGGACCTACCGGTCCTGTTCTTGTCGGGGCGCGACCTCGACCGCGTTGCGGCTCGAGGCGGCTCGCGCGTGCGCTGCCTGGCGAAGCCGGCTGACCTGGAGGAGATCCTCGCGGCCGTGGAGGCCCTGCTCTCGGCCCCCTGACGCCCTCAAGCCAGCGGCAGCGTGATCGCCACGTGGGTGCCGCCTTCCTCCGGGCACGTGAGCGCCACCGTGCCACCGTGCTGCTCGATGAGCGCAGCCACCCGCCACAGCCCCAGGCCGCTGCCGGGTTGGCCGTCGTCGCGGCCCCCGTAGCGCTGAAACGGCGCGGCCCGCCGGGCGGGCGGCAGGCCTGGGCCGGAGTCCTGGAGGGTCAGCCGGACACCGCCCTCCACCACGCCGAGCGCCAGCTGCACGCTGCCCTCTCGGGTGTACTTGAGGGCGTTGTCCAGCAGGTTCTGGACCACCAGGGCGAGCCGTCGGACGTCCCCCCGGACGGGTGGTACGTCCCGCCACGCCTCCACCGGGGCCACCAGCGCGAGCCGCCTCGCCTCGGCAAAGGGACGCAGCTGCCGCACGGCCTCGGCCACCACGCGCTGCAGCTCAACCGGGGCAAGGTGGAGCGACAGCCGCCCGGCCTCCAGGCTCGCCGAGTCGAGGATCCCATCGATGCGCATCATCAGGGCCCGCGTGTTGATCAGCAGCCCCTCGACGGTCTCGGCCTGCAGCGGCTGCAGGGGGCCGTCGAGCTCCTGCTGCAGGCTCTGCGCCGCGACCAGGATGGAGGCCAGGGGGGCCTTGAGGTCATGGCTTTCGGCCTCGAACGCCGCCTGGCGGGCGCGATCGTAGTCGCGCAGCGCCGTGATCGCGGTGTCCTTCTCGGCGAGCAGGCGCAGGTGGGCCGCCTGCTGCTCCATCTGGGCGCGCAGGGCCTGCACCATCCGCGCCGTGTCGAGCGCCACCGCGGCCTGCGCGGCGATCGCCTCAAGCACACGCACGTCTTCGGGCCCGAAGGTGCCAAGCGCGAGCCGGCTGTCGACGTACAGCACGCCGTGCAGGGCCTCGCCTGCCACCATCGGCACGCACACCACGCTGCGCAGCCGCAGCTCCTGGATGCTCCGGGTGGCGCTCCAGCCCTCCTCGCTGAGGGTGTCGAGCACACACACGGGCCTGCGGCCCCTCACCACCTCCCCCACCACCGTGCGGCTGTAGGGCTCACCCGGGGCCTCTCCCCACACCCGCCAGCCCGCCCCGCCGGGCTCCGTGAGCAACACCAGGCAGCGCTCGGCCCGCGTCAGCTCCTGGGTGAAGGCCGTGACGCGCTGCAACACCGCATCCGGCTCGTGGGAGGCCCCCAGCGCCTGCCCCAGCGCCACGAGCATCTCGAGCCGGCGCGTGCGCTGCAGGAGCACGTGGGCCTGCTCGAGCTGGGCCACCTCGCACCAGGGCGCCCGCATCGGGTGGGTCAAGAACTGCTGGCGCGCCGCCGCCGAAGGCAGCTCGCGGGTCACGGCGCCGAGCAGCTCATGCCCGCGCCGGGTGAGGCGTTCCAGCCCGTCGGGGCCCCGCCCCTGCTGGTGGGCGGCCATCGCGAGGTGGATCAGCGCCAGCGGGACCGGGGCGCCCAGCGTCTCGCCGAGGGCCATGGCTCGCTCCAGGACCGGAAGGGCGACCACCTCGGGGCCAAGCTCCCGCGTCAGCAGCGCGAGCCACGCGACCAGCTCGACCTCGAGGCCCGCCAGCTCGCCCACCTGGGCCAGGTGCCGGGCCTCCTCCCAGGCGGTGCGAGCGGCCTCCGGCTGGCCCCCGAGGTACGCCTGCAGCCCCTCCAGGCGCGCGACCGAGACCCGCAGCCCGTCCCCCCGCCCCGCCGCCAGCTCCTGCAGCCGGCCAAGCCCGGCTGCGCCCGCGGCAGCATCGCCTGCAAGCAGGCACGCCTCCACGAGCAGGGCCTGGGCGCGGAACTCCCACTCCCCACCCCCTGCCCGAGCCACCAGCTCCAGCGACAGCTGGGCCGCGCGCCGGGCCTGGTCGAAGGAGCCCAGCCAGAGGTGCCGCCAGGCCTCGAACACCAGCCCGAACTGACGCAGGTACGACAGGCCCAGCTCGGCCTCGCGCGCGCGCGAGGCCGCCAGGGCCGCCGCAGCGCCCTCGGCGTCGCCCACCAAGGTCCGCACGAGGCTGTCCGCACAGCTCACGAAGCCGCCAAGCAGCGGGTAGTCGCTCTCGGCGGCCACGCGCCCGGCCTCCTGCAGCCACGCCAGGGCGCGGCGCCAGTGTCCCTGCTCGATGTCGCACAGCGCCAGGTTCAGGCAGGCCAGCCCGGCGTCCTGGTGGTGGCCGATCTCCATCGAGAGCTCCCGGCAGGCCGCAAAATGCGGCCTGGCATCACGCGGGCGCCCGAGCGTCAGCAGGGCGTTGCCCAGCAGGGACTGGGTGTCGATGCGAAGGAACGGGTGCCCGTCCCGGATCTGCAGCTGCAGCGCCTGCTCCAGGGCAGCGAGGCCCTCGGCGCACGTGCCCGGGGCCTCGACGGCCAGGTTGCCCAGGAAGGCCAGCGCCTCGGCCTCGATGCCCAGGTGTCCGGCCTGCCGGGCCTCCTGCAAGGCCTGCCGGTAAGCGGCCTCGCTCGCGGCCCGATCGGCCGCCATGAAGCGGGCCCGCCCCACAGCCGCGCGGGCGCGGGCGCACTCGGCGTGGGCCCCCGCCTCGGACAGGGCCCGAATGGCCTCCTCGTAGGCCGCGAAGGCGGCCGGCAGGTTGGCGCTCATCTGGTGGCACTTGCCGAGAGACGTCAGCCAGCGGCCCCGCGTGACGGCATCAGGGGCGTGCGGGAGGATGGCCTCGTAGGCCCCCACCGCGTCGCCGAGGCGGCCCAGCACCCGCAGGGCGTCTGCCTCGATGCCCCGCAACCCCACGGTCGAGGGGTTGCCGGCCCCGCCCAGCCCCACCTCGGCGGCGGCAGCCAGCCCGGCCCGGGCGTGGCCATAGGCCACCTCGTAGGCCCACACGCGGGCAGCCGCCTCCGCGGCCACCCCCGACCAGCGCAGCGCGAGGGCGCGATCGTCCCCTCCCACCGCCAGGCGGGCGATCCGGTGAGCGAGGGCCGGCGGCACCGGCACGAGCTGCGCCGCCGGCAGCGCTGCCAGCGCCCGCGTCAGCTCCGTGCGCAGGCGCGCAAGCCGCGTCGCGGGGCCCCGTGCCACGATCCAGTCGACCCACCAGCCCAGCGCCAGCCGCAGCCTGCCGGCGCCCTCGACCAGGATGCGACGCGCGACCAGGGCCTCCAGATCGAGGGGCCAGTCCGGCGCGAGGCTCTCCCCACAGGCGCGCCACTCATCGGCCGTGCAGGCCCCCCCCTGCAGCGCGAGCATCGTCATGATGGTCCGCTGGCCGGCCGTCAGGCCCCGCCACGTTGCCTCGAGCATCGTCTCGACTGACCCCGGGATGGCAGCCATCGGATCTGCGGCCGCGAGCATCTGGGGCAGGGCCTGCGCCATCCAGCCCGGGTTCCCGCCGGCCACCTGGCTCAGCCGGGCGGCCCAGCCTGCCGGCAGAGGCGCCTGGAGCACCGAGGCCAGCCAGGTGGCCGTGCGGGGCCCGTCAAACGGGGCCAGGGCATAGGCCGTCAGGCCCCGCACCGGTGCATCGGAGGCCACCACCAGATGAAGCTCGCGCAGGGGACCCGCCAACGCGTCGAGCAAGATCGCCTGGCTCGTCGCGTCCACGTGCTCCCAGCTGTCGATCAGGAGCGTCGGCCTGTGCCCGGCCATCGTGGCTCCCAGGAGGTGACGGAGCAGCTCGGGCAGCACCCGGGCGAGCCTGGCAGGCTCGTCGAGAGGCACGGCCTCCGGGTAGCTCCAGGGCCACAGCGACGCCATCAGGCGCTGCAGCGGGCGCGGGACCGCGGCGACGGCCTCCGGGGCGCGGGCCGCAGCCCAGCGCCAGAGCTGCTCCAGCAACGTGTACGGGCCAGCCCCCGGCGCGCCCGTCAGCAGCGCGACGGGGCGTCCCTGGCGCCGCAGCAGGGCAAAGGCCTCGTGCAGGCAGCGGCTCCGCCCGGAGCCAGGCTCCCCCACCCACGCGAAGCCGCCCGCCACACCCAGCTGGCCGCACCAGGCGCCCCAGTCCGGCGGGGGGACAAAGGTGCCCTCGGCCAGGATGGGCGGCTCGGCCCCCGTCACCTCCTCCAGCGCGGCCATGACCTCCCGAGCGGTCGCGGGTCGATCGGCAGGGGCCTTGGCGAGCAGGCGGCCGAGCAGGGCCGCGAGGGCCACCGGCACCCCGTCAGGCAGCGGCCGCGGGGCCCCCCCGCTGATCGCCGTGACGAGCGTGGTGGGGTCGTCCCCGTCAAATGGCGGGTGGCCGGCCACCATCGTGTACAGCACGGCCCCCAGCGCATAGAGGTCGGAGCGGCCATCCACGGCCTCCCCCCGCAACGCCTCCGGCGCCATCCAGCACGGCGTCCCCGCCCCGAAGCCGGTCGCGGGGGCCTGCGCGACCAGCCCGAAGTCCATCAGGCGCACCTGACCGCCGGCCTCCAGCAACACGTTGGCCGGCGCCAGGTCCCGGTACACGAGTCCCTCCGCGTGGAGGGCCGCCAGCGCGGCCGCGAGCTGGCGCCCCCACCGCGCCACCAACGTCGGGGGCTGCGGCCCACCACGGGCCTCGAGAGGCGTGCCCCGGTGGTGGGCGAGCACCAGGTAAGGCAAGCCCGTTGACGTCACGCCATGATCGAGGGCCTCCCGCACGTTGGGGTGGCGCACGCGCGTCGAGAGCGTGAACTCCTGCAGGAACTGGGCCGCCACCACTGGCTCCGAGCGGCGCGCCACCTTCAGCACGACGCGCCGGGCCGTGGCCGGATCAACCGCCTCGTACACCCGGGAGGACGCCCCCTCGCCGAGCAGCGAGAGCACCTGGTAGGGACCGATGAAGGACTGAGGCTGGGTCGCGCCCACCATGGCTCCTCGAGCGGCAAGCTTGGCGCCCATCGTATACCCAACGCGGCCCCTTCCCGGCCCCCTCTGCGGGCACGGGCCGCCCGTGTCGCCATCACATCCCGCGCCGCGCCCGCCCGGCTAGCATGGGCCTCGCCTCGCCGCCCAGCGGGGCTGCCCCCCAGGTCCGGATCCGTCCTCTGATGCCCTCCAGCCCCTCTCCACGCCCGTCCTCACTCGCCCGTCGTGGGCTGAGCGCGGCCCTCGCGCTGGCCTGTGCCCTCGCCTGGGCCGCGCCGGAGGCCGGCGCGAACACCGCCACACGGGCCCGGGACGCCAAGCAAAAGGCGGGCGTGCCGCGCGCCGCCACGAGCGCCGCCCCGAGCCAGCGCCCGGCCAAGGGGCACGCCGGGGCGCCTGGCCCCCAGCGGCGTGGGACCCCGGCAGGTCGGGGAAAACCTGCCCGCGGCCACGCCCCCCGGCCCGCGGGGGTCGCCCGGCCGGCCAGCAAGGCCTCCCGTGGGCCAGCGGCCAAGCCCAAGCCGCGGCCCGTGCCGGCCCGGCCCCAGGGCCCTGCCTCTCGCACCAAGGCCCCGGGGCCTCCGAGAGGCACCGCCGCCAAGGCGGTGGCGAGGCCCGCCAGCCCCGTCGTCAAGCCAGCACCCGAGCCGCTCGTGATCGAGGATCTCGCCTGGCGGCGGTATGGGCTCGTGCTGCAGACCTCCGCGGCCTTCAAGCCCGCCATCTCCGTGCTGGATCGGCCCCACCGCTTCGTGATCGACCTGCCGGCGGCCGAGTTCGCCGACCCCGCCCTGAAGCGCACCATCCAGGTGGCGCAGGCAGGCATCCGGCAGGTGCGGATGGCAAAGCACGGCACGGGCGTGCGCATCGTGCTGGACTGCGAGGCCGCACCGAGCTTCCAGGTGATGCAGCTGCGCGATCGCTCGATGCTTGTGGTGGCCCGAGCAGGCCAGGAAGACCCGGGCCTCAAGGCCCTGATCGAGCGGTTCTCGGACGAGGAGCCCGACGACCCGTTGGAGGGGCAGCAGCTCGCTGGCGTGTGGGCGAAGGAGGCCGGCGATCGCCTCACGCTGCACGTGGGCCTCAGCGGGAGCAGCGGCCTGCGCTACCAGCTCTTCCAGGCCCAGCCACACCAGCTGCGGCTGCGGGTGCCGGGGGGGGCCTACCCCGGGGCGCTGCCCCCCACCAGCCGCCTGCTGCGGAAGGTGGAGGCCTCCCGCCAGGGCAACGCCTGGATCCTGGAGGTGACCCTCGCAGAGGGGTACTACGACCTCTCCGAGGATCGCGACGAGGCTGGAGGCATCACGCTGGTGTGGGAGCGGGTGGAGCCCCGCACCCGCCCGGGCATGCCCCTCGTGGTCATCGACCCGGGACACGGCGGCGTGGACCCCGGCGCCGTCGGCCCCACGGGCCGCACCGAGAAGGCGGTCTGCCTCGGGCTGGCGCGATCGCTGCGGGACACCCTGCGCCGGCGTGGCTACAACGCCATCCTGACGCGCAGCGTGGACGCGGAGGTGCACCTGGCGCCTCGCCTCGCCACCATCGCGCGCTGGCAGGCCGACATGTTCGTGAGCCTGCATGCGAACAGCCACAGCAGCCACGAGGCCAACGGGCTCGAGACGTACTGGCGCGAGCCGGGCTCGCGGGCCTTCGCCGAGACGGTGCACCGCACGGTGGCGACGCTGTTGCGACGGCCGGACCGGGGCACGAAGCAGGACAACCTCTACGTGCTGCGTCACGCCTCGGTGCCCTCGCTGCTCCTCGAGACGGGCTTCATCTCGAACCCCGTCGAGGAGCGCTGGCTGGACGACGCCACCCACCAGGGGCAGGCGGCCTTCGCCATCGCAGCAGGCATCGAGAACTTCCGCGCCTCGCCCCTGGTGGGGAGCCGGCCAGGGGCGGGCGCCCTGAGGCCGGGCGATGCCTTCGTGCAGGCGATGTGGGACTGCCGTGCGCCCTGACGACGGGCCACACCCCGCGGCACAGGGTATCATCCCCTGGGTTATGTCAGACCGGACCAGCCGACCGGGCCGCTCTGGGCGCCGGCGCCCCCCCACCGAGGAGACCCGATGGAACTGAAGCAGTACTGGCAAATCCTGTGGAAGCGCCGCTGGTGGGTGCTGCTCGCCTTCCTGACGGTGGTCGTGGCGACGGGCGTCGTCACCTTTACCATGGCGCCCGTGTACCAGGCCTCGACCAAGCTGCTGCTGGAGCAACGGGACCGCACCCTCTCGGCGCTGGGCTCCGAGATGGCCAACCTGACCGAGCTTTCGAGCCTGTCGCGCACGGGCAGCCCGCTCGACACCCAGGCCGAGTTGCTCCGCAGCGTGCCGGTGATCGCCCGGGTGATCAAGCGCGTCAACCTGACGGACCCCACCACCGGCAACCTCATCACCACCGAGGACTTCCTGACCTCCGCCCGCGTGACCCAGATCAAGGGCACGGACATCCTGCAGATCTCCTACGTTCACACGGACCCGATCGTCGCCACCCAGGTCAGTGACGTGTGGGCCCAGGTGTTCCTCGAGCAGAACCGTCAGGCCAACCGCACCGAGGCCTCCAGCGCAGCCCGGTTCATCCAGGGCCAGCTCGAGAAGACCAAGCGGGAGCTGGCCGACGCCGAGCAGGCGTTGCGCGACTACAAGGCCGCCCACGGCGCCGTGGACCTGACGGAGGAGGCCCGCACCTCGGTGCAGACCATGGCGAACATGGAGGCCGAGCTGCGGCAGGCCACCGCCGCCAAGAACGAGGCCTCGAGTCGCGTGGCGGCCCTCCGACAGAAGCTTGGGATGTCCGCGCAAGAAGCCATGACCTCGACGGCCATGAGCCAGGACCAGACCATCCAGAAGCTGCGTGGCCAGCTGCTGGAGCTCGAGACGAGCCCGGTGCTCTCCAACGCGTCGCTGACGCCCAACCACCCCGAGGTCAAGGCGATCCAGGCGCAGATCAGCGTCATCCGCCGGGCCCTGGCCCAGGAGGCCGCCGAGGTGGTGGGGCGGCGCTACGGCTCGGACAGCGTTCGCTCGAACATGGACCCGATCCGCCAGGGCCTCACCAAGGAGCTCGTGGCCGCCGAGATCGACGCGCTGGGGTTCCAGACCCGCGTGGACTCGCTGTCTCGCGTCGTGGGTGGTTTCTCGGGACGCCTCGCTGCCCTCCCCAACAAGGAGCTGAACCTGACACGGCTGATGCGCAACGCCTCCGTGACGGCCGAGCTGTACAAGATGCTGCTGCAGAAGCATGAGGAGGCCCGCATCCAGGAGGCCATGAACGTGGGCAACGTCCGCATCGTGGAGGAGGCGGTGCTGCCGGAGCGCCCCATCCGCCCCAAGAAGGCGCAGAACATGCTCCTCGCGGTGCTGGTCGGGCTGCTTGGCGGCATCGGCCTCGCGATGTTCCTGGAGTACCTCGACGACTCGATCCAGACCGTGGACGACGCCGAGGAGGCGGTGCAACTGACGACGCTGGGCATCATCCCCTGGGTGCGCGACAACGCCGCCGCCCGGCTCATTGCACTGACGGATCCACGCTCGCCAGCCTCCGAGTCGTACCGCACGCTGCGCACGAACATCAAGTTCCTGTCTGCCGACCAGCCCCTGCGCACACTCACCGTCACCTCTGCAGGCCCGGAGGAAGGCAAGTCGACCACGATCGCCAACATGGGGGTGTCCTTCGCGCAGTCGGGCAAGCGGACGCTCATCGTCGACACCGACATGCGCAAGCCCACCATCCACACCATCTTCAAGCTCTCGAACCGCGAGGGGGTCTCATCCGTGCTCACGGGTGAGCGCACGCTGGAGGAGTGCCTGCGGGCCACCGACCAGCCCGGCCTGTTCGTGCTCACGTGTGGTCCGACCCCGCCCAACCCGGCCGAACTGCTGGAGTCGCAGCGCATGCTGCACCTCATCGAGGACCTCAAGGCCCGGTTCGACCTGGTGCTGTTCGACGCCCCCCCCATCATCGCCGTGACGGATGCCAGCGTGCTGGGCGCCCGGCTGGACGGCCTGCTGTTGCTGATGGGCATCAACAAGGTGACGCGCAAGGCGTCCCGCCACGCCCTCTCCTTGCTGTCGCGCGCCAACGTGAAGGTGTGGGGCATGGTCGTGCGGGGCGTCCGGCCGGACAACGACGGCTACTACTACAGCTACTACCACAAGTACTACGGCAAGGTGGACAACCGCCACGACAAGACCCTGCCGACGCCTGCGCCCCTGCCGACGACGCGCGGGCACGGCGAGGCGTCGGACACCTAGGCCCGGGAGGTCCCGATGGAAGCCCTGGTGTCGCTGGACATGCACTGCCACCTGTTGCCCGGCCTCGACGATGGCGCCAGGGACCTCGACGAGTCGGCTGCCATCGCCGAGGCGCTGCTCGGCTACGGCATCACACGCGTGGTGGTGACCCCCCACGTGCACCGGGACCTGTACCCGAACACCCGCGCCAGCATCCTGCCCGTCGTGGCTGCCACGCAGGCCGAGCTCGCACGGCGAGGCATCGCGCTGCAGCTCGTGGCCGGGGCCGAGGTCCGGCTCGACCCCGAGAGTTGCACGCCCGAGCAGTGGCTCACCATCGGGGACAGCGGCCGGCACATGCTGGTGGAGCTCCCGCCGGGCCTGCCCCTGGTCAGCACCCTCGAGGCCCAGCTGTTCGCGATCCAGGCAGCTGGCATCACCCCCATCATCGCGCACCCGGAGCGGCAGGGCGTGCTCCTCAAAGACCCCGGCGTGCTTGCACGCTGGGTGCTGGAGCGCGGCATGCTCGCCCAGGGCACCCTGTGCGCGCTGGCCGGAGCCGCCTCGGCAGGCACGGTGCGGGCCCTCGAGGGGTTCCTGCAGCAGGGCCTGATCCACGTGCTCGGCACCGACGTGCACCACCTCGATCGCCGCGTGCGAGACCTGACGCGCGCGACGGCGCGGCTCGAGGCCTTGGTGGGCGCCGAGAACGCCCGCCTCATCCGCCTGGAGAACCCCCTGGCCCTGCTGGAAGGCAGGGCGCCTCGCCGCCCTCGGCCCGTGGCCCCCCCCAGCCTGCTGCAGCGGCTCCTCGCCACCCTCCGCCTCACCTGAGAGATGCCCCCCATGACCCGCCTGCTCGCCTCCCTCCTGGTTGCAGCCATTGCCCTGGCAAGCCCGCTGCCGCGCGCCGCGGCGGCGCCCGCCGCCGTCAAGGTCGACAGCCAGTACACCTTGCGGTACGGGGACACGGTGAACCTGAAGGTCGTCGAGAACGAGAAGCTGACGCTGCAGGATCAGCCCATCCGACCTGACGGCCGCGTGAGCTTCCCCCTGATCGGCGAGGTGCGGGCTGGCGGCCTGACGCTGCCGCAGCTGACAGAGCAGGTGACGCAGGCCTATGGGCGGTTCTTCGTCGATCCCCACGTTGTCATCAACGTGGAGAAGTTCCGCCCCCTGACCATCAACGTCGTGGGCTTCGTGAACCGACCCGGGACGTACGAGATCAAGGAGCCCGTGCGCCTCCTGCAGGCGATCGCCCTCGGCGGCGGCTACAACCTGCAGCGGGCCGAACTGAAGGACGTGCTGGTGCTGCGGGCCAGCGGCGAGGTCCGTCACGTCGACCTCGCCAGCGCGCTCGCGGGCCGGACGGAGGAGAACCCTTGGCTGCAGGACGGGGACACGGTGCGCCTCGCCGAGGTCACTGGCCCGGACTGGTATCGCCTGCTGCCGCCGCTCGCCTCGGCGCTCAGCATCGCGAGCACCATCGTGCTGCTCATCCTGCAGGCCCAGCCACGGTGAGCCGGCGTTGAGGGCCTCGGCAGCCGGGTAAGCGAAGGTTGGAGCCCGAGGAGCGAGGATGGGTTGAGACCACGCAAGCTGAACACGACCATCCGGTGGCTGCCGGTCGTTGCCTGTGTCGTCGCGGCAGGCTGCGCCCCCAATGGTGGCCGCCCGTCAGCGGGGCTGCAGCCCCCCCGCCCGGCGGCCGCGCGCCCCCGGCGCCCCGTCGAGCCGCTGGCCTCTGTGCCCGTGGTCCAGGCGCCTGCCTCGAGCGCCCCGGCGGACCGGCCGACCGGCCCCCCGAACGCCGCCCCCCCGACGCCCACTCCCCCACCCCCCACCCAGAACGGCTCGGGTGCCAGCTCCGGCGGCTCCGGCAGTTCCGGTGGCTCCGGCGGGGGAGGCGCGCGCCCCTCGACCACCGGGCTCGCCGGCGCCGTGCTGCTGCCGGCTCGCCTCCTCAACGACGCCGGCAGCGCCCTGGTCTCGAACAACGGCTCGGCGGTGCTGGCCAACAACGGTGCGGCCATCGTCGCCAACAACGCGGGCCGCATCATCGCCAACAACACCGGCCGCTACATCCTCGCGGCCGCAGAGCCCCAGCGCCCCCTGACCAGCGCCTTCCTGTACCTGTCGGACCGCGACGAGCGGTTCTACCTCGACGCCGACAACCGGGCGCTCACCGCCACCCTCAATGCCAGCGGGCGCTATGCGTTCGCGAGCGGCTACCCGGTCGGGCGGGACGTGATCGTCAACGCGATGGCCAACGACAACATGCGGCTGGTGGGCTTCGTCATCCCCACGCCCACGGGTGCCACGGTGGACCTCACGCTGGGCTCGACGCTGGCCACCGAGTGGCTGCGGGGCGACGCCCTGCGGGCAGGGCGCGCCCTCTCGAGCTACAGCTACGACCGCGTGCGGCAGGTCGCCAGCGACACCCAGGCGGCGATCGTCAGCCAGGCCATCCCCGCGTTCCGCAGCGTCACGGACGCCTTGGGGCAGGTGCTCAGCGTCGGCACCTTCGACCTGCGAGCCGACCACACGGCGGACCTGCGGAACCAGTACGTCATCGCGCTCTCCGCCGTTGCCGCCGACAACGCCGTGATCAAGGCGCTCTCGGATGCGTGGAAGGCCATCACCGGCTCCCGTCCAGCCTCCGTGACGTCCGTGCTGGGCAGCGGACGTGAGCCCGTGGTCGACGCCCTCGATTTCCTGCGGTACGGGTTTGCCACCGGAGATGCCCGCGAGGGCCAGGCCACGCCCCCCGGGGAGGTGCCGCTGGGCTTCAACTACGGCGTCGCGGTGGGGCCTGCCGGCGACGTCTTCCTCAGCTGCTACGCGCGCCGGGGGAGCTCAGGCCACATCCGGTGGGTCAAGCCGAACGGCGACATCAGGACCCTGTGGCTGCCGACGTATCCGCTGATGGCCCCGACGGCCGTGGTGCTCGAGAAGCCGCCGAGCACCGACCCCAGCGACCCGGGCTCGGTGCTCGTGGCCGACACGATCGGCCAGGCCGTGTACCGCATCCCGCTCATCGACGAGCCGGACCCCGGCCGCGACCTGCTGCAGGCCCCCTGCAGCGAGGAGGGCTTCCTCGTGGAGCGTCTCAGCATGCAGGTCGTGGCCGGAGAGGCCACCCCCCTGAGCCCGCTGCCGGCCGACAACGCCTGCCTGGGCTATCTCACCCAGGCCCATCCCTTCGCGATACGCCCCGCGAGCCAGGCCGAGTACCGCCCACCGGACTTCAGCACGCCGCTCCACTCCCGCTGGCGCGCCGAGGACGAGGGCCCTCGGCGCTATGAGCCCGGGGGCGCGTTCGTCCCCCTGCCGGCCCGCTACGCGCACCTCGATGGCCCCACCGATGTCGCCCTCGACGAGCTCGGGAACATCTACATCGCCGACAAGAACAACCACCGGATCAGGTTCATCCCCAGCGTCCAGGCCATCGCGCAGCGCCCGACGTGGTTCGACCACCGCGAGCCCCAGCGCGCTGCCAACCAGGAGATCGAGGGCCTGGGTAGCCCGACGTCGATGGTGGCAGGGGCCATCTACACGATCGCCGGCAACCCTCGCTGGGCCCCGACCCAGACCCCGGCCGGGGCCACAGGTTGGCTCGGGGAGTACGGAGGCGACGGGGGGCCCGCCCAGCTTGCCCGGCTCGACCAGCCGGCAGCGCTGGCCTTCAACGCGAGCGAGCAGTGCCTGTATGTCGCAGACTTCGACAACAACCGCGTGCGCAGGATCCACCGCGACACTGGCCTCATCACGACCGTGGCTGGCAGCGGCGCGACGGTGCAGGACAACGGGCGAGGCGACATCGGCCTCGAGCCGGGCTATGGGGGCGACGGCGGCCCCGCGACGGCCGCGCGGCTGGCTCGCCCCAGGGCGCTCGCCTTCGATGCCCGCCAGCGGCTCTTCATCGCGGACTCGGGCAACGGCCTGATCCGCATGGTGGACACGGACGCGGCCCGCACGATCACGACGGTCGCGGGTCGCCCCCAGGGAGCTGCCAGCCGGGGGGGCGACCAGGCCAGCGATGGCGACGCGCTCGCCCATGTGGACATCCACGCCCTCGAGAAGCTGGCCGTCGATCCCGCCGGCAACGTGCTGTTCAACGAGATGCGTCACGGCCGCCTGCGCAAGCTCTGGCGGCAGTGGGACTAGGAGGCCGTGATGTCGCCGTCCCGCCTGCACCCCTTCTACTCCGTGGCGCTCACGCTGCTGACCGGGTGCGTGGCCGGCCGGGGCCAGGCCGGCGCGCCCTGGGTCGCTGCGGGGGTGCCGCCAGGGGTGACGAGGCCGGCCGGGCTCGGGGCCCGGCCCGACCGGCTTCCTCGCCCGCTGCTGCCGCTCCCGGAGGGCCCCCGGGCCCTGGTCGCGCTGACCGGTGGCGCCGACCTCAGCGGCAAGGTCGAGCTGGTGCAGCTGGCGGCTCCGGCGCTCGGCAACAGCGCCGCCCCGTACGGGCTCCTGTCGTCGCTGCCTCTCGGACGCGCCATCGTCACCGTCGGCACGCCCGCGGCCGAGCTCTACACCCGAGCCGGGGCCGTGATCACGGACACCACGGCGCTGGACGGCACCTTCACCCTGGCAGGGGGCCTGCCCCCTGCGGGTCCGTGCGTCGTCAGCGCCTTGCTGGCAGGCGGGCACCAGCTCTCGGCCATCATCCCGGAGGGCCAGGTCAGCGGCACCCTCAATGAGGCCACGACCATGGTCACGGAGCTGGCGCGCTGGCAGCTGGCCTCGAGCGCGGTGGCCGACCAGCCAGACCTCACGGACGTGGCATCAGGCACCTGGGCGGCGCTGCACGCAGCCACCCGGGAGCTGCTGGGAGACAGCCAGGACCCGCTCAGGCTCGAGGCGCTGACCGTGGCAGGGACCACCCGGGCGCCAGCCCTGCAACGTGGCGCCGGCCACGTGCTGCGCAACGCCTACGTGGAGCACTTCGGCAGCCGCGCGACGTCGGCAGGCACCAGCACCCCGCCCCAGGCCAACACGCTGTCGGACCGCTGGCTGGACGTGCTCGGCTTCCGCCCCCTCGCCCTCACGCGGGTGGCGGGCAATGGGGTGCGGGGCTACGAGATGAGCGAGGCGAGGCCAGCCGTCGAGGTGCCCCTCGCCGGACCGCGCCACGTGGCCACCGACCACCTCGGCAACGTGTGGTTCACGCAGTTCGACAACCACCTCGTCAGCGTGGTGCCCCGCTACGCGATGACAGGCCCGGTGCTCGGCGCGAACGCCCCCACCCTGGTGCCGGGCCACATCTACAATGTCCTGGGCGTGGCGGGGGCCATCGCCGAGGTCGAGGCCTGGGAGACCCAGTACCTGGCCGCCGGTGCCAGCCCGGAGGTGGCAGGGGGGACGCCGCTGTACGCGCCTGACCGCCTCGTGCTCGAGCGCGATGGCCCGGGCAGCCACCTGTACCTCACGGCCCCGCTGACGGGCCGGGTGATGATGGTGCCGCACAGCACCATCACCCGCTTCGGCGCCACCCTGCAGGCCGGCAGGCTCTACACCCTTGCAGGCCGTGGCCTCGCGCCAGCCGACCCCACGGGCTGGCCTGCGGTGAACGGCCAGCTGGCAACCGAAGGCGGGCTGTGGGCGCCCACCGGGCTCGCGCGGGACGCCCAGGGCAACGTGTGGCTCCTCGATGCGGGCAACGGGCAGCCAGGCACCGGGGACCTGCTGGTCGTGCGCGCCTCGGACGGCCGCATCTTCCGCGTGCCGCTCCAGCAGAACGGCACGCGGCTGCACCCCGACGGCGCCCAGGACCTGGTGCTCTCTCCCTCGGGGACGGAGCTGTACCTCGCAGACACGGCCCGCCACTGCATCTTCAAGGTGACGCGCCCGGTGGACGCGACGATCGCGGCGTACGCCACCGTGCCGCCTGTGCCCCTGGAGGTGGAGCGGGTGCTGGGCAAGCCCGGCCAGCCCGGCTTCCTCGACTTCGCGGCGACCGGCGGACAGGTGCCGGCCATCGAGGACGTCAGCGACGGCGTGCCTGAGCCGTCGGGTGACCTCACGGCCGACGGAGGCGCCGTGGCCTCGTCGGCCGTCCGGGTGCTGCTCGACTCGCCCGCAGCGCTCACCTTCGACGGCCTCGGGCGCCTGATGGTGGGCGACACGGGCACCGGCCGCATCCGCCTGCTCCACGCCGGAGCCGTCTACACCGTGGCAGGTGGGCTCGCCACGCGCTACACGACAGGGGACGCGCGCCTCGCCTTCCTGCCTGGCATCAGCGGGCTGTGCTGGAGCCCTGCCGACGGCACGGTCCTGGTCACGGACGAACGAGAGGCCCTGGTCCGGCGGCTTCACACGCAACGAGGCATCCTGGAGTAGATCCCGCCGCCATCGCCCAGCGCTCGCCCGGTGAAGGGGGTCACCGGGCGCCAAGCCGCGTGGCTGTTGCGTTTCCGGGCTTGATACATTTGTGAAGTTATATTAAGCTGGCCAGTGTCCGGCCCTGCCTCCAGCGTGAGTCAGGGTGCCAAAATCCAGCCAACCTGGGCTTACCACACCTCTCGGAGGGAACGGCAATGAACCACGGTCTACTCAGCACCACGGCAGCGGCAGTGGTGGATGGCGCTGCGCGGTCTCACGTCCTCCCTGCACCGTCGTCCTGCGGCGCGCGGCTGAACGAGCTGGTGCAGCGGGCGCCGCTGCACGGCGCCGCGATGTTGGCGGGGGACACCGGCGGGCAGGGCCGGGTCACCGGCGCCTGCGTGGCGTCGGAGGAGGGGCTGACGCTGCTGCCCCCCGTCGGCTCGCTCGTCGTCGCCCCGGCGGGCTGGCTGGAGGCATCGCCGGCCGGCCGGGTGGGCGAGGTCGCAGAGGCCGGTGCCGCCGGGCTGCTCGTGCTCACCTCAGCGGCGGTGGAACTCGTGCCCGAGGCCGCGCTCGAGGCGGCGAACCGCCACGGGCTGCCGCTGCTTGCCATGACCCACGCGGCCCCCCCGGCCGAGGTGGCGCGGGCGCTCGAGGCCAGCCTGGGGACGGAGGACGCTGGCCCAGAGCCAGGTGGCGGCATGTTGCAGCGCAGGCTGCTGGATCTGGTGCTGGACGGCTCAGGCCTCGAGGCGGTGGCTCGCACGCTCGCCCGGGCGCTGGAGCGCACCGTCGTGGTGGAGGACCGCCAGTTCAACCTGCTCGCGGTCGGCCAGGCAGGGGCCCTCGGTGACCCCTTCGTGGACGAGCTCATCGTGAACAAGGGCACCCCGGTGGAGACCATCAAGGCCTGGGAGGCGGACGGCACCCTGGCGACGCTGCGCAAGCAGCGCCAGCCCGTGCACCTGAGGGGCGGACGGGCAAACGAGGCCCCGCGCAGCATCCACCCCCTCGTCATCAACGGCGAGGTCCACGGCTACCTCTCGGTCCTCGCCAGCGAGGCCCCGACGGGGGCGCTGGCCGCCGCCATCGACCAGGGGGCGCTGGCGGCCTCCCTGGAGCTGCTGAAGCAGCAGGGCGCCACGGAGTCAGAGCAGAAGCTCAAGCGCGACTTCTTCCGGGACCTCCTGGCCGCGGAGACCCCCGCTGCCGTCGAGACGCTGCGGCGGCGGGCCACCTACCTGGGCTACCCGATGAACGCCACGTACTGGATCGTGGCCGTCGAGTTCGACGAGCGGCCGCTCGAGGAGGTGCAACCCGAGGAGGTGCAGCGGCTCGCCGGGGTGCTGAACGCCCTGCTCAGCTTCCGCCAGGCCGTCGTGGTCAACCAGATGAACGGGGCCACCATCCTGTACCCCCTCCGCGAGGGTCAGCCAACGCCGGACAAGCTGGCGCAGCTCGCGCACGCCATCCACCAGAAGGTGGCAGCGACGGCCCCCTCGTGGAGCGTGTCGATCGGGGTGGGGCAGCTCCATGACGGCCTGATGGGCGTCCCCCAGAGCTACAGGGAGGCGTTGCACGCGCTGAAGATCGGACGCCACACCCGCGGGACGCAGCACACGACCTTCTTCTCCGACCTCGGGATCTACCGGATGCTGCTACAGTTCGCCCACAGCCAGGACCCCAACGAGTTCTTCTGTGAGCCGCTCCAGCGCCTCATCGAGTACAACCAGCAAATGGACAAGGAGCTCGTGAAGACGATCGCCGCCTTCCTGGCGTGCAACGGCAACCTCACAGAAACCTCGACCCGCCTGTTCATCCACCGCAACACGCTGAAGTACCGGCTCGAGCGGATCCGGGACATCACGCAGATCGACCTCGACGACGCCGAGAACCGCCTGATGCTCCACCTCGGCCTCAAGATGAACCAGGTGATCAACTACCTCCGCTGAGGCGAGCGAGCACCCGGCGCGCCCCCGCAAGCCCGAGGTCGGGGCACCACTCGGCCTCGGGCAGCTCGGGGGCAAGCAAGGCCCCCCACCCCCCCGTCAGCAAGAGCGCGGTGGCCCCCGGGGCCTCCTGCCGCAGCCGGCCGACCAGGTGCTGCAGCGCGCCCACGTGGCCGAGCACGATGCCCGCCTGGAGCGCCGCCACCGTCGACGCCCCCAGCGCACCGCCCGGCACGACGAGGGGCACCTCCGGCAGCTGGGCCGTGCGCCGCCAGAGGGCATCGCGCGCCATGCTGAGGCCCGGCAGGATGGCCCCGCCGCGAAGCCGCCCGGCGACATCCACCAGCGTGAGCGTGGTGGCCGTGCCGAGGTCGATGACGATGCCGGGCCCTCGGCGTGCCCAGAGGGCCACGGCGTTCATCAAGCGGTCCGCGCCGAGCGCGCCCGGGGGCTCGTAGGCGACCTCGAGGCCATGCGGGGAGGTCGCATCCAGGAGGTGCACCACGGCCCCAGCGGCCTGCCAGTGCCCCGTGAGTTGCTGCGAGGCCGCAGGCACGACGGAGACCAGGCCCACCACCGGGGCCGGAGGAGGCACCCGCGAGAGCTCGGCCGTCACCAGCCGCCCCTCCCCCACAGGCTCGTCCCCGTTGAAGGTCAGCCACCGCACGTGCGTGTTGCCGACGTTCACGACGGCGTGAAGGCCCTGCGGGGGGGCCGCGTCGCGATCGCTGCGGTTGCCAGACGTCACCGAGCGTGATACCTTTGTGCTTCGTGCCATAGCGCGCCGCCTCAACTGTCTCAACCCCACCGGAGGTCCATACCCATGTCCAAGCGCTGTGATGTGTGCGCGAAGGGTCCCACGACCGGCCACAACGTCAGCCACTCCATGGTGCATACCAAGCGCCGTTGGATGCCCAACTTGCAGACCGTTCGCGCCCAGATCAAGCCTGGTCTGGTTCGTCGCGTCAAGATCTGCACGTCCTGCCTGAAGGCGGGCAAGATCACCCGCGCGGTGTAAGCCGCCGCGGCCGCCCGAGCCCGGACCGCCAGGTCCGGGCTTTTTTGTGGCTCGCCGCACGCGGCGGCGTCAGGAGATGAGGGCCTCCAGCTGCTCACGGCTCACCTGGTAGCGCTGGCCGCAGAAGTGACACCGCACCTCGGCGCAACCATCCGTGGCGATCATGTCCTGGAGCTCCTCGGCCCCCAGCATCCTGAGCGCGTTGAGCACCCGCTCGAGGTCACAGTGGCAGGCAAAGCGGACGCCGAGGTCCTCCTGCAAGATCTCCACGGCAAAGCCCTCCAGCGCCCGCTCGAGCACCTGCACGAGCGAGAGGTGGGCCTGGTCCATCTCGGAGAACGAGGGCAGGGCGCGAATGGCCTGCTCGAGGCGCTCGGCGATCTCGTCACCGGCTTCCGGCAGCAGCTGCACGAGCAGGCCCCCGGCGCTCACCACCCGGCCATGGTCCACGTAGATGCCCAGGGAGACCGCGGACGGGATCTGCTCCGAGTGAGCGAGGTAGGCCGTGATGTCATCGGCGACCTCCCCGCTGGTCAGGGCCACGGTGCCCGTGTAGGGCCTGCGACCGAGGTCATAGGTGACGCTGAGGAAGCCGTCGCGCCCCACCGCCCCGCCGACGTCGAGGTGGCCATCGGGCCGAGGCGCAAGCTCCACCGCCGGGTTGCCGACGTAGCCACGCACGGTGCCGTCGGTGCCCGCATCGACGAAGATGCCGCCCAGGGGGCCTCCCCCGACCAGCCGCATGTTGAGGCGACCGGACTTGCGAAGCGTGGCCGCCAGCAGCAGCGTGCCGGTCATGGCCTTGCCCATCGCGGCCGCGGCGGTGGGTGAGAGGTCGTGGCGGCAGCGGGCCTCCTCGGCGAGGTCGGTGGAGCGGATCGCGACCGCCCGGATGCGGCCGCCCGCGGCCGTGGCCTTGACGAGGTGATCCCGAACCATCCGTGCCCCCTACCCCTTGCGCCGGGCGGGCTTGGGAGCCACCGTGGCCGCCAGGCCGAGGGCCAGGTTCGCCATCTCGATGGCAGTGGAACCCGCTTCCCAGCCCTTGTTGCCGCCCTTCGTCCCTGCCCGTTCGATCGCCTGCTCGATGGTGTCCGTCGTCAGCACCCCGAACACGATGGGCACGCCAGTGGCGAGGGCCGCCTGCTGCACCCCCTTGGCCGCCTCCCCTGCCACGTAGTCGAAGTGCGGCGTGGCGCCCCGAATGACGGCCCCCAGCGCGGCAACGGCCGCGTAGCGCCCCGTCGCGGCAACCTTGTGAGCCAGCAACGGAATCTCGAACGCCCCCGGCACCCAGTAGACGTCAATGTCATCCGTGCTCCCACCATGTCGGACGATGGCGTCCTCGAAGCCGGACAGGAGGCGCGTGCCGATGAGCTCGTTGAAGCGGGCAATGACGACCGCGAAGCGGGTGCCCGGGGCAACGACCAGGTGGCCGGAGATGTGCTGCATCGTGGTTGCTTCCTCCGTCGGGCTCCGGGCCAGGACCAGCCGCTGACGAGCCGTGAATGGTTGTAGCCGGAACCCGCCGCACTTGTCAAAACGAGGGGCCCGAAATCCGCGCCTCGTCGTCACGAGCCGGCCCCGGCCATGTTATGATGACGGGGATCCTGGCCGAGATCGCGCGCGTGCCCGCGCGCGGGAGGCGGCCTTGCCGGATCGCCTCGTCGTCGCATCCCGCGGCCACGCCCGGGACGCAGCCCAACCGCGAGCTCATGTCCCGGACCCGCACCGCGCCCAACCAGACGATCCGGCCGCTCACCAGCTCCCGCAACGGGCTCGGTGAACTGGTCGTGGGTGGGTGTACGGCGCGCGAGCTGGCCCGGACCCACGGAACGCCCCTGCTCGTGCTCGACGAGGACACCATCCGCGCCGCGTGCAGGGCCTACGTGGGGGCTCTGGGGGCGCACTACCCCCCCGGTGGCCGGGTGCTGTATGCCAGCAAGGCGCTGGCCGTCATGGCCATCCACGCACTCGTGCACCAGGAAGGCCTCGGCCTCGACGTCGTCTCCGCGGGCGAGCTCCACACGGCGCTCCGGGCAGGCGTCCCGGCGGCGGCCTGCGTGCTGCAGGGCAACAACAAGACACCGGAGGAGCTCCTGACCGCCCTCGCGGCTGGCATCGGCCGCATCAACGTAGACAACCTGGATGAGCTGCGGCTGCTGCTGGCGCTCACGGAGATCCACGGCCACACCGTGGACGTGTTGCTCCGCGTCGCGCCGGGCATCGAGGCGCACACGCACGCGTTCATCCGCACGGGGCAGGAGGACTCCAAGTTCGGGCTCGACCTGCGCAGCGGGCAGCTCGACACGGCGCTCGAACTCCTCGCAGGTCAGCCCCGCGTGCGCTGGCTGGGGCTGCAGGCCCACATCGGCTCGCAGATCTTCGACGCCAGCGCCTTCGAGCGCACCGCCGAGGTCATGGTCGCGCTGCTGGCCGAGGTGCGGGATCGTCACGGCGTCGTCGCCGAGGAGCTCGACCTCGGGGGAGGGCTTGGCATCCCGTACGTCACGGACGACGACCCTCCCGCGATCGAAGAGACCGTCGCGCGGGCCGCGCGGGCCGTGCTCGCGGCCTGCGAGGCGCAGGCCTACCCCCCGCCCCGGCTGGTGCTGGAGCCCGGACGCTCCATCGTCGGGCCGGCCGGCGTGAGCCTCTACACGGTGGGCGCACGCAAGGAGGTGCCGGGCGTGCGAACCTACGTGGCCGTCGATGGCGGCATGGGCGACAACCCCCGGCCGATCACGTATGGCGCGGCCTACACGGCAGAGGCTGCCGGGCCGGCCCTCGAGGCCGAGGAGACCGTGACCATCGCAGGCCGGTTCTGCGAGTCCGGGGACGTGCTGGTCCGCGACGTTCGCCTGCCGCGGCTGCGGGCAGGCGACCTCCTCGCGGTGTTCGGGACGGGGGCGTACACCTACGCCATGGCCGGCCAGTACAACCGCTGTGGCCGCCCGGCCGTCGTGCTGGTCGGCCAGGGGCGCGCGGAGGTCATCTGCGCGCGCGAAACGCTTGACGACCTGGTCCGGCTCGATCGCCTGCCGACCAGGCTGAGGGGGGCCGCCACGTGAGCCCGAGCCCGGCCCTCACCCACTTCCTGGCGAGCCTGCGCTGGCAAGACCTCCTCGACATCCTGCTGGTCAGCTTCGTGCTGTACCGCTTCTTCTTGCTGATCAAGGGCACGCGGGCCGTGCAGCTGCTACGCGGCATGCTGTTGCTGCTGCTGGCTTACCTCGTCAGCCACGCCCTCGGGCTCAACACCATCACGTGGCTCGTGCAAAGCACGGCGACGATGATCATCGTCGCCATCCCCGTGGTGTTCCAGCCGGAGCTGCGCCGGGCCCTGGCCCACATCGGGCAAGGAGAGCTCTTCCGCGGGGGCGAGTTGCTCTTCCCGCGTCGCAGCGTGAGCGCGCCGGAGGTGCTCGACGAGGTTATGGGCGCGGTGAAATTCCTGTCCCGGCAGAAGATCGGGGCGCTCATCATCCTCGAACGGAACACCGGCCTCAACGAGTTCATCGAGACGGGCACCCCGCTTGACGCGCTGGTGACGACGGACCTGCTCAGCACCATCTTTGTCCCCGCCACGCCGCTTCACGACGGCGCGGTGATCATCCAGAACGACCGCATCGCCGCAGCAGGCGCCCTGCTTCCGCTCTCCGAGGGGATGCGGCGCGGCAGCCCGGGCGGTGGCAAGCGCCAGGTCGGCACGCGCCACCGGGCCGCCATCGGCCTGACCGAGACCACCGATGCGATCGCCATCGTGGTCTCCGAGGAGACCGGGACGGTGTCGGTTGCCAACGGCGGCCAGCTGCGGCGGCACCTCACGGAAGACGCCCTCAAGGATCTGCTCACGGGCGCCTTCACCCAGCTTCGTCGCAACTCCCACACCCAACCCCTCACCACGCTGCTGCGCAGGTCCCATGCTGCCGAAGAACTCACCAGCCGCTAGCGCGCCCCAGGGGCAGCAAAGCAACTGGCCTTTCCTCGTCATCGCGGTGTTGATGGCCGTGGTCCTGTGGCTGTTTGTCCGCACCGGAACGCAACCGGCCACCCAGCGCACGGTCCTGGCAACGGTGGCGGTGAACGGCGGGGGCAAGGGCCTCCTGGTCGCGCCCCCGCGGGTGGAGGTCCGGCTCGAGGGCAGCGCAGGCGTCCTGGAGCACCTGAAGGCTGAAGACCTCGACGTGGTGGCCGACCTGACTGGACACAGGGAGGGCGATCTGGTACCCTTGGCGGTCGTTCCCCCGCAGGGGCTCAAGGTTTTGGGGACGAACGTGAGCCAGGTGCGCGTCGTGCGCCAGGCCGACCCCGACCTCTGATAGAGCTTCTTGCCGCGATGTCGAACGACGCCCCCCAGCACGCCTGGCCAGGTCTGAACCGTGATCGCCTGCCGCGGCACGTCGCGGTCATCATGGACGGCAACCGTCGCTGGGCCAAGCGCAAGCTACTGGGCGGGTTCCAGGGACACCGCGCGGGGGTGGAGACGGTGCGCACGCTGGTGCGCCTGTGCCGGGAGGTTGGCATCCCTCACCTGACGCTCTACGCGTTCTCGACGGAGAACTGGCAGCGCTCGGACGAGGAGGTCTCGTTCTTGATGTCCCTCTTCGAGGAGGTGATCCAGCGTGAGCTGGACGACCTGCACCGCAACCAGGTGCGCCTGCGCTTCATCGGGGACGTCGAGGGCCTGCCCCGGACGCTGCAGCGCCACATCCGACAAGCCGAAGACCACACCACCGGGAACCACGGCCTGACGCTCAACGTCGCGACCAACTACGGCGCGCGGCGGGAGCTCGTGCGCGCCACGCAGCGCCTGGCGGCGCGCGTGCAGGCGGGCACGCTGGCCGTGGAAGCCATCGATGAGGCAGCCATCTCGGCCGAGCTACACACCGCGGGACAGCCCGACCCGGACCTGCTGATCCGCACGAGTGGCGAGGCGCGTCTGAGCAACTTCCTGCTCTGGCAGCTGGCCTACACGGAGCTTTACCTCACGGACGTGCTCTGGCCGGAGTTCCGGCAGCCGCACTTCCTCGAGGCGCTGCTCAGCTACCAGGCCCGGGAGCGGCGCTTCGGCGGCACCGGAGGCGCGCCCTCGGTCGCCGCCGCGCGCTGACGCGCCGATGGCCAGGGGGCCAGCCCAGGTCCAGCTGCTCTACGGGGATGACACCTACGCCCTGTCGGAGGCCCGCAAGCGCTTGGAGGCGGCGGTGCTGGACCCCTCCTGGCGGGAGTTCAACCTCACGGTGTTCGGCCCGGAGGCCAGCGCTGGTCAGGTGCTCGCAGCCCTCCAGACCATGCCGTTCGGGGCCGGCGGCAGGCTGGTGGTGGTGAAGGACGCCCCCTGGGTGATCGGCAAGGTGGACGATGCGAGCGTCGAGGCGCTGGAGCAGGCCCTGGGCCAGAGGCCTGTCGGCTGGGCTCCTCAGGCCCACCTGCTGGTGCTTGCCGGCAAGGCCGACAAGCGGCTCAAGCTCGTGAAGGCCATCGCAGCCGCCGGGCAGGTGACAGAGCTGGCAGAGGTCAAGCCCTGGCAGGTGGAGGAACGCCTCGGGCCCTGGGTGCACGAGCTCGCCGAGGCGCAGGGCCGGCGCATCACGCCGGACGCGGTGGCCGGGTTGCTGCTGGCCACGGGGCCGGATCGCCGGCGCATCCACTCGGAGGTAGAGAAGCTCGCCGCTGGTGCCCCCGAGGGTGGGGCCATCACGCTGGAAGTGGTCCACGAGCTGGTCCAGCAGCAGGACGTCGCGATCTTCGCGCTGACGGACGCCCTGGCCCGCAGGCGTGCAGGTGAGGCCTTGCTGGCGTTGCAGGCCTTGCTGGTGACGGAGCACCCGCTCAAGGTCGTGAGTGCCGCGGCCACCATCTTGCGCGGTTGGGCGAGGCTGAAGCGGCTGGCCGAGCGAGGCCTGCGGCCCGAGCAGGTGGCGCGGGAGCTGGGGGCGAGCTCGGACTTCAAGGTGAGGAAGGACCTCTCGCTGCTTGCGGCGTGGCGCGCCCACGAGCTGGAGGCGGCCCTCGACACGCTGCTGGCCGTGGATCTGGCGATCAAGGCCGGGCGCTGGCCTCCCGAGGCTCACGGCGTCTTGCTGGCCCGGGCGGTGGCCGCGATGCTCGGGCAGCCCCGCCCCGGCCTGGGGTAAGATGAGGGCGTTCCCCTGTCCCTGCCCCCCCGGAGGTGTGATGAGCCCCCGCAAGCCAGACCCTGCCCCGGCTGATGGGCCCGACCGCGACACCCTGGTGGCGACGGTCGCGCAGCTGTCCGAACAGCTCGCCGAGGCCGAAGCCCGGCTGCGAGAGATGGGCATCTCCGACGCCACGACAGGGCTCTTCAGCTACCGCTACTTCCTGGGGCGGATGGCCGAGGAAGTGGCCAGGGCCGACCGCTTCAACCTGGAGGTCAGCTGCCTGATGCTGCGGGTGGACCTGCCCAGCCTCGAGGGGGTGGTGGAGGTGGCCGGCCGCCTCAAGGAGGCCTGCCGCCAGTACGACATCCCGGCGCGCTGGGGCCAGCACGAGCTGGTCATGCTGCTGCCAGCCACGGATCTCGACGGCGCGCAGACCTTCGCCGAGCGCTTCCGGCTGCAGATCGAGGAGGCCCACCAGGGGCATGCGAGCCTGCCAGGCCTCACCATCTCCGTCGGCGTCGCGATCTACCCGCGCGTGGGGGTCGAGGATGCCGAGCAGCTCCTCGCGGCCTGCGACGAGGCTGCCTTCCGCGCCCGGGGCGAGGGCGGCAACCGGACGGTCGTCCGCCGCTGAGGCTCCCTCATCGGGGCTCCACCCGGATGTTGTCGTGGGCCACGATGTTCCCGGCCCCCCGCAGCGCCAGCCAGTGTGGTCGGTCCGTCAACATTCCCACACCAAGGGTAGCCACCCGCGTTCCCTCGAGGAACACCTCCAGCTGCCCCGTCGTGCAATCGACGCCGGCTCCCAGGCGCCTGCGCTGACCCGCGGCGGTGGTGACGGGGCTGGCGAACAGGCGAGACCACCCGCGGGACTGAAAGGGCGGCGCGTTGGTGGCCACCCAGACCTCGTACCAGGTGGGCTTGATGAGGACCTCCACGTAGTTCGTGGGGTCGAGGTAGTAGACCTGGGTGCCCTGATCGCCCGTGGGGCTGTAGGTGTAGCTGCGCAACGGCGTGACGTCGAGCTCGGTGAAGTAGCGCGCCGGCAGGCGCCCGTCCGAGGTGCCGAAGGCCCCGCCCCGGTAGCGCCTGAAGCTGAGGTAGGCCAGGTTCGCCAGCCCGTCATGGAGGTACTGGCGGCTGCCGGCGTGGTCCACCACCCGCCAGCGGACGGCGGGCATCCAGTCGAAGGCAAAGCCTTCGGAGCGGGGATCGACGAAGTCCACCGGATCGCTGCCGAGGGCATCGCCCTCGAAGTGGCGCAGCCAGGGAGCCGTGACGCGGGGGGGCGTTGCGGTCGGCGCTGGCGTGGAGGCCGGGCTCGGCGTGGGTGACGGGCTGAGGGAGGCCGAGGCCCCCGTCGGCTCGACGGCCAGGTTGAAGACGCTGAACCGTCCCTCTGGGGTGACAGGATCGTTGGTGAACGCGAGGCGGACGTGGCGTGCCGTGACCGGGGCCAGGAAGGGCTTTCGCTCGTTCTTCCAGCTCGTGTTGCGCAGCGGCCCCGTGGCGGCCTGCCAGGCCACGCCATCCCGGGAGGTCTCGATCCGGTACGAGGCTGCGCCGGTGAAGGGACGCAGCTTGACGCTGACGGCATCCATCAGCCGCAGCTCCCCCGTGTCAAGCGCCAGCCAGGCAGCCGCCGGCCGCCACTCCGCACACGCCCACTGGGTCGCGATGTCACCGTCGATGGCCCGGCCTGGGACGAGGGCGCCATAGGTGCTGCTGGCGGTTGCCACAGGGCCCTGCGCCTGTTGCAGCTGGTAGGCTTCGGGCTCAGGCCCCTCGGGGGCCGCGAGCGCCAGCGAGAGCGTGAACTCGAAGCCGTCGCCGGTGGGGTTGTCGAAGGTCAGCTGAGCGCGGCGCACGTCCCCCGGTGCCAGGCGCGGCCAGGAGGCGGGCAGCTCGGAGGCGAGCAGGGGCCGATCCGCCACGCACGCCGGCCGGATCGACACGGGCCCGGTGCCCACGTGGGTCAGCTGCAGCGACACCGTGGTCCGGCCCCCCTGCAGGCTGTGGCTCACCTCCTGGGCCTCGACCCAGGCTGGTGCCTCCGCCTGATCGTCGGCCACTGCAAAGGCGGCGCCGTGGACCGGATCGACCCGGAACCGGAGCCGCGCCTCTCGGCTGACCTCAGGTCCGGCCAGGGTCAGGGCTGCTGGTGGTGGGGAGTTGGGACGGCCTGGGGCAAGGGCCTGACACCCCCCCAGCAGCACCGCGGCAACCCCCAAGCGAAGGCGTCTGTTCATGGCGTGTTCCCTCCTCCCGTCGCGGCTGGTGAACCCTCACGAGCTCCCCAGCTGTATGGCCTGGTACAGGTTGCCGGCCTCCCCGGCCTCGCCCAGGTCCCAGACCAGCCCCCAGAAGTACCGTGGTCCCGGTTCGAGCGGCGGGTTGGCACCCGTGCCATCCCAGGTGAAGGCGCGCGGGGCCGCCGGCAGTCGTCCGCTCTGGTACAGCAGGCTGAAGTTGCGCCCCCCCTGGGAGTGCACCCGGAAGCGGCAGAACTCCGGCCGGTGCGCGGGTGGCTCCCAGCGGAAGGTGACCGGCCAGCTGACGCGTGCATCCATCGGCGGCTGGTTCACCATGCCGCGAAGCCCCAGATCGACGGCCGGAAAGGCAGCACCCCTCGCCGCCGTGACGGCCAGGGTGCGGGAGCGCCAGTAGCCTACCCGATCGCGTTGCGTCTCGTTGTAGAAGTGCACGAGGTAATCCCCCGGGGCGAGGCCCGTCGCTGCAAACGCGCCTGTCGCCTCGGTGCTGAGCGGGCGCTCCTCCCACCCCGGCGTCCGCACGAGGGAAAGGCGCACGGGAGTGTCGGGCGGCCGACCGTTCAGCAAGACGAGGCCGCGCACGCTGGCAGGCTCGGCAGCTGGCACCGGCGGCAGCACCGTGTACGAGGAGTCGTCCTCCTCAAGCGCGTCAGCCCTCGGCGTGGGCGTCGGGCTGGGCGAGCCGCTCGGCGTGGGCGTCGGGCTGGGCGAGCCGCTCGGCGTGGGGGTCGGGCCGGGCGAGCCGCTCGGTGTGGGGGTCGGGCCGGGCGAGCCGCTCGCCCCTCGGGCCGTCGAGCCGCCGCTGCCGGCGTCTTCCCCGTCTGGCGGTGAGGCCTCCGGGGGCGATGCCGGAGGCAACGGCTGAGCGCCCAGCCCGGACGCCCCCGGCGTCGGGGCCAGGGGGACCGGCTCCGCCCCCGAGGGGTCCTCGATGAGGGCCCGCAGCTCGGGCGGCTGCAGCCCGGGGTCCATCGCGGGGCCCTCGTCCACCCCACAGCCGAGCACCACGGCCATCGCGGCGGAGGGCAGCACCGTTCGCCAGTGTGGGAGCCGCATCCATCATCCTCCTCTGGTGTCCCCCCGGGTCGGAGGGCTCGGGGTCATCTCAACACGCGCAGGGGGACCGGCTCCATCCCGCCCTGACCGAACCTGCTTGTGGAACCTGGACCGGGCGGCCGCTGACGTGGACATCAGCCCGTAAAAAGCCGATAATCGTGGTCCTGCACACCTTTTCAGCCTGAGGAGGCTGCCGATGGCTTCAACCGACGAGATCCTGTCCGCTCTGCGCGAGATCGAGGTGCCTGATCTGGGCGCCGACCTCGTCACGCTGGGCATGGTCCAGGACGTGAAGAGCATGCACGGCGTGGTGACCTTCACCGTCGTGGTCAAGCCGGGCGCCACGACGCTCCAGGGAAGACTGGACGCCCCCATGAAGGCGGCCATCGGGGCGTTACCAGGCGTGCGGGACGTGGCGGTGCACTGGCTGGTCAAGCCCGAGGCACCCACCACCGCTGCACCAGCAGGGAAGGGCACCCCCCCGGGTGGTCCGGCCGCGCTCCCCGCTGGCGTGAAGCACGTCATCGCCGTGGGCTCGGGCAAGGGGGGCGTCGGGAAGTCGACCGTCACCGTGAACCTGGCGCTCGCCCTGGCGGCGACGGGGGCGCGGGTGGGCGTGCTGGATGCTGACATCTACGGCCCCAGCGTCCCCTTCCTGCTGGGGGTGACGGCCCACAAGCCACGCGTCGAGGACGACAAGCTGGTGCCCATCGAGGCCCACGGGCTCCGGGTGATGTCGATGGGCTTCCTCCTGCCCGACCCGGATGAGCCGGTGGTCTGGCGCGGCCCGATGCTCGCCGGCGCGATGCGCCAGTTTTTTCAAGACGTGCGGTGGGGAGAGCTGGACTACCTGCTGGTGGATCTCCCGCCCGGCACGGGGGACGTGCCCCTGTCGCTGGTGCAACTCGTGCCCGTGAGCGGCGCTGTCATCGTGCTCACGCCGCAGCCCGTCGCCGCGGCCATCGGCACCAAGACGCTGCGGATGCTGCAGGCGGCCAAGGCTCCAATCCTGGGGGTGGTCGAGAACATGAGCCACTTCGTCTGTGGCTGCGGCCGCGAGACGGACATCTTCGACCGCGGCGGCGGTCGCATCGTCGCCGACCACGCGGAGGTGGCGTTCCTGGGGGAGATCCCGCTCGACCCGGCCATTCGTGCAAGCGGCGACCGGGGGGTGCCCGTGGTGGTGGCCGAGCCCGACGGGCCTCACGCACAGGCCTTCGAGCGCCTGGCGACGGCCGTTCAGGAGCAACTGCTCCACGCCCCAACCCCCGTCAGCCGGCGCTGAACGACAGCGAGGCCCCCCTGCCGGAGGGCCTCGCTGCTACCAGGCAAGGTGCGGGGTCAACGGCTACCCATCCGCTCGATCTGGCGCAGCGCCTCCTCGTAGGTCAGGTCGACGCCGGGCGTGGGCGCCGGGATCGCATAACCCGCGCTGCCGGGGCCTGAGACGCCCGCCTGGTCTGAGGCGCGGTACCCGCCGTCAGCCGCCTGAGCACCTCCGCCTGCCCCGAGCAAGGCCTTGAGTGGGTTGCGGACGACCTTCTCGTACACGGCTCCCCCCACAAAGCCCAACCCAAGGCCGATCACGAAGCCTGCGGCCGTGCCCACACCAGGAAACAGGGCCGTGCCGAGGGCCGCGCCGGCGGCGGCGGAGCCCCAACCGATGGCGCCATAGGCCGCCGTGTCGACCGCCGAGAGGCCAAGGAACTGCTGGACGTTGAGCTGGCCTTGGGCCAGCTGGATGGCGTTGCTTGCCAGCGAGAACACGCCCGCCACCACGAAGTTCCCCTTCGCGCCGCTCAGCAGCTTGCCGAAGAACCCCTTGACGGTCCTGGCGCCTCCCGCCGTCGCTCCCTTGCCGGCGACGGTTGCGGCCTCGGTGGCGGCCGCCTTCGCCACGGTCTCGGCGCCGGCCCCGGCCGCCTTCGCCACCAGCGCCTTGGCGTCCTTGGCGTAGAAGCCGAGTTGCTTCAGGGCCTCATAGGCGTTGGGGTCCTGCAGGGCCTTCTTGATGGCGGCCTCGGAGGCCTGGGTGAAGCCCTTCTTCATCGTCATCCCGAGGGCCTGCTTGGCGAGGTCGTCCATCGCGCCGGACGCCACCTGACGTCCCACGCCGCCCACCACGCTGCCGCCGATGGCCGCGGCGCGCTCGGCGGTCTTGGCCGCAATCTCCTTGGCGATCTCCGGCGCGAGGCCAGCCTTGGCGAGCTTGCCAGCCACGTCACCGCCCTCGAGGGCGATGCGGGTGACATGCGCCTTGGAGAGGCCACCCAGGGCCTCCTTCCCGAGCTTGCCGATGGCCTCGTTGAGGATGAAGTCGGGGCCGAGGAAGCCTCGCACGAAGGGGATCCGTGCCGCGAGCCTCGTGAACAGGCTCTGCTGGGCAAGGGCGTCGGCCAGTGGCAGGTTCTTGACCGTGCCCTCGGCCAGGACGCCAGGGTTGGACAGCGTCTGCTTGAAGGCGTCCATCGAGAACTTGGCCGCGCCGGGGTCAACGGGCGTCAGCTTGGCAATCTGGCGTGCTGCCAGGCCCGCATTGATCGCGACGGGCATCGTGTTCTGCGAGTCGCCACCCACCTGTGCCATACGTGCAGCTCCCGTCTCGTCGCACCCGGCAGGCCGCCGGACCGCTCATTCCGAGTTTCTTATAGCCAGGGGAGGGGCCAACCTACCGACTTCAAAGAGAATTTAACAATCCACCGGGCTCGACTTAACCTGACATAAAGGCACCTTAGTGAACAGGCGGGCTGGTCGTGGCAGGCGCCCGCGCCTTGCAACCCGGCCTCACGCCCCGCGGGCCAGGCCACGCGGGCAGATGTTAAGTCCAGGTTATCACCTGGTCCGCACAACGGCTTCCGGCGGATGCGGCCTGGCCCGGCGCTGCCCTGGGCGGCTACGGTGGCCAGGGCCTGAGCCCCCGAAAACCCTCTATTGTGCGCCACATCACGTTTTCAGCCTCCGCGCGGCGGGTATGGTGTCATCAGTCACCAGGTCGTCTCGCCTCGCACCCCGGCGTGCCAGCGGCCGTGGCCTCGCCTCTCGGGTCTTCACGGACCCGCCTCACGCGGTCCACAACTGGCGCAAACCCGCCCGCAAGGCCTGCCTGGAGGAGCCACCGATGGTCGCGCAGCGTTCGAACCACGCCTCCGCCCTCCCCAACGCGGGCTGCTGGCCTTCGTCCGCAGCCTGTCGGGCCCTGACCTTCCTGGCCCTGCTGGGTGGCCTGGGGGGCGCGCCGACCGCCGCCCTGGCCGCTGGCCCGAATGGCAAGCCCCAGAGCGCGAGTCAGGTGTTCATCGATCGCAACAAGACCCGCATCCGCCTTCCCCTGAGCCACGCCCGGGTGGTCAAGCGCACCAGCCGCGTCACGGGCTACAGCCTGGAGGCGACTGGCCGGGCACTGGGCTCCCTCGCGCTGGAGCGGGCGGTGCACCAGGGGGCCCTGCATCACCTCCGCATCCACACCTTCGAGAACAAGACCTACCTCAAGGCGGACTGGCGCTTCGCAGCCCCCGTCGAGGTTCGGCTCCAGCCCGATGCGCTTGAACTGGTGTTCCACCACCGCCTGGCGCCACCGGTGTTCCGCGCGGTGGCGCGGGGCGTGGGGCTCTGGGAGGGCCAACGCTGGACCGGGGCAGGCCCGATGCGCGTGCGAGCCCTGCGGCTCGATCCTCGCCATGTGAAGCTCGAGCCGGCCATTGCGACAGCTGGTGGCAAGCGCATGGGGCTGTCGCGGGTCAGCAGCTTTGGCCAGTGGCACGGCGCCATCGCGGCAGTGAACGGCAGCTACTTCTCGCCTGCCAACGGCGAGCCGCAGGGGACGGTCGTGATCGACCGCCAGCTGATCAGCCGGACGATGCTGGATCGCCCCAGCCTGTGGTTCCAGCGCTCGGGTGACGTCGCCATTCGGGTGGCCAAGCCGGCCCCGCGCGTGGTGCTCGAGGACGGCACGTCCCTGCCCTGCCAGGGCCTGAACGAGGCCGCTCGGCGGAACCGCCTCACCCTGTACACCGCCCACTTTGGCCTGCGCACCCGCACGGTGGCAGACCCGAGCCGGCAGGAGGTCGCGGTGAACGCAGGCGGCCGGGTGGTGGGGCTCGGCAGCGGCAACCTCGAGATCCCCAGCGGCGGCTACGTGCTCAGCGGCCAGGGCAGCGCCGCCACCTTGCTGCGGCGGACCATCGGCGACGGCCAGCACCTGCGCCTCGACAGCAAGCTGCCACCGAACGTGGAGCACGCGCTGGGCGGGGGGCCGACGCTGGTGCAGGGCGGCAAGGTGCGGGTGCTGGCCCGCCAGCAGCACTTCCGGGCGGACGTGGCGAAGGGGCGCTCCCCCCGGACGGCTGTGGGCCTGACCCGCGACGATCGCTACCTCGTGGTCACGATCGATGGCCGGCAGCCAGGCTACAGCGTGGGGGCGACGCTGAGCGAGCTGGCCGGCGTCCTGCGCGACCTCGGGGCCGTCGAGGCCCTGAACCTCGACGGAGGGGGCTCGACGACCATGTGGCTGAGGGGGCGGACGCTCGGACGTCCCTCCGATGGCCACGAGCGCCCGGTCAGCACCGCGCTGCTCGTGCTGCCGCGGAAGGCTGAAGTCGCAGCCGCGCCCGGCCTGCGCGCGCTGCTGGCTGCCTGGGGCGGCCGCGGCGTCGGGGCTTTCTGAACCTTGAGGCAGACTTAAAGGGGTTTTAAGAAAACCTCGGCCCCGGGACGCGATAAGGAGGCTGTCCCCCGACGACCGAGGTTCACCCGCATGACCGCCCTCCAGCTGACGCCGCTTCGCCTGGCCGCCCCGATCTTGCTGGGTGCGATCCTGACGGGCTGCGCGAAGCCACCCACCAGCGTGCCGATGGCCCAGCGGCTGTCCCGGCCGGCTGCCGCTGCCCCCGTGGTGGCCCCGGTGGCGGCGGCCCTCCCTACCGCCGTGGCGACGCCTGTCCCCACCGGGACGGTTGCGTTGGCCCTGAGCGCCTTGCAGGCCGAGGGCATCAGGGGCCTCGGGATCGAGCTCACGGGGGCGGGCCTGAGCAGCCCCATCGGCAAGGTGCTCACGCCTCAAGACCTCTCCACCAGCAACACGCTGGTCTTCGAACACCTGCCGGCGGGGGCCCTGACGGCCCGTGTCGTGGCCCTCGGTGACGCCGACCGCCCCCTCGCGGAGGTGGCGGCACCCATCACCGTGTCGGCGGGGGAGGAGGCTCGCGTGGCCCTTTTGCTGACGCCCACCCCCGAGGCCGCACCAGGAGGTGCACCGGTGAACCTCAGGTTCGTCGCACCAGAGGTCCTCGAGGCGCCGGCCGTGGCCGTGGCCCCGGCCCCGGCCCAGCAGCCGGACGTGGCCCCGGCGCCCCGGCCGGTGTCCCCGGCGAGCCGGGCACTGTCCCTGGCGTTGGTTGACCAACAGGTGATCCGCAAGTTCCTGCTGCTCAAGCGGCTGCAGGTGACGGTGCGCGTGACAAACGACAACCCCACGGAGACCCTCACGGGGGAGGTCAAGGTGCAGTTTCAGAAGCTGAAGGGCTTGCTGTCCAAGACCGACACGGTGGTCGAGACGCTGACGGCACCGGTCGAGAGCCTCGCACCAGGGAGGTCCGTCGAGCTGACGCTGACCTCGACGGTGTCGGCGGAGGACGCCAAAGCCACGGTCCACACGGTGGTGGCTTCCTCATCGGCCTCGACACGCGACGAGGAGTGAGCGGCCCCCTCAGAGGTGGCCGAGGCGTTCGCTGCGTTCTCCCGCAAGCACCCGCCTGAGCCAGAACTCGCTGACGCGGCTGACCAGCACCACCTCACCGTCGAGGGCCACCACGGGAATCTTCGTCCCGTAGAGGGCCTCGAGCGCAGGATCCTGGCTGATGTCGACGGCCTCGAACTCGAACGGCACGTCCTGACGCACCCGTGCCAGCAGGGCCTCCGCCCTGTCGCACAGACAGCAGGCCGGCCGGGTGAAGAGCGTGAGACGCATGGAGACCTCCTGAAATCAGGGCTCGCCCCCGGGCGGCAGCACCACCGGGTCGGCCGGCGGGCGGGGACCTTCCGGCGCCAGCGGGGCCACCGGCCCCGGTCCATCGCGCTCCGGGCCGGCAGTGCTCCGGCCCGGAGCGACCTGCTGCGACCCGGGAAAGGCCCCCTGCACCGCAAGGCGGATGAGGCCCTGCTTCTCCAGCACCTGTGCCGCCATCGACGTGCCGCTCCGCAAGCACACATACAGCCGGACCAGGCCAGGAGCCGGCACGGTGTACCGCCAGGCCGCCACCGCGGGATCCGTCAGGAGGCCGAAGCGACTGCCCTCAGCGGCGATCTCGCTGTCCGGGAACTCAAGGTACAGCCAGCGCGGGTTGCGGCGCACCACCCGCACGGCGCACGCGGGGGCCCGGCCAGCGAAGGGCACGAGCAGCGCTCCGGCTCGTGCGGCCGGCAACCCCAGCGCCGTGCGAACGGCACCGGGCACTTCCTGTGCGGCCCTCGCCACCGTCACAGGCCGCGCGCCCTGAGGAAGCGCGGCGGCTAGCCCAGCATCCCCCGCGGCCCCCTCGATCGCCAGCGCCGCCAGACAGCAACCAAGCCGGTCGAACATCGCGACCTCTCGCCCTCCACCGGGCCTCAGCCTACCACATCCGGCGTGCCGCGGCCGATCACGGCGCCAGCTGGGGCAGGCTGAACGGCACCGCGTCCACCGGGCCCAGGTCCACGGTGGCAGGCTGGTGGGGCGCAGCGGTCACGGGTGACCCCCAAGAGAGGTCCCTCTCCGGCACCACGGGGACGGCCGGCACGGCCGGGCCAAGGCCCACCTCCGGCACCACGGGGACGGCCGGCACGGCCGGGCCAGGCACCACCTCCGGCACCAAGGGGACGGCGGGTACGGCCGGGCCAGGCGCCACCTCCGGCACCAGGGGGACGGCCGGTAGGGCCGGACCAGGCGCCACCTCCGGCACCATGGGGACGGCCGGTTCGGCCGGGCCAGGCGCCCCAACAGCGAGCCCCTGCGAGCCTGCTGGCACCGGGGCTGGCGTGGAGGGTACAGCGGGGTCCTGCGCCCCCCCAGGGTTGCGCCGCAACAGCCCGACCACGGGGTCCACGAAGCGCACCAGCGCGGCCCACGTGGCCGCGGGCTGGCTCACCCAGCGCCACCCCACCTGGCCGGCCGTCACCAGGGCCGCGCCCGCGGCCAGAAGCCCGCCGGCAACACCCTGCCCGACGGCCCGCACAGCCTCGCCAGGATGGCCCACCGCCCACACGGCCGCTTGCCCCGCGCGCTGCAAGGCCGGCTGCACGGTGGGCCAGAAGTCACGCAGCGTGAGCAACAACTGGCCGAAGCTGGCGGCCGCGTAGGTGGCCTTGAGGGGCCTGGCTGCGGGCAGCAGCCAGAAGGAGGCCTTCAGCGTCGCGAGGCTCAGGTCCACCACCTTGCGGACACGCTGCCAGCCGCTGGCGCCAGGGTCCAGGAAGGCCCGGCGCGTGGCGATGGCCTCCCCCACCAACACCCCGAGGTCGGCCACCGGCAGCAACACCCTCAGCACCACCCCCAGGGGCTTGCCGATGGCCTGTACCACCGACGTCTGGCCAACCCGGCCTGACAGGCGAGCGATGCCCTCCGAGCGAGACAGGATGCCCACCGTCCCCTGGGTTCCCACCACGACCCCCTGGGCGCTGAAGATGGTGCCGGCCCCGGCGCGCGTGAGCTGCTCGATCTTGTCGAGCCGAGCTGACGCCGTTGCCGTCGGGTCGTCGAGCAGGGTCCTGAGTTCCTGGAAGCTTGTGGCCGTCTTGCGCGCCATCGCGGGCAACGCAATGCCCGAGAGCACGAGCCCTGAGACGGTCGCGGTGTCGCCCGCGAGGCGGAACAACCCCTCCTCCATCGGGTGGGTGCGCAGCCCCGCCTCCGTCTTGAGCTTGCGGTACTTGAGGGCCACATCGGCACTGCCTCGCACCACGCCCACGCCGTTGGCACGGTGCGCGTTGCCCGCGGAGACGGCCAGCTCGGCAGCCGCCCGGCCGACGCGGTAGGAGCGCTCGGCGGAGTGGCGCAACTGGCTGTAGAGCTGGGGATCGCGAACCGACACGGGCCGAACTCTCCTGAGGGCGGGATGCTGGATTTGTCGGCCGGACCGCTCGCTGCTTGCCCAAGCACCGTTTAAGGTTGGTGCAAGCCTGGCTTATGACTCCCACCTGCGAACGCCGGGTATAAGGGCCCCGGTCGGCGGGCTGGCAGGCCCCGGCGCGATGAGATGCCAGCGGCGCAGACCAGGAGGCGTCATGTCCCCAGGCACCCTCTGGGTGGTGGCAGCGGCAGTGCTGTTTGCCCTGGAAATGGTCACCGGCGAGTTCACGTTGGCCTCGCTGGCCGTCGGCTGCGCCCTCGCGGCGGGGGCCGCCAGCCTGGGCCTCAGCCTGGGGGTGCAGGTCGGCACCGCGGCGACGGCGTCCCTGGTGGCCACCGCGGTGCTGGCGCCCTGGTTGCGCCGGAAGCTGGCGCCACCGTGCACCCCGGACCCGATCCAGTCCCTGGTGGGCGAGGAAGCCGAGGTGGTGGCCGTGGCGGCCTCCGGCACGACCGGCACCGTCAGGCTCAACGGCGTGACCTGGCAGGCGACGGCGGACTCGCCGCTCACCCCCGGAATGCGGGTGCTGGTGATGGAGGTGAACGGCGCCCGGTTGCGCGTGCTGCCCGCCGAGGCGTCCGGTGCGGAGGTCGCAACCCGGGAGCCCACCTCGCGCGGGGAGGCCTTTCCCCCGATGGCCCAGCCCGATCAAGGCACGCAAGGCCCCTCCACCCCACCGTGAGCGGCCGGCCGGCCGCGCTTCACCAGTCTAGAAGAAAGGAACCATAACGTGCTCCTCGGATGGATGTCCCTTATGGCGGTCGTCGCGCTCTTCGCCGTGGCGTCCTTCACGCCGATCAGTCAGACCAAGTGTGCCATCATCGAGGCACAGGGCAAGTACTCCAGGATCCTGGGCCCCGGCTGGCACTTCATCTGGCCCATGTGGGAGAAGGTGGCCTTCCGGTTCGACCTGCGGGAGACCCTCCACGACTTCGAACCCACCGCGGTGATCACCAAGGACAACGCCACCGTCCGGATCAACGCCGTCACGTACTACCAGATCACCAACCCGCACGCGGCAGCATACAAAATTCAGGACTTCGAGCGGGCCATGGAGCAGCTGATCATCACGACGCTGCGAAACCTCATCGGCGAGTTGGAACTCGATGAGTGCCTCAACGGCCGGAACACCATCAACACCAAGCTGCAGGGCATCCTGGACGAGGCCACCCACGCCTGGGGCCTCAAGGTCTCCAGGGTCGAGTTGAAGGAGATCAAGCCCCTGGGCGAGATCGCCGAGGCCATGGACAAGCAGATGGTGGCGGAACGGACCCGCCGCGCCCAGATCCTCGAGGCAGAGGGCTCCAAGCGGTCAGCCGTGCTCCAGGCAGAGGGGGCGAAGGAGGCGGCGATTCTGCGCGCGGAGGGAGAACGGGAGGTTGTCCTGATCCGGGCCAAGGCCGAGGCGGACGCGACCTTGGTCCAGGCCCGAGCCCAGCAGGAGGCGATCCGCCAGGTGGTCTCCGCGTTCGGCTCGCACGGCGACGAGAAATTCCTGCAACTTCGCTACATGGAGACGATGCCTGCCGTCGCCCAGGGCAAAGCCAGCACCATCTTCCTCCCCTCACAGATGTCCGGCCTCGCCAGCCTCGCAGCCGTGGCGGGCAAGGCGTTCCGCGGCGCCTCGGGGCCGGAGACGCCCCAGGCCAGCCCTGCGGCTGCTCGGCCATCCGCCCATCCCCCCCACCAATCCTGAAGGCACTCCCCTGATCTGCCAGGCAATCACACAGCGTGCTTACTGGCTGCGTACTAATTCTGGTGACAGGAGCCGCTACAGGCTCCGGTCACCAGAACCGCCACCAGGCCCGGGGGGGCTCCGGCGCCGCTAGCTGCTTGAGCTCCCCGCTGAGACGCTGGACCTCTGCCTGGAGGGCCAGCGAGCGTTCCTGGTGCGCCGCAGCCAGGGCCGACAGCTTGGTGATCTCGTCGTAGGCCACCATCAGCTTCGCCTGCAACATCTGGTTGTGGTGCTCTTTCTCATCGAGCAGCTTGAGCAAGCTGTCGAGGCGGCCGAGCAGGTCCGGCAAGGGGGTGTCGAGCGTCGGGGGGGCAGCCTTCCGACGGCGCAGCTGCACAAACACCGGGGTGGGCAACCGCCGGGTCTTCCCGTGGCTCTCCGCTTCCTCCTCCGGGTCCTCGGCCTCGACGTCGATGGCAGCAGGTTTCTCCAACCCGAGCCGCTTCCGGCACTCCTCGAAGCCATGGCCTGCCTTGAGCATCCCGTCAGCCTGAGCAAGGAGGCCAAAGGCCTGGTGGTCGAAGAGCAGCTTGCCACGGGCACCCCGCATCACGGGGATGTTCAGGTGGGCAATGCGCTTCTTGACCGCAGACGGGCTGACGCCGAGCTTCAAGCTCACCTCTTCGAGGCTCAGGCTGGCGGCTTCAGACACGGACGACCTCGCTTGGTGTCAGTTCAAGGTGACCTGACACCAAGCATACCACACGCCCCAGCGAAGGCCTCAGCCGGGCCCGGGACGCGCCTCCTGAACCTTCAGGCGAAGCCGGCCCCGCTTGGAGAGCTGCCAAACCCGGTCCAGCTTCATGGCGCTCACGCACATCGTCCCGCAAGGCGCCGAGCAGCAGCCATCCGCCAGCTGGCCCTGGATGAGGCCCTCGAGCCACAGGCTTCGCGCCAGCTGTTTGAACGCCTCAGAAGAAAGCGCGAGCCGTTCCTGGAGCGCCAACCCGGTGAGAGGGCCCTCCGCAAGGGCTAGCAACACATCGGCAGGCAAGGTCATCGGCAGCCGGTCAACTTCCAGTTCAGCCGGCTCCGCACGCACACCATGGACCGACGTCGCACGATCAGCGCGCCACCTGGAAGGTCACAGGCACCCCACTCTGCCCGAACGCGGCCACCAGGCCAGGACGGACCTGGGCCGGCGACGCGGCAGCCACCCGTCGGAAGGCATCCCGGACGTCAGTCAGGCGGCCCGGCGTGCCGGTGCGCACCAGGGCACCCCAGATGGCAGAGAAGGGCAAGGCCACCTCGTCGGTGCCATCCGCATGGCTGTCGTACAGATCCCACATGGCAGCCCCCACGCGCCACTCGTTCGTGTGTCCGCTGCACACATCCGCAGGCACGTTCTCGAGCCGGATGGGCTTGCGACGAGGCACCATGAATTCGAACTTCGCGTCCGGATCCCCCCGGTCGATGCTGATCACCGCCGAGAAGAAGCTCGCAAAGCCCTCGGACCAGGCAAGGTCAGCACCGTAGCACTCGTCGATCTTGTGCTGCCCCCCCCCCGACGCCGAGTTGAACCCCGCGAAGAAGATGGCGTGGCCGATCTCGTGGCCATTGACGTCCCACCACTCGGCGTCGGTCAGGCTGACCGTGCCGAAGCTGTAGTAATTCCCGTCCGCGGGCCAGCGGGTCGTGATGCGCGACGTCCACCAGCCGTCAGTGGGGATGCCCTCTCGCTCAAAGGCGGCAAGCGCACGGTTCCAAACCTGATGAATGAGCCCAGCCTTGGCATTCTGCGTGCCCGCCACCAGGGCGTGCTCGCCAAGGTCGTTGACGGCGGCCACCGACGTGACGGCCGGGAGAGCCCAGCGCAACTTGTCGATGGTCCAGCGCCGGTTGCCAAGCTCCACGGTGGCCGTCACGGACTTGCCAACCACCTCGCCGGGCAACTGCGCGGTCCAGCGCCCGCTGGCGTCCGTCTGGGCGACCGCGACCTCTCGGCTTCCCCCGAAGCCACCCCTGGCCGCCACGTGGACCGTGGCGTTCGCCACCGGCACGAGCCCCCCCTGGAAGTCGGGATACCGAAGCACCCCCGTCATCACCGGACCTGCAGCAGATGGACGCAGGCCAGGGTGGCTCCGCGAGGCCAGCGTCCGGGTCCCAAAGACGAGGACATCATCGGCCGACGGTCGGGCCTCCCGTCGAAGTGCCGCCGGGGAAATCTGCTTGCGAGGCGCTCCAGCCCACAGGTCGAGGTCCTCCGTCCGCGTGCTGCGCGCCATTGCCAGGGGCAGCGAGGCCGCCGCACCTCGCGGCGCCTCGGCAGGCAGGCCGCGGCCACAACCCGTGGCTGCGACGGTGAGCGTCAGGAGGGCCATCAGAGTCGAGGTGCGACGGGTCACGGGGATAACCTCCTGGCTCAGGGCAACCCGCATATATTAAACCTAAATTAAGCAAATGTAAAGAATAAGAAAACCCGCCCGCACGGAGGCGGACGGGTTCTGACGGCCTTGGGACCGGCTGGAGGGTGTCAGTACAGCGGCAGGTACCGGTCGAGCTCCCACTGCGTGAC
>JAYKHL010000008.1:0-23316 GCA_035284865.1 Candidatus Sericytochromatia bacterium | reverse complement strand
AAAAGGGGCTGCTGGCGACCGTCCGTACCCCGCATGAATACTGCCCTCCAGGCCAACCATTGCCTGAAAGATCATAGCAAAACGCGGCGCATGCGACTACAAGCGCAGTGGCTTTTTCAGCAGCCTGCTAGAGCACCATCAAGTCTTCGCCCGGCAGCTGGCTCGTTCTGACGCCCAAGGGCGTCGTCACGCCTCGGTCACGTGCCTCCGGGCACGCTCCTTCGTCGTTCCTGGCCCCTGGACGCCAGCCCGTCGCCATCCACGCGCGCTCAGGGCTTGATCGGTGCCCTAGGCGCCTGCCCCCACGGGCTGCACGAGGCCCTCACGCAGCAGGTAGGCCTCCACCTCGTCGCCGCTGACGTCGGCGAGCATCGTGCCGTCGACCTCGACGCACGGCTGCATCGGCTGCCCGCTCTTCATCACCATCTCCTGGTAGTTGGCGGGGTTGTTGATGATGTCCTTGTCCTCGTAGGCGAGGCCGTACTTGGAGAACACGGCTCGCACCCCGTTGCTCCACCCACAGACGGGCTTGAGGTAAGCAACGATCTTCGGCTGACTCACGGCAGAACCTCCTTGAAGCGCGCGGCGCCTGGCTGAGCGGCGCCTGTCCAGATCGTACCACATGCGCCTGGCGGGCCCCCCTTTCGGTCACACCGGCTGGCGCTGGGGTGTGCTACGCTTGCCCCGTGAGCCTGCACTTCACTGGCACCATCCGCGACCCCATCCACGGCCTGATCCCGCTCACGGCCTGCGAGCGAGACCTGCTTCGCACCAGGCCGCTGAGCCGGCTGCGCGGGGTGCGGCAGATGGGGATGGCGTACGTGATCTACCCCGGGGCCCACCACACGCGCTTCGAGCACATGATCGGCGCGATGCACACCGCCTGGTTGATCGCCGGTGACCTGCCCATCTTCGCGCACCAGGAGAAGCGCCTGCTGCGCCTCGCGGCCCTGTGCCACGACCTCGGACACCGGCCCTACTCGCACTCCCTCGAGGACGCGGCACGCCGCTACGCCGACAAGCCGGGGTTGGGGTTCCTGGAGGAGTACCACGACCATGAGGACTACACCCGGCGGCTGTTGCTGGAGGACCCGGAGATCGGCGAGGTGCTGGCCCGGCACCCGGACTACCGCCACATCGACCGCGAGGAGCTCGCAGCCCTGGCCACTGGCGAGCATCCCCGTCGGGACCTGAACCTGTTGACCCACGGGGAGATCGACGCCGACCGGATTGACTACGTGATCCGGGACAACTACTACTGCGGGTTCGCGCACGGCATCGACCTGCAGTCCCTCAGGAACCTGTGGGCCCTCGACCCTCAGCACGGCCTCGTGCTCAGCGCGAGCCACACCTACATCGCTGCCCAGCTGCTGGCTGCCCGCTACCAGCTCATCTCCAACATCCAGAACAACGCGCTGTCGCGGCTGGGCGACCTGCTGCTGGCAGAGGCCATCCGCGAGGCGCTGGTGGGGGCGGACGAGGCCCTGCAGGCTCGCTTCCGCGCGATCGCGAACGAGGGCCAGGACGTCGACATGGAGCACTTCCTGCGCGAGCGCGCGCCAGCAGCCTGGCAGCAGCTGGCCGACCTGGTGGCCGGGCGCCCCCCCTACGAACTGGTCGAGGCGTTTGATTTCCCGTTGCTCTCCCCGGCAGCCCGCTACGCCTTGCAGTCCCTGCACCAGCGACGTGGCAGCGTCTCTCGCCCCCTGCAGGAGCGCCTGACGGGGGCCCTGGACCGCCCCTTCCTGATCGACGTCGCGCGGGTCAGCCCCCCGGTGGCCCCCTTGCGCACGCAGCGGGTCGGCCACGTGCCCTGGCATGGCCGGCTCACGGACCAGCCGATGGTGATGGGGATCATCTCGGCCTCGCTCGAGGGCACGGCCATCCAGGTGTATGCCCCCCCTGAGCAGCCCTTCCGGATGTCCGAAGCCGACTTCGAGGGCTGGGTCGCGCGCTACCGCACCGTCGATCCTTCCTTGTCGGTGGACAAGGCCAACCACTTCGTGCAGGAGTTCTGGCGCGGGGAGCGGGCCCGGCTGGGCTTGCTGCTTGCCCTCGAGAGCCAGGTCGTCGACCAGCTGCTCGAGCGCCTGCCGCAGGAGCCGGCGCGCCTCGACGTCCTGTTCCTGACGCTCTATGCAGCCCTGAACCGCCTGGAGGCCGCACTGGACGAGCCGCGGCTGTACCTCGACGGCCGCGAGGCGGTCTGGACCCTGCTGCGGCACCCGGCCGTGCGCGCCACCTGGGGGGCAGCCTTCCCGGCGGCTTACGCCGGGGAGGAGCTGGCCGGCGAGCTCCGCAACGACCTGCACTACCTGCGGCAGTCGGGCCTGGTGTACGCCACGACGCGGCTGGAGCGGGTTCGCAACGTCTTCGTCGAGCGCCACAAGTATGGCGCCACCGGCTGGGGGCGTCGCCTCTCCAGCCAGCTGGTGGAACCCCTGGAGGCCGCCGGCCTGGCTGAGCGGCTGGCCCGAGCCGTGGAGGAGCTCTTTCACGGCTCGATCGAGGCCTACGAGGCCTACTTCAAGCTGCTGGGGGACGAGGACCCCCGCTCCTCGTCCCGGCGGCGGGAGCTGCGGCGCCGCATGCCCGTGGCCGTCACGCGCTGACGCTGCCCCGGGGGGGGCTCATCGCAGCTGCCCGCGCAGCAGCTGCTGGAAGGTCTGACGCAGCTCCTCCCCTGGCGCAAGGGCGTACTTCCTGGCGAGGTGCTGCTCGGTGCGCTTGAAGTGCTTGATGGCCTCCTCGCGCTTGCCCAGCCGCGCGAGGGCCTCGAGCTTGGCCTGGTGGGCCCCCTCGTGGAGAACGTCGTGTTTGATGGCCTGCTCGGCCAGGCGCAACACCTCCCGGTGATCGCCGCGTGCGGTGAAGGTCCTGAAGAGGGTGGCGTAGCCTTCGTTGGCGAGCTGCCTGAAGCGCTCCCGTTCGATCACGGCCCAGCCATCGTCGCAGCTGGGAAGGAACGGCCCCCGGTACAGGTCGAGCGCCCTCTTGAGGCAAGCGAGCTGCTCCTCAGGCTTGGTGTGAGGGTCTCGGGCCTGCTGGGACAGGTACAGAAACTCCTCGGCGTCGAACACGTAGTTCAGGCCGAAGTTGAACGTGTAGCGCCCGTCTTGCAGCAGCACGAAGCGGGAGGGCTGGGTCTTGCTCGCCTCGGGTTCCAGCGCCTGCCGGAGCCGCGAGACCAGCATCAGGGAGGCCGAGGAGCGGGCGTCGCCCTGGTGGCCGAACACGCTCGACAGCTCCTCCCGGGACAGGCCCCTGCGGTGCAACATCAGGTGGATCAGCAGCTGTTGGGCCTTCCTGGACAGCTGAAGCGTCTCGTTGGGGCGCCCGTCTTCCCCCCGGATCTCGGGGTGGCCGAAGGCCAGCACCGTCAGCACCGAGCGCAGGGCGTCGTCGGCCTGGGGCACCACGCGCGTGCGCGCATCGAACCGACGCCCCTCTCTTCGTTTGAGGTAGGCGTAGTCGTGCTCGTCAGCCATCTTGCAGGCTCGCTGGAACGTCTCCGCGGCGGCCATCACCTCCCCCTTGGCCTGGAGCAGCCGCGCCATCACGAATTCCACCGAGGTCTGGAAGTAGCGAAAGCCGTGTCGCTCGGTGTATCGGTGGATCGTCCCGAGGAGCTCCTCGGCTTGCTGCGTCTCGCCGAGCTCGAGGTGCAGCCGGGCCGCCACCTCGGCGAGGCTGAACACGGCCGGGTCGCTCATCGGCAGCCCGCGGAGCTGACGCGCCTGGTCCAGCAGGAGCCGGGCCTTCGTCCAGGCCTCCTGGTGCATCGCCACCTCGGCCTGGCTCGCGAGGGCGTTCGACTGGGCGATCGCGTCGCGGTTCTCCGAGGCGGTGCGGTAAGAGGCCTCGAAGTAGACGGTGGCCTTGGTCCAGTCTCCGCGCTGGGCGTTGATCTCGCCGAGCGTCCACTCCACGTACGCCACGTCTCGCCGGCTCCCGAGCTGGTTGGCCAGGTTGAGGGCGCGCTCGGCCGCCTCCCAGGCCGCGCGCACGTCGCCCTCCAGCAGGTGGATGCGGGCCAGGTTGTTGTACACCATCGGGATCGGCAGCTTGAGGGAGCCCTCGGCGCAGCGGATGGCCTCGAGGTAGGTCTCGCGCGCCCGGGCAAAGCGTCCGACCTTGGAGTGGCACAGCCCGAGGTTGATGAGCGCCTTGCCCTGGCCCATCAGGTCTCCTGCCTTGCCGTAGAGGCGGTGCGCCTCCTCGAGGTAGGTCATGGCGAGCGGCAGCTCGTTGGCCTGCATGTGGTAGATGCCGAGCAGGTTGTAGGCGTTGGCGCGGCCCGCGTGGTCCTCCGCCGGCAGCACCTCCTTCGCCTCCATGGCCAGCTTGTAGAAGCGCTCGTCCCCTTGCACGCCGTACAGGGCCGCCTGACCGCAGAGGGCGCGACCCTGCCAGCGGCCGTCCCCGCGGCCGCGGGCCTGCACCTCGGCGGCCTGGTAGTGCTGCAGCGCCTCGTCCTGAAGGCCCGTGACCCGTAGCAGGTCGCCACGCAGGCAGCTCAGCCGGGGGGAGCCAGCGCGGTGGCCTTCCGGGAAGAGCGTCAGCAGCTCGGCGAGGGCCTGGTAGTGGTAGGCGCCGAGCAGCGCCTCGCAGGCTGGGGCCGCCAGGGCTTCCGCCTGCGCCAGGTCACCCGCCGCCAGGAAGGCCGGCACGGCTTGCAGCGCGCTGGTCTGCGCGAGGTACACCCCCAGGCGGCGGGCGAGCTCGCGCTGGGCCTCCGCCTCGAGCCCTCCCGCGTGGGCGGCACGGGCGCTGGGGTGCACGACCCAGGCCGGAGGCTCGCTGTCCAGGCGAACCAGGGCGGGCGGCCAGGCGGAGGCGGCCGGCCAGGGCGCCAGGGGCTCGACGACGGCCTGCCACAGGGCCGGGTCGAGCCACGGCAGCCGGGCCGCGATGGCCAGCACACGCTCCCAGGGCGCGGGCAGCGGCGCGCCCGGCGCAAGGCCTGCCTCTCGCCGCCAGCGTCCCCACGCCCTGCTGAGCCAGTCGGGGCCCGGGCCTGGCGCCACGTCCTCCGGGCCCAGCAGCACGCACTCGCGGGGGTGGGCCGGCAGCTGGTCCAGCGCCTCGGCGTGGTCGCACACCAGGAGCAGCTGGGACGTGTCGGGGAGGAGGTCCAGCAGCAGCTCCAGCGCGACGCGCAGGGACGACTCGCGGGCGGGGGCTCCCCACTCGAGCACCAGCACCATGCCAGCCGGGGCCAGCTCCACCAAGGCCTCGTGGAGGTTCCCCGTGACCGCCGGGGAGGCCGCCTTGTACGTCGCGCTTGCCAGCAGCGGCATCCAGTTGGGGTCGAACCCTGCGAAGGTCTGCTTGAGCCCGAGCAGCAGGTTGGACAGGAACAGCGCGGGGTCGAGGCCCAGCGCGTCGGGGTGGTACCACAGCCCCGGCCGCCCACAGCGTTGCAGCCAGGCGGCAGCCAGCGTGGACTTGCCAAGGCCGGGGGGCCCCCACAACACCGTCAGGCGGCGATCTGCCCGCAGGCCCTCGGCCAGCCGCGCCATCAAGTCAGGCCGGGGGTCGAGGTCAGCCGGCAGGGCCGGGGGCCGGAAGGGGAGGGGCGAGCTAGACGGTTTCATTCCCAGCGCTGTACCCGGTGGTGGGCGCCACCCCGCGGAGAGGGCTCACTTGGGAGGGGGGGCGGCGGGGTCGCCGTGGCGCAAAGGGAAGGCGGACAGCTGATCCTCCCAGGCGTTCAGGGCGTAGTCGAGGTCTGGCCGCAGCCCCGCCAGGGCGCTGAGCTCCCGGGCCAGGTCCAGGTTGCTGCCCGTCAGCGTCACGCGGTTGAGCTCGGAGGCCGGCAGGGCCGCGCGCATGTTCGAGATGAGCGTCGCAGTGGGGGCCGCCAGCTGCCGCAGGTCCACGTCGTGACCTTGCTGCCAGGTCCGGCTGATGCGGGCGGCCACGAGCGTTGCCAGCGGGTCGAGCGCGACGCGCGCGTCCGGGCTGACCTGCACGAGCGTGCGCAGCCGGACGAGCAGCTCATCGTGGGGAAACACCGTGCTGGCAAAGAAGGGTTCTTCGCCCTGCGGCACCAGGAGCGTGAAGCTGCCGTCCGCTGCCACCGTGGTGGGTGGGATGCCCTCCACCCGTGCGCCTCCCAGCCGCTCGGCGGTGACGGTGAGCGCCTGGAGGTTGCCCCTGAAGTACGTGGGCACCACCACCTCGCCCGGGATGGCGTAGACGGGCCCCCCTTCGTTGATCAACCGGGCGCCATCCCCGGCTGCCGGGCCGGCGTAGACGGGCCCTCCCTCGTCGATCAGGCGCGCATCCACAGAGCGCAGCACCGCGCTGCCTGCCGCGATGCTGCCCTGCTGCTGGGGCGTGATCGAGGCGGGCGGCGGCGCGGCGCAGCTGGCCCCCGCCACCAGGCAGGCTGCCACCGCGGTCCACGTGGTCCCGTCTCGCCGTTGCCACTTCCGTCCCATGTGTCGCTCCCTGAGGCCCCTGGCGGGTGGGCGCAGCCTCTCGGCCCGCCTGTTTGGACTATACCCTGCAGGCCGGAGTGTCCCCCGCAGGCCATCATTTCTGCGGTTAAACGCCGGTAAATTCGTCACCGGCCGGTGCTGGCGCTACAATGGCCCCATGCCTCGACCGGGTTCCAGGGCGCGCCAGCAGCAGGCCGCCAGCGGCCAGCACCCAGGCAGCCCCGCCAGGGCGCGCAGGCTTGCCGCGGCGCGGCCCGAGGTGCAGCCCCGCGCAGGCCTCGACTGGGTCCACCTGCTGGCGGCGGCGGTGGGCACCCTGGCGGGGGTGGTCCTGTACGGCGTCGTCACGGGAGCGCCGGGCGACGCCCCCTTGCCCTGACCGGGCCCTTCAGCGGCGGCGCCAGACCGTGGCCTGGGCCACGCTCCACTGAAACTTGCGGCCGTGCTCCCGGATCACGAAGGGCATGTCGTGGGCCTCCAGCCGCGTGAACGCGGGCGTCAGGGCCTCGGCCAGCCCCTCGGCGCCCGGCCTGTCTTCCCGGCTGCGCCCCCCGAGCCAGGCCTCCCGGGGGGTGAAGTCGGGCAGCCAGGTGTAGGGCGTGGTCACGACGAGGAGCCCGCCCGGCGCCACCAGCTCCTCCAGGGCGCGCAGGCAGGTCCGGGGGGCGTGCAGCCGATCGACGAGGTTCGCGATCAGCACGGCGTTGAAGCGCCCCCAGGTGGCGGGAGGGTGGTGGGCGTCGGCTCGCTCGAAGCGCAGCCGCGCGCGGTCCAGGCCCTCGGGGAGGTGAACCTCGCGTTCCTCACCCAGCTCCCCCTCATGCCGCAAGAAGTACCGGGCCCGCCCCTCGCGCCGGAGCGCCTCGGCGGCATCGACGAAGGCCTGGCTCCAGTCCGCGCCGACGACCTCGCGGAAGGCGGTGGCGAGCACGAAGCTGGCGCCACCGACGGCACACCCCAGATCCAGGGCGCGGTCCAGCGGCACGCCGTGGGCCTGGCAGGCGGCGAGCACCAGGTGGCCGCAGCGCCCGGCGAAGTCGAGCCCGTCCCGCGGCCCGAACGACCAGGGCATCACGTCCTCCGGCGCCCCGTGGTGCATCAGCATGTACTCGTCCACCAGCCGGCGCGTCTCGTAGACGGCCCCGCCGTCCTGGGTCGTTGCGGCACGCTGGGCCGCTCCCCGCCCCGCGACGCGCACGGCGTCGCAGCGCTCAGCTGCGATCAGGCGGATGCCGGCGCTCTGGTGGAAGTGGGGCCGGAAGTGAAAGCGGGCCCAGACGCTCGCCTCGTGCCCCGTGCTGAGGAACGAGCCGCCGAGGATCATCGTGTGCTCGCCGTCGTAGCAGGGCGCGCTGAAGTCGTCGTAGAGCGGATCGGGCTGGCTGCCGGGGAGGGGGTGGAAGTCGTCCTCACACCACGTCCACACGTTGCCCGTGACCCCCACCAGCCCCTCTTCCGTCCGCAGGCCGGTGTCCACCGGCCAGGGCGAGCCCCAGGCCAGGTTCAGGTTGCGACCCGTCTCGGCCATGGCTGCACTGCCCGCGCGCAGCACAGGGTCGAGTTCGGGCCGGGCCGGGGAGGCGGCGCGATCCGTGGCCGGGCGCATCGCGACGTGCTCGGCCTCCGTCGGGAGCCTGAGCCCTCTTCCCTCGCGCTCGGAGCGCCAGGCCGCGAAGGCGCGGGCCTCGTGCGCGTTCACCTCGACGGGCCAGGCCCAGGGCATCGGCACCTCCTCGAAGGGGAGGCGCAGCCGGAAGCGGTGGGAGCCGGCCGGGCCGTCCGGCACCCACCACGTGGGCCACTTGACGTTGCGGAAGGCCCGCCAGGCCCAGCCGGCCTCGGTCCACCAGCGCGGCTCGCGGTAGCCGCCGGCGGCCACGAACGCGTGGTACTCGCCGTTGCTCACGAGGTGGGAGGTGGCCTCGAAGGCCTCGACGTGCCGCTCGTCCGCGCCATACTCGTTGTCCCAGCCGAACGAGGGGAAGTCGGCGGGCTTGCCCAGCCGGACGGTGGCGGCGGGCATCGGCTGCAGCGGGTTCTCCGGGTGATCGTGCCCGGGGGTCGGGGCCGGTGGGGAGGCCGCGGGCACGCTCGGGTGGGGCGGGACCCAGCCGCTGGGCCGCTGGACGAGCTCGAGGGGGAGCTCCCGGATCAGCACGCTGGAGGTCTCGAGGTGGATGCGCTCGTGCTCGCAGCCCATCGCCACGGCCCACAGCAGGCTGCCGTCCGCCCGGGTGGCGCCCGGCCGCAACGCGGGGTGCGAGGCGAGGAGCTCGCGCACCACGCCGTGGACCTTGCGCCGGTAGGCCAGGACCTCCTCGACGGTCGGCCAGGCCTCGTCGTTCTTGGCCATGTCGTCCCAGGACATCTCGTCCACCCCCGTCTCGAACAGGCGCTCGAGCCCGGCATCGACAGCCGCCCCGAGGAAGCCTGCGACCCGCAGCTTGTTCACGAACACGCTGGCCGGGTGGCCGAAGTAAAACACCATCGGGTGGCGCAGGCGGTGCGTCGGCGGCCGGTAGAACGCCTCCTCGCAGGCCAGCGACGCGAACAGCTGCTCCGTGAGGCACCAGCCATTCTCGAAGTAGGCCAGCACCGCCTCCCGGGTGGCCCGCGCCAGGTCAAGCTGCGGCAGCGAGCGCAGGCAGCCGGCCTGCGGGTCCCAGCCGGGGCACGCCGCGGGTGCCAGGCCCGTCCACCACCAGCTGCCCCGGTCGCCCGCCAGCCGGGCGTCGGGCGTGCGGCCCAGGTTGCGTCGCCAGGCCTCCGCCGTCGGCTCCAGGTGGGTGGTGGTCATGGTGGCTCCCTTCTGGCGCAAGAGCGCCGCCTGCCTTTTCAGTATAACTGATGCCTCCGGCGGGGCACGGACGCCCGGCCCTGCCACGCGGGTATACAGCCGATCCGGGAGGAACGGACGCGGATGGATGGCGCGATCGCGATGGCGCTGGTGCTTTTGGCCGCCGTCACGGCTGTGACGCTGCTGGCCGGCGCCGTCCGCGTGCCCTACAGCACCGCCCTCGTGCTCGCGGGGCTGCTGCTGGGCCACAGCGGGTGGGTGCCGCCCGTCGCCCTCGGCCCCGAGATCGTGCTCGGGCTGTTCCTGCCCATCTTGCTCTTCGAGGCCTCCATCACCACCAACGCGGCGCACCTGCGTGAGGACTGGCTGCCCGTGGGGTTGCTCTCGACGGCTGGCGTCTTCGTGTCGGCAGGGGTGACGGCTGCGCTGGTGGGGTGGGCCCTCGGGCTGCCCGGGGCCCTGGCCGCGCTGCTGGGCGTCATGTTCTCGATCACCGACACCGTGGCGGTGCTGGCGGTGTTCCGGAGCCTGCAGGTGCCGCGGCGCCTCGTGACGATCGTGGAGGGGGAGAGCCTCTTCAACGACGGCGTGACCCTCGTGCTCTTCAAGCTCGTGCTGGCAGTCGTGGTCACGGGCGTGTTTCGGCCCTTCGAAAGCGCCCTCGACCTGGTTGCGGTCTCCGCGGGCGGCATCGCGATCGGGGCCCTGCTCGGGGGGCTCGGCTCGCTCGTGCTGCGGCACGCGCGCAGCCACCTCAGCGAGATTGCCGTGTCCGTGCTGATGGCGCTGGGGACGTACCACACCGCGGAGCGGCTGCACGTCTCGGGCGTCATCGCCGTGGTGGTGGCCGGGCTGGTCGTTGGCAACTGGGCCTGGCAGCGGGCCCTCCAGCCCAGCAGCCAGATCGCGATGCGCTCGTTCTGGGAGTTCGCCGCCTTTGGCGTGAACTCTGCGGTCTTCCTGCTGGTGGGCCTCAACATCCACCCGGAGGCCCTGCTGAGGCAGGCCCCCGCCATTGTCGCCTGCCTCGCCGCCATCTTCGTCGGGCGGGCCGCCACGGTCTATGGCGGGTTTCGGATCTTGGGGCGGGCCCGCGCGCGGGAGGTGCCGCGCCGCTGGGAGCACGTGTTCGTCTGGGGCAACATCAAGGGGTCGCTGACGATGGTCCTCGCGCTGTCCCTGCCGATGGCCGTGCCCCAGCGGGACCTCGTGGTGACGGTGACGGTCGGTGTCGTGCTCGTGTCGCTGCTGCTGCAGGGGTTGACGCTCGGCCCGCTGATCGGGGCGCTGCGCCTCGTCGCCCAGGATGGTCTTCAGCGGGCCTTCGAGGCCCAGCAGCTGGCGCTGGTGAGGGCCCGGGCGGCCCAGGCCGAGATCGGGGCGCTGGCCGAGGCGGGCATCGTGTCGCGGGGGGCCTTCGAGCGGCTCCGCGCCCGCTACCAGGTGGCGATAGCCCGGGCCGAGCGGGAGCTGCGGCGGCTGGCCACGGAGAACCCGACCCACATGGACCGCAGCCTGCAGGTCATCAACCACCGCGTCCACCAGGTGGAGAAGGCGGCCGTGATCCGGGCGCTCGGTGATGGGCTGGTGTCGGAGGAGGTCGGGGGCGAGGCCCTGCTGGCGCTCGATCGGCTGCTGGTGGAGACCGAGGCGGGTGCGGAGCGCGCCCCACCAGAGGCGTCCGGGGAGCCGGGCAGGGCCTGATCTGAACAGAATGACCAAAACGTCGGGGCTGACGTTTCAAGCGTCCGGGTGTGGCGGTACAACTCCGAAGCCGGCCCCCCTTCAGGCGGGTCAGGAGGCCACGTGGGGCCGGAGGTGGTCCCGTGACAGCGCCCAGCAGGAGAGTGCCAGCGATGACGCCAGACCGCAGCCACGCCCGTTCCCACGCCCGCCGGGGCCGCAGCCTCACCTGGCCGCTCGTGCTGGCCCTGGTGCTCGCAGGCTGTGCGCTGCCCGCCCCCACCACCCCGGGGAACCTCGCCGGGCCGCCCGGGGCCGCGGCCCCGCAGCCCGCCCCCCAGGTCCTGGCGGCCGGGGTCGTGAAGGGTCGGGTCATGGCCTTCGACCGGGCCACGGGGCGCTTCTCCCCCCTGGTTGGCGCCGCCGTCAGCGTGGAGGGCACGGCCCTCTCGGCCACCACGGACGCGGAGGGTGGCTATGCCCTGGAGGGGCTCGAGCCCGGGGAGTACCGCATCCGAGCCACCAAGGACGGCTTCACCGGCACGCCCGCCGAGGTGAAGGTCAACGCCGTGATGGGGCTCGAGCGGGTGGACCTCGCCGTGGCGAGGCCCCGCTCCGGCTACGGGCTGAAGCAGCTCGCGACGACGGAGTTCGAGGTCTTTGGCGTGATTCGCGACATTCGCGGCTGCGCCGTGCCCAACAGCACCATGTACGTCACGAGCTCGGTGGGCTCCATCGCGGACATCGCGGGAGGCGACCTCACGGTGGTGGTCACGCCACCAGACCCCACCGAGCCTGGCAAGGCGGCCAAGGTCACCACCGAGACGGGCTACTACGCCTTCGCAGCGGTTGACGCGAGCGACTACGTTCGTTTCACGGCCTCGGTGTACGGGCAGACGCGCGGTGGCATCCCCCTGGAGCGCACGGGGGCCGCCTTCAGCATCGACCTCAACGACACGGCCGTGCCCGTTCAGGATGCCGACGGGCAGGCCCTGACGCTCCAGGAGGGGCAGTTCGACGTCCAGCTGAACAAGTTCACCGGCACCGTGGCCCCGAGCGGCTTCCCGCCGTATGTGCTCGGGGAGGACACGGCCGAGCTGCAGGTCTCGAGGGGCCTCAGCGCCCGGCCAGACGAGTTCTTTGTGCGGCTCGTGCAGGGGCGGGACCAGTACGACGTGGTGCCGATCGAGGTCAAGGACGGCAACACGGTGATCTTCCGGGTGCCGGCGACGCTCAACGCCACCCAGAGCTTCACGGCCTCCATCGTGCAACTCGGCCTGCAGGCCTCCGCGCCCTCGGCGCCCCTGAGCGTGGGCACCTTCGACGAGGCCACCTTCCGCTCGCTGGTGCAGGTCGTCCGCCGGGGGGTGCTGTTGCAGCCCGAGCTGCGGCAGCTGTCCGACAGCTTCCAGACGACGAACCGCTACTTCACGGCGGCAGAGCGCGTGCAGCTCCGCGTCCCGGTGCGCAACCCGCGCACCTACGACCTCCGCGTGCAGCTCTCGTTCAAGATCGAGGGCGCCGACGCCGGGGACCTGACGGCCCGGATCGGGGGCCAGGTCGCCACGGTGGAGCGGGACGTGGACGATCCGGACCTCATCGTCGTGCCCTTCACCATCCGCGCCCGGACGGGCAGCACGGAGCTCGTGGTCGAGTTCACGCCGCAGGGGACCGAGCTTGATGGCTCCCTCTCCAACAACGCCACCTTCTTCGCCAAGGACCTCGCGCTGAGTGAGCCCCGGCGTGGCCTCGTGCTCAACGGGGCGAACGACTTCCAGCCGACGAACCGCCTCACGGTGCGCGCCTTCGACCCGGCCGGCTGGACCATTGCCCGGGCCGTGGCGGACGACAACGCCCCCTCCAACGGCCGGGGCCTCGTCAGGCTCACGCTGGCCCCGCCGACGAACTACGTCGGGCCGCAGGGGGCCTTCCGGATCTATGATATTCTTGACAACAGCCTCACGATCGCGCCCACCGCACCCGAGTTCAGGGGCACCACGGGGGCGCTGACCACGGACCTGACGGCGGGCTCCGTCGTGCTGCCCTCCACCGACGAGGCGGACCGCACGGCGGTGTTCATCGTCGGGCAGCCAGGGGGGCTCGACGCCGAGCGGGCCGTGGTGTTCGGCTCCGGGGCGCAGAGCCTCGACTCCTTGCAGGCCTCGGTCGATGCCGCGCTGGGGAAGGGGTTCATCGCGCTGGATCAGGACACCACCAGCGACAACCTGATTGTCACGCTGGTGAACGGGGGCAACCGAATCGGCCTGAAGTCGGCCGGCACGGCGCTGGCGCTGCTGGGTCTGACCGAGCCCGTGGCGCCCGTCGCCCGCACGGGGGGCTTCACGCCCAGCCTGGTGGGGGCCACCACCAACCGGGACGGGTGGACCGTTCGCCCGATCTCCGAGCGGCTGGAGCTGGACAGCGCCACGATCACGGCCCTCAGCAGCGACGTCACCCTGCTCCCGGGCGCCCTGCATGGCACGCAGGATTCTGACGGCAAGACCGTCGTGGCCCTCGAGGTGGTGCCCTCCCCCACGGCCTTGCCCCTCACCAACACCGCCCCCCTGGAGGTGATCTACCGGGTGGTGGGCGACCCGGGACTTGGCTCGGTGACCGTTGGGGGGCTGGACGCGTCCAGGGCAGAGGTCTCTCACCACGCCTACTCCGCCAGCACCCTGACCTTCCGGGGACTCGATCTGGGGACGATCGGACTGTCTGGGACGGTCGTGGACTTCCCGGCGGCTGGCTCGCTCTGAGGGGAGGGAGGCAGTGCTACCGTCGGGACACCTGCGGGCGGTCGCCTGCGCGGTTGGACTCGCCTGCGGCCTCTCCGCCTGCGCGGGGCGACTGGAGGGTTCGTTCCGGTCCGCGGGGCTGCCGACGGACGTCACGGGCGCCGGGGTCGGAGCGCCGCCGCCTCCAGCCCCCGCCGCGCCCCCGGCGGCTGCCGGGGGGCTGCTGACCCCGCCGGGGGAGGGGGCCTGGCTGGATGAACGGCCACGCCCGGTGCCGGCAGATCCCCTGCCCGTCCCCGTGGCTGCGCCCGATGCGCCGCCGGCCCCCGGGCTGCCGACCGTCGTGCGGGCGGAGCCGCAGGCTGACCAGGGCTCGGCCTGGGTGGAGGCTGGCGGTGATGGCGCGGGCCGCCCCCCGGGGCAGCCCGCCTTCGACAGCGAGCTGCCCGTCTACACCGTCGAGGTCCCGGCCGAGCCACCCGTGGAGGCCTTCCGGCTGCCCTCGGCCGTTGCCAACAGGCTGCCTGGAGGGGGGGCCAGCGTCTCTGGCCTGGTGCGGAACCTGCACCCGGCCGTGAAGGCCCCCGTGCCGGAGGCCTGGGTCGTCGTGCTCTCTGCCGCGGACCCGGCGCGCGCGGCGAAGCTCAGGACGGATGCCCAGGGGCGGTTCCGCCTGAGCGGCGTGGAGCCGGGGGGCTACTTCATCCGGGTGGAGAAGGCCGGCGTCGGCGTGACCCGGCCCCAGTACGTGTTGCTGGGCGCCGGGGCCACGGCCGGCGTCGACTTCGCGCTGTACGACGCGCCCTGAGCCGGGGGCCTGCTATGATGGGCGCGTGACGCTGCCCTCCCCCCGCTACCTTGGCCGGCAGGTGCTGGCCGAGCTCTATGATTGTGACGCCTCGCTGCTCGCGGACCGGGACGCGGTGGCGACCACCATGCTGGCGGCGGCGCGGGCCTGTGGCGCCACCATCGTCGAGAGCGTCTTCCACCACTTCGCGCCGCTGGGCGTGAGTGGGGTGGTCGTCATTGCCGAGTCGCACCTCACCATCCACACCTGGCCCGAGCACCGCTATGCAGCCGTGGACGTCTTCACCTGTGGCGCCACCATCGAGCCGGGCGAGGCCGTGGACGCCCTGGCCCGGGCGCTGGCGGCCGGGCACCTCTCCCTCACGGAGGTCAACCGGGGGGCGGTCCGGCACCTGCGGGGGGCGGGCTGAGGTTGGCGGCTCGGGGGGGCGGGCGGCTGCCACCTCACAGCAGCTGGCTGCTGCGCGCCACGGCCACCGCGTGGGTGCGGGAGTCTGCGCCGAGCTTGCCGTACACCCGGTAGAGCGTGTTGCGCACCGTGTGCGCCGACAGCTTGAGGCGCCGTGCTGCCTCCGCGTTGGAGCGGCCCTCTGCGACCTCGCGCAGCACCTCGAGCTCTCGCGCCGTCAGCCTGACGGCCTGCTCGTCGGTGGTGGCCGCGGGCGGGGCGCTGGGCCCGGCCGCGGCGAGCGCCGGGGTGCCGAGCAGCCGCTCGACGTGCCGCGTGGCCCCCTGCAGGGCCAGCGCCAGCTGGCCCAGACCCTCGGGCGACGGGGGCACCACGTCGTAGGCCTGGTGCTGCCGCGTCAGCCTCAGGCGCTCCGCGGGGGCCTCGAAGGCCCCCACCACCACCAGGGGCGCCAGCGGGGCGGCCTCCCGGATCGCGGCCACCACGTCCAGCGCGTAGGCCAGCTCCGGACGCAACGCGGCCACGACCAGGTGGGGCGCCGGCTGGCGCAGCCGCTGGAGCAGGGCGCCAACGGAGGGGATCGTGCTCGGCTGAAGCCCCGCGTCTGAGAGGACGGCTTGAAGGGCATCGACCGTGTGTGGGGGCTCAGCGTAGAACAGGCAACAAACGGTGGCTGGCATGGTCTCGTCCTGCAAGGGGTTCGAGGGTTGCATACCACGGGTGCGTCCGTTTGTGTACTTTCAGGACATAGTTACATATGTTCCAAAATCGGCTTTGAGGGCTGTTTTTTTTGGGTCCGGCCTCGGGGGGTGGGGTAATTTTCCTGTCGGTAAAAAAATACCAAAATGGTTGGGTCAAACGTTTGCAGGTGGTTGGAAAAAGGGCTCTTTTGTCCAGATGGCGCCAGCGGGACAATCAAGCCGGCCCAAGGGCGAGTGGTCAGACCTCATGGCCACGCCCGCCAGCGTTGAAGCCCCAGAAAGAGAGACCTGATGCAGAAGCAGATCCAATTCCTTCGCGCGCTGACCGTCCCGGTCGCCAGCGCCTTCGCCCTGGCGGCCTGCGCGCCCCAGCTGGCGACGATGCCCACGGTGAAGCCCGAGGGGCCCAGCGCGGGCAACGTGTCCACCCCTGCCTTCAAGGCTCCCGAGGTGCCAGCCGTCGGCACCGTCAGCGGCCTGGTCAAGACCTACAACGTGTCCACCCACCGCTTCGAGCCCGTCGCGGGGGCCGCGGTGAAGGTCGAGGGGACCTCCCTGACGGCCACCACGGACGCCGAGGGGCGGTACACGCTCGTGGGCGTGGCTGCCGGTGGGCAGAAGCTCAGCGTGAGCAAGGCGGGCCAGGTTGCCACTCGGGCCATCGCCGTCAGCCCCGTGAGTGGGCTCGCGAACGTGAACCTTGCGCTTGAGGGCCGCCAGTACGCCCTCCAGGGCGCGTCGCCGCAGCGGCAGCTCACGCTGACGGGCGTGGTCAGCGACCCGCGCGGCGTGGCGCTCCCCAACGCCGAGGTCACGGCGCTCACGACCAGCGGCACGATCAACATTGAAGGTGCCAGCAGCCGAGAGGCCAAGGGATCGGCCACCGCTGCCGCCGTGTTGCAGGCCGACTCGGCCGGCTACTTCGTTTTCTACGTGGGTGACTCCGACGCCAACAACGAGATCCTCGAGGCCGACGGCAACACCCAGGTGCGGCTCGATGCCCGTGGTCGGACGGCTGGTGGCCTGGAGGTCGAGCTGTCCGGGGATGCCGCCGTGGCCTTCACGTACGCCGAAGGCAATTCAGGTGCCGACTCGCAGGTGGCGGATCTCCAGTGCAACACCTTCCCCGCGGTTGGCAAGCCGGCGATGGTGGCCGATGCGGCCCGCGGCCTGGCGCTCGTGCCGGGTGAGCTCGCCACCATCGAGGTGCCAGCCCACCTGAGCCAGCGAGCCGATGAGCTGTTCATCCGCATCCACACCGGGCTGACGCCCGATCAGGCGGCCGCGGTGACGGTGCATGACGTGCTCCCCATCAGCCTCACGCCGGACCTCCAGGTGCCCGGCAAGGGGCAGCTCCAGTTCCGCGTGCCGTTCTCCATCGGCACCTCCTCGAACGTGCGGATCCAGGTCTGCCAGCTCGGCCTGGTGCCGACGACCGAGCCCGCCACGGCCTCGTCGGGCGGTGGCCTGGGGCCCCTCTCGGAGCCCGCGCAGTCGTGGGCCTTCAGCGAGGCGGACTACGTCCGGGACCTCTCGGGTGCCCTGGATGCCACCTGGGAGGGCGCTGAAAATGCCGTGGGCAGTCGGTACGTGCAGCACCTGGCGGTGAACCCCGGGCTGGTTGCGGCGCCGGGTGAGGTGGCGACGGCCTCGCTCGACCTGGGCAACGCCAACGTCAACGTGCCCGTCGAGGTCGAGGTCTCCTTCAAGGTGCCCAGCCGGGTCGAGGTCTCGGGCGCGGTGTTCGGGACGGACAACGACGGCGGCATCGAGGGGCCGGACAGCCTCGCTCCCGCGAGTCTGGTCGCGGGGGCTGATGCCGACGGGTTCACGCCCTACACGGCGAAGGGCTTGCTGCTGCCCGCGAACTCTGCCACGGCCCGGCGACGCCTCGACCTGGGCCTGAAGGTCAAGGCTGGCGACAGCCGTGCGGGGGGAGAACTCCTGGTGAAGGACCTGGCGATCACCTACCCGGCGCGTGGCTTCACCGAGGCCCAGGCCGGCCAGGCAAGCTTGCCCCTGTACGGGACGTTGATCGAGAACGATGAGACCAAGGGCTACCAGGTCTCCAAGAAGTACCACGACATCGAACCCGGGGTGGTGGATGTCGAGCTCACGATCACGCCACCGGCCAGCGCCGCGATGCAGGCGCTGCGGCTTGCGGACATCACGCCGGTCGAGCTGGCGCCCGTGGCGGCCTCGGTGACGAGCTCGGGAACGATCACGCCCGGCGATGCCGATAGCGGCGGTGCCCTCACCGTCACGGTTGGCGCGGTGCCGTATACCCTGTCGCTTGCATCAGGCACTTACACGAGCGTTGATGGGATCATCACGGGGTTGGAGACTGCCCTCGGCAACCTGAATAATCCACCCTTCACGATTGCGGCGACGAACCCTGCCGGCGGAATCAAGTTCGAAGCAACGAACGGGGCAGCCGCGCTCACGGTGGCTTCCGCAAATGGCACGACGCTTGCGGAAACCCTGAAGCTCCAAGATGGCCTGGTCGTCGCCTCCCAGGCCCGTTACGAAGTCGAGGCTCTGCCGGCTGCCTCGGTCTCCGTGACCCAGGGCGGTACGGCCGCCCTGGACGGCCTGGCTGGCGGCCAGGCCTGGACCTTCGCCGCCGCCGGGTCCGACCAGGCTGCCTTCTCGCTCGTGGGAGACGGCCAGAGCGGGGGAGACAGCGCCGCCATACCCCTGCCCAGCCTGGGCAAGCACCTCGTGAGCTCCAGCCAGAACCTGGTCGTCGCGGCATTCGAGCTGACGCCCCCCAACGAGGCGGCCACCGACCGCACCGCCCCCATTCGCGTCCGCTACCGGCTGAAGAGCCTGGACATCATCGGCACGCAGCTGGACGAGTCCACGACGCCGATCAAGGCCGGCACAATAGTCGCTGATGGGGACGTCGACGGCGCCAGCACGACCCGCATCCTTGCCAGCAAGTTCAAAGGCACCACGTGGCTCACGGACACGCTTGGAAGCGGAACCAGCGCTCCGGCGTACCCGGTGACACCGGCGGCGAACACCGGCATCCGGCAGCAGCCGTAGCAATAGCAGCCGGAGCCGAGACGGCATGCTCCCGGAGGCCACCCCCAGGGCCGCATGGCGGTCGGGCGGGGTGGCCCTCGGGGGGGACGTCGAGCCACCTCGCGGGGCGGCGTGCCCACAAGGCCCGCCGCCTCGCTTGCGTGAGGGCGTCGCGCCGACCCGGGGTGCCCCGGCTATGCCTCACCTCCCAGCCCCCCCCCGGCCGGCCAGCGGCCGGCGAGGGCGGCTTCTCGGGGCCTTCCTGCGCGGATGCCGCGCGGAGGCCCTTGCACGAAAGGAACGCTTGTGAACCTCGGTCGCCACCCGGTCCTCCCCGCCGCCCTGGTCCTGGCCCTGGCGGGCTGCACCTGGCCCTTCGCGGGCGTCGGGCCGGTGTCTGGGCCCGTGCAGCCAGCCGGCAGCTCGGCACCCGACATCGCTGCCACGCCAGCGCCCGCCACCGCTGCCCGGTTGAGCGGGGTCGTGCTGTTCAACAACCAGCCCGTCGCCGGGGCTTCTCTGGCCGCCCTGGATATGGCCACGGATCGCGCGCTGCCCCTCATCGCTGCCGGGGGCCAGAACCTCAGGCTGGCGCAGGCCCCGGCACCCCGAACCGACGCAGCGGGTCGGTTCGACCTCACGGTGCCCACGCTTGCCCCTGGGCAGGTCGTGGTGCTTCTCGCCGTGAGCGGCTCGCAGACGTTCCTGGCGCTCTTCGACCACACGGGACGCGCCATCGGTGAGGCCCCGGCTGAGGCCGCCACCTACGCGCTCCGGCAGGCCGGAGCCGTGACCATCAACCTGAGGCTGACCGTGGCGAGCACCGCCCTCGTCAACGCCTTCGAGGGCGTGTTCCGCCTGCAGCTGCGTCGCCCGGCCGCCGAGCTGGGTGCGGGCCTGGAGCGCCTGATCGGCCGGGTGCGGGAGGTCGGCAAGGAGGTTGAGGCGAAGCTCGAGGCGCGGCCAGACCTGGCCACTCAGCTGATGCGGGCGCTGGGCATTGGGGGAGAGGTCAGCTCCCTGGAGGCGTTCCGGGCAACGTTGGCCGAGCTCGGGGTCTTGCAGCGCCTGCGGGAGGTCGTCCGCGAGGAGTTGCGAGCGGCGGCCCAGGAGACGAGCGAGGCGGCCGGCGATCAGGCGCCCCTGAGCCCCGAGGATTTCCCGCTGGAGCTGGTCACGGTGGCCCCCACCGGCGCCCTTACCGTGGGCGTCGGCCCTGACGCGGTGACCGTCTCAGGGGGGACGGCCGCGCCTGGGGGGGCGGCGAGCGGCGGTGGAGCCGCGAGCGGCGGTGGCTCCGGAGGCGGTTCCTCGGGTGGGGGCGGCTCCGGCGGAGGGTCTTCCCGTGGGGGTGGGTCCTCTGGTGGTGGCGGCTCCTCTGGAGGCGGCGTCTCCTCGGGCGGCGTCACCCCCGGGGAGGGCGACGGCTCCGCGGGTGGCGACACGCCCGAGGAGGGTGGCGGCACCGATGCAGGGGGGCCGCCGGTGGACGGTGGCCCTGGCGGTGGCGGCCTCTCCTCGCCTGGCACGGGGGAGGTTCGTCCCGCTGTGGCCACCGTCTCCGGCGTCGTGAGGCGCTGGAGCGGCACGGCCTTCGTGGCCGCTGAGGGTGCCTACGTCGAGTTGTTCCGTGCGACGGGCGCCGGCACCACCCTCACGGCCGGGGGCACGGTGCAGCTCTTCCCGCCTGCCTTTGACGAGGCAGCCTTCGTCGCCTTCGCGACCACGGACGCCAGTGGCCGCTACACGTTCGATCGGCTGGCAGGGGGGGGCTACTTCGTGCGGGTGGCGGCCTCGGACCCGCGCGTGGGTGGTGCCAATGCGCAGCTGACCGACGGACGCTACAGCTACTCGGTGGGCGTGGCCTTCAGCCAGCCACGTTACCTCTCCTTCTCGGGAGGAGGCGTGGCAGGGATCGAGCTGGTCGTCGCCGGCGGCAACGGCTAGCACGCCCCGGTGCGCCGCAGCCACGCGTCCCACACCGGAGCCCGGACGCGTCTCGTCGGGGCTCTGGTCGCGGCCCTCTGGGGGGGCACCGGCTGCCAGGCTGCCGCCCCCCCGGAGCCCATTGGCGAGGCCTCGCGAGCCCTTGCGGGGCTCCGGGGCGGGCTCGTGGGCCTGGCCGGGGCGGGGGTTGGTGGCCTGTCCGGCCTTCCCCTCCTCCTCGGCCCCACCCCCCTATCCCTCAGTCCCGACGGCACCTTCGAGGCCCCGCTGCCAATCGGGCCCTTCACCCTGAGCCTCACGGCCCCCGGCCACGTGCCGGTCACCCTTGCCGGCGCGGTCCCTGGCCCGGTCCCTGGCGCCCGCTGGCTGCTGCCGCTGGTGCCCACCAATGCTGCGGGGCCCGACGAGGCGCTCGTGGCCGGGTTCGTGGTCGATCCGCGCGGGCTGCCGCTCGCCCGGGGTGAGGTCACGCTGACAGCGGCGTTCCTCCCGGGCGGGTCGGCGCGGCGGCTGCCGCTCGACGCGCAGGGCGCCTTCGTGTGGCGGCAGCAGGTCCCCACGGGCGCCGCGCGTGGCGATGGGCCTGCGATGCTGGCCGCCAGCGGCCGCAGCCGCGGAGGCTGGCGCATCGAGACCACCACCGTCATCCAGCGCCTGCTCCGCCCCGGCCAGGCCGAGGTCGTCATCCTCCAGGGCCAGGCAGCCCCCCTGCACCGCCCGCCCCGCTGGCGCTGGGAGCCGCCGGTGCTGTGGGTGCAGCTCGAGGACAGCCTCACGGCGCCGGAGGAGGCCGTCCTCGAGCGCGTGGGTGGGCCCGGGCGGCCCGTGGTGGCCGCGGCCGGGCCGGACCGGTTCACGCTGCGGTTCGAGCTACCGGCTGGTGAGGCCTTCGAGCCAGGGGCCTGGCGGCTGAACCTGCTGGGGGCGACCTCGCCGCTGGGGGTGGCGCTGGATGGCGTGGAGGCTGGGTAACCCCCTCGGAGCGTCGCGCCCGGGCCCTCCGTGGCGCTGACCGCACGTCGGCGATCGCGTGGCGCGTGGCTGGGGTCGTGGTTCGCGGCCACGCCAGGGGCGAGAGGGCCCTTTGCGCCCACCGGGTCTGCGCCTGTGGCACGCTCCCTCGTCGTTCCTGGCCCCTGGACGCCAGCCCGTCGCCATTCCACTCGCGCTCATGACTTGATCGGTGCTCCAGGAGGTGCGGGCCGAGCCAGCTGCCCTGGGAGGCCTGCGCGAACCGGGCGAACCCCGTGGCGATCGCGCCGTGCCCGGGCGTGCTGCGGAGGCGGCGTGCCGGTTGTCTCGGCCCCGGCTGCGTGATATTTTTAATGCAAAACTATTTCCAGCGTGAATCTTCGGGCCACGCCGGCCCGCCAGGAGCGTCGCCATGAACATCTCGGCGTGGGCCATCCGCAACCCGATCCCGGTCTTCCTGACCTTCCTGCTGCTCACGCTGCTGGGCGTCCAGTCGTACCGCGTGCTGGGCATCAACCAGTGGCCGAACGTCGACTTCCCCACCGTGGTGGTGACGGTGGCGCGTCCCGGGGCTGCCCCGGCCGAGCTGGAGACGGACGTCACGCGCAAGGTCGAGGATGCCGTGGTGGGCCTCAGCGGGCTCGAGCACGTGCGCTCCACCGTCGTGGAGGGGGCCAGCACCACGATCCTCGAGTTCTACGTCGGCACGGACACGCAGGGCGCCCTCAACGACACGCGGGATGCCGTCAGCCGCATCCGTCAGCAGCTGCCGGCGGACGTCAACGACCCGGTGGTGAGCCGCGTCAACGGGTCGGGGGACGCCTTCATCTCGTACACGGTCGCCAGCGATCGCCGCAGCGTGGGCCAGCTCTCCCGGCTGGTGGACGAGGACCTCACGCGCACGCTGCTCGCGGTGCCGGGCGTGGCGGAGGTCAACCGCGACGGGGGCCTGACACGCGAGGTGCGCGTGCGGCTGTCGCCCGCGAAGCTGCAGGCGCTTGGCACCACGGTGGAGTTCGTGACGGCCCAGCTGCGGGCGCTCAACCTCAACCTGCCGGGGGGCAAGAGCACGATGCAGGGGGGGGAGATCGGCATCCGCACCCTGGGCTCGGCGCGCACGGTGGAGGACCTCAGGGCCCTGCGCGTCCCGCTGGCGAGCGGCACCTCCGTGCGCCTTGACGAGCTCGGCGAGGTCGTGGGCAGCCACGCCGACGTCACCACGATCGCCCGCCTCGATGGCAAGCCGGTGGTGGGCTTCTCCGTGGTGCGGGCCCAGGGGGCGCCGCTGGTACAGACCGAGGAGGGCGTCCGGCAGGCCGTCGCGCGGTTCAAGGCGGCGGCGCCCTCTGACCTGCGCATCGAGATGGTCCGCACCCAGGCGACCTTCACGCGGGCCGCGTTCCGGGCGTCGATCGACGCCTTGCTGCTCGGGGCGGCGCTGGCCGTGGTCGTCATCTACGCCTTCCTGCGCAACTGGCAGTCCACGCTCATCTCGGGGCTGGCCATCCCCCTCTCGGTGCTGCCGACCTTCTGGGTGATGCACCTGATGGGCTACACCCTCAACGGCATGACGACGCTGGCCCTGACCCTCGTCGTGGGCATCCTGGTGGATGACGCGATCGTGGACCTGGAGAACATCCACCGGCACATCGACATGGGGAAGTGGGCCTGGCAGGCGGCCTTCGAGGCCACGCAGGAGATCGGGCTCGCCGTGATGGCGACCACGATGACGATCGTGGTGGTGTTCGTGCCGGTGGCCTTCATGGGGGGCATCCCCGGGATGTTCTTCAAG
>JAYKHL010000007.1:0-39306 GCA_035284865.1 Candidatus Sericytochromatia bacterium | reverse complement strand
GGCCTGGCAGGCGGCCTTCGAGGCCACGCAGGAGATCGGGCTCGCCGTGATGGCGACCACGATGACGATCGTGGTGGTGTTCGTGCCGGTGGCCTTCATGGGGGGCATCCCCGGGATGTTCTTCAAGTCCTTCGGGCTCTCCGTGGCCGTGGCCGTCCTGTTCTCGCTGCTCGTGGCGCGCACCCTGACGCCCCTGCTGGCGGCGTACATGCTGCCGGAGCACCGGGGGGGGCAGCCGGTGGCCCGGGAGCCTGGCTACCAGCGGCTGTACCTGCGACACCTGGCCTGGGGGTTGCGGCACCGCTGGGTGGTGCTGGCGCTGGCTGGCGGCATCTTCGTGGCCTCGCTGGGCCTGGTGCCCCTCATTCCCAAGGGCTTCGTCAGCAACGGTGATCAGGGCGAGGCGCTGGTGTCCGTCGAGCTGCCGACAGGGGCAGGGGTCGAGGACACGGACCGCGTGTGCCTGGCCGTGACCGAAGTGCTCAGGGCCCAGCCCGAGGTCGTCAGCGTGTTCTCGAAGGCCGGAACGACGAATGGCTCGTCCATGAGCGCCGCGCGGGGCCAGGCGGGCGGCGTGAACCGTGGGCAGCTGTTCGTCACGCTCGTGCCGCGCCACGACCGGGCCATCGGGATCGCCGACTGGGTCAAGCGGGTGGGCCCTGAGCTGCGCCGCATCCCGGGTGCCCGCATCGCCATCAACCTGCCGGGGGCGGCGGGGGGCGGCGCCACCAAGAACGTGAACTTCATCCTGCGGGGCAGCGACGGGGAGGCCCTCGACCGGGCCGCCGCAGCCGTGCTTGCCGACATGCGGGCGATGCCCCAGCTGCGCGACGTGGCGAGCTCCGCCGCGGAGCTGCGCCCGGAGATTCACATCCGGCCGGACTTCTCCCGGGCCGCGGAGCAGGGCGTCTCGGTGCAGGCCATCGGGCGCGCAGCCCGCGTGGGGACCCAGGGCGACATCGACGTGAACCTGCCCAAGTTCAACGCGGGGGACGAGCAGCTGAACATCCGGGTGGAGCTCGATGAGGCCGTGCGGGAGGATCTCGCCGCGATCGGCAACGTCATGGTGCCGGGGCGGGCCGGCATGGTGCCCTTGCGTGCCGTGGCGGACATCGAGATGGGCACGGGCCCTGTCCAGATCAACCGCTACGACCGCGCCCGGCAGGTGACGCTGGGGGCGAACCTGTCCCCGGGCGCCAGCCTCGGCGAGGTGATGGCGCGGATCCAGGCGCTGCCCTCCGTGAAGAACCTGCCGCCAGGCATCGAGCAGGGCTCCCTGGGCGAGGCCAAGATCATGGCGGAGATCTTCGCGGGGTTTGGCCGTGCGCTCGGCATGGGCATCTTGCTCATCTACGTCGTGCTTGTGCTGCTCTTCCGGGGCTTCCTGCAGCCCGCCACCATCATGGGCGCCTTGCCCCTCGCCATCGGCGGGGCCCTGGGCGGCTTGCTGGTGGGGGGCAAGGAGCTTGGCATGATGAGCCTGATCGGCATCATCATGCTGATGGGCCTCGTGACGAAGAACTCGATCCTGCTCGTCGAGTATGCCCTTCAGGCGCGAGACACCGGGCTGCCTCGCGAGGAGGCCCTGCTCAAGGCTGGCCGTGATCGGCTGCGGCCCATCTTGATGACGACCATCGCCATGATTGCCGGCATGCTGCCCATCGCGCTCTCCCTCGGCGAGGGCACCGAGCGCCTGAGCCCCCTGGCGATGGCCGTGGTCGGAGGCCTGGTGACCTCGACCTTGCTCACGCTGCTCGTCATCCCGGTGGCGTACACCGTCGTGGACGACCTCGGGGCCTGGCTGGGTCGCCGCCTTGGCGGCTGGCTCGGCCAGCGCGGGGAGCCCGCGGCCCAGCTGGCGGGCGCGGCGGCGCCGGTGCCCGCGGGGGTGCGCCACGAGCCCTGAGCCCTGCCCAGGGCAGGTGGGCCGAACGGCTCTGGCCACCTTGCCAACCAGCCCAGGCCCGGGGCCCGGGTAGGCTGGGGGGACGAACCCAGCAGTGCCTGTCGTGTGACCTGAACAGCCATCGTCGGCCTTCCACAGAGGAGGAGTGAGCGATGCGATGGATGCGCCGAGTGAGTGGGGGCCTGACGCTTGCGCTGGCCACGGCGGCCTGCACGAGCCCGCCCGGTTCGGAGGCCCCCCAGCCCCTCGCCGGGGAGGCCCTCCCGGACAAGGCCTTCTTCGTCGACAAGGAGAACGACGTGGACGGCGAGCTGTACCCGGGGGCCTACAACCCCGACGCGCCGCCCTACCGGCTGTCCGCCGTGGGGCTCCTCCCCCTGACGGGGGCTGCGGCCGATCGGAGCCTGTATGCGCCCGCCCGGGCCATCGATGGCAACAGCTCGACGCAGTGGGCGCACGGGACGTACCGGGCCACGGACGCCTGGTGGTCTGCCCGGCTTTCGGCGCCGACGAGCCTCTCCACGCTGCGGGTGAAGTCCGGCCCCCTGCGCGGCGCAGCCAGCTACGACATCGAGCTTCGCGTGGGGGGAGCGTGGGTGGCCGTGGCGACGGGGGTGCGCAACACCACCTGGAGCCTCGAGACCAAGACCTTCGCGGCCCGCGAGGCGGATGCCGTCAGGCTGGTGTTCAGGAACGACGCTGCCCGCACCCACCCGCGCTTCACCCTGTTCGAGGTGCAGGCCCTGGGAGAGGCGGGCGAGCCGGCGACGGCCCCGTCTCCGTCCCCCTCCCTCGGCATCAGCCCCTCCGTCACGCCCCCGCCGTCGACGACGGTGGACGCCAGGCGGTATGCCCCTGACCTCCGGGCGGTGGCCCCCCGCCGGCCCATCCTGGTCACGCAGAACGGGCGCAGGCTGCTGCGCTTCGACAACCTGATCCCCAACGTCGGGCAGGGGCCGTTCCAGGTGCGCGCGTACAACCAGGACGGCGTGACGCGGGCTTACCAGGAAATCCTGGACCCGGGCGGCCGGGTGGTGGCCACGAAGTACGTCGGGGCCTTCGAGTTCCACCCGAGCCACAACCACTTCCACCTCGGCGACGTGGCGCTCTACCAGCTGCGGGCCAACAGCCCCACGGGCTCGCTGATGCGCCAGGGCTACAAGGTGTCGTTCTGCCTGATGGACAGCCAGCGCTACCTCAGCACGGCCCCGGCCAGCCGGTACGGGGGGTGCAACCAGATCATGCAGGGCATCCAGCGGGGCTGGGGCGACATGTACGATCGCTGGCTGCCCGGTCAGGAGTTCGATGTGACGGGGTACCCGGCCGGCAACTACTACATCGTGTCCCTGACCGACCCCACCAACAAGTTCGTGGATCCGGAGCGCGGCAACGAGGTGTCCTGGCTGCAGCTCTACCTGAACCCGGCGATCCCCATCATGCGGATCGTGTCCGCTTCGAGCCCGTAGGGCACCGGGCAAGCCCTGACCTGGCTTGAAGGGTGGCGGCCTGGCCTGGGCAGCGGAGCCCCGGAATTTCAACAAAACTTATCAGTGCTTTAACGGGCTCGGGCGTCCATCCGGCGATAAGGTCCTCGTGTGTGTCCCACAACCAGGGTGAGGCTGCCATGAACCCGCTCTCGTCATCCCGCGTCGGTCCTGTCGGTGGCGCGTCCTACGCGTATCCCGGCTACGGCTACCAGCAGCCCAGCCCGCTCTCCCAGACGATCGACCAGGTCACCCGAGGCCTGCAGGACTCCGTCAACGACTCCCAGCGCTCGCTCCGCCGCATGCAGCGCGCCTGGAATGGCGAGCCGGAGTACTCGGTGGCCCGGCTCGCCTCCTGGGGCGGCGGGGCTGCCCTGCTGTGGTCCGTCATCGACTCCAACCTGCGAAACCGCCCGGAGGGCCTGGTGGCACTGGCGGTCCTGGGCGTGGGCGCCTGGGCCGGGAACTGGTGCTACGACTGGTTTATGGACCGCTTTGGCCAGCACTTCGGCTACTAACTGGCGCGAGGGGATCTGCACGCCGATAGCTGCGTCAGTCGTCGCTCACGTACTTCCAGTACGCTTCGCTCCTCCTTCCTTGCTCTCGACGCGCATCTCCACCTCGCGCGGGTGTGAGCCGGAGTGCGGGTGATTTCGCGTTGCTTCGCTCCGCGGGGGGGTTGTCGCGTTGCTTCGCTCCGCGGGGGGGGGTTCGCGTTGCTTCGCTCCGCGGGGGTGGCGCGTTGCTCCGGCTCAGCGCTGCGCTGGCTCGGGCGCCCAGAAGAGGCGGGGGGAGAAGCGGAAGCCGGCGCTGGCGGAGGCGAACTGGGCCCAGTTCAAGATCTCGCGGTTGGGGACGGTGGCGCCGCCAGCCAGGTAGCGCAGGCGGAGCGTGCCGTCGAGGCCCTTCACGAGGGGGACGCCGAGCGTCAGGGCCGTGTCCAGGACGCCGCCCGTGACGGTGCCGATGCCGGGGAGGGTGCCGCCGGCGTCGAGGTCGTAGAGGGCGTAAGCTCCCTGGCCGGGGTCGTACCGCAGGCGGGCGCGCAGCGCGGGCACCGGGCCGATGTCGCGCTCAGGGGAGAAGCGCGTGCCGTCGACCTGGCTGAGTGACACCTCGGCGTTGCGCACGCCCAGGGTGGCGCCCAGGTCCAGCGTCAGGCCGCCCTGCGCCAGGGTGCGGTACAGGTAGGTGGCCCGGATCCCGTCGAACAGGTAGCGGTGGTCCACGACGGCCCCGGCCGGGAAGGTCTGGTCGCGGAACGTGAGGGGGCTGCCAAGCGTGACGCGCGTCGTCACATCCAGCGGGGCGTACAGGAAGATCACGGTGTGGCGGTCGAGGGCGCGCGCCTCCAGCGAGAGCCGCTGCGCCCCGAACAGGTTGCGGTCCTGCGCGATCGTGCGGTGGGTGTAGGGCGTGCCCTGGCTCCCGTAGCGCTGGTCGTTCTGCAGGAAGGCCAGCGCGCCCCCCTCGAAGTCCAGCGTGAGGTCGTCCAGCAGCGAGACCGGCAGGGCGGCGCCCACCGGCGCCAGGGGAGAGGGCGCGGCGGCGGGCGGGGTCGCGGCCAGGGCGGACGGCGCGGCCAGGGCGGCGCCGAGGGTCAGCAGGGCGATGGTATGCTTCATCAGGGGCTCCGCGAAGGGGTCGCGTCCAGTATGACGTGCGCGGGCCCGAAGCGACAGCGGGGGCTGAAAACGATGCAAACGTTGGCGTTGGTGGGCGCGACGGGCCGGCTCGGGGGGCACGTGCTGCACGAGGCCCTGCGGCGCGGTGGCTGGGTGGTCCGGGCCCTCGTCCGGGAGCCCGCCGCGCTGCCTGTTCGGGAGGGCCTCGTGGTGGTGCGCGGCGATGTGCGCGACGCGACGGCCGTGGCGGCGCTCCTGCAGTCCGCCGATGCCCTGGTGAGCTGCCTGGGCACCCGGCGGGGACGCGAGGCCCACGAGGTCCTGGCCGAGGGCATGGCGATCCTGGTGCGGGCCCTGGCGCCCGGGCCGGTGCCCCTGGTGGCGGTGGCCTCGGCGGGCATCCTCGACGCGCCGGGCGGTGGCCTGCGGCGGGACGCGCCAGGCTACCCGGCCGCCTTCCGCGCCGGCTCCGCCCAGCACCTGCAGGCCTGGCGGACGCTCGGCGCGAGCGGCCTGCCCCACACCCTGGTGTGCCCGCCCGAGCTCGTCGAGGGACCGCGCGACCAGCCCCTGCAGGTGCTGCGGGACGTGCTGCCGCCCGGCCCCAAGCGGGTCTCGATGCCTGCGCTGGCGGCGTGGATGCTGGACGAGGCCCGGCGGCCCGCCCACGCGGGCCACCGGGTTGGGATCAACAACGGGCCGCAGGCCTGAGCAGCCCTGGGGCTCAGCGCAGCAGCCGGCCCGCGGCCATGCCGCCGTCGAGCGGCAGCACGCTGCCCGTGACGTTCGGGGCCCCGAGCAGGTAGCCGATGGCCTCGGCGGCGTCTTCCGGCTCGCCGAGCCGGCCGAGCGGGTGGACCCCCAGCGAGGCCTCGAGCGCGCGCGCGTTGCCCGTGATCCCGGCTGCGAGAGGGGTGCGCGTCAGGCCGGGCGCGATCGCGTTGAAGCGCACGCCGCTGCCCGCATAGGTCATCGCGGCGGCCCGGATGAGGCCCTCGAGGGCGGCCTTGGCCGCGGCGATCGCCTCGTGGTTGGGCAGCCCGGTGCCGGCCGCCACCGACGAACAGACCACCACGGCGCCGGACCTGGCCTGGCTCATCGGGCCCACGGCCGCCTTCATCGTGTGGAAGGCAGACACCGTGTTCAGCCGGAAGGCGTTCATCAGGTCGTCCTCCGAGAGGCGTGCGAGCGGCTTCAGCACGATGCTGCCCACCGCATGCACCACGAAGTCCAGCCGGCCATGGGCCGCCAGCACGGCCTCCACGGCCCGCTGGGCGGTGGCGGCCTCCTGGGCGTCCCCTGGCAGCGCCAGCGCGCCGAGCTCGGCCGCCAGCGCCGCGAGCGGCTCCTCCCGGCGGGCGACCAGCCCCAGCCGCGCCCCGCGCGCCGCCAGCCAGCGGGCCGTCGCCGCGCCAATGCCCCCTGTCGCCCCCACGATCACGCCTGCGCGTCCCTCGAAACCCATGGCCCACTCCTTCCGAGCAGCTCGGACAGATCCCGGATCTGCCTTAGACTTGTACAAAAAAAATACTGGACAAAAATTGGGCGCTTGTCTATACTGAACCTCGGATCCCACCTGCAAGGTGACGCGGAGCAAGCCTCGGGGCTCGCTCCGCGTCACCCTTTTCGGGGGTAGGTGCGCGTGCGCTGCTTCCTGGCCGAGCTGGCTGCCCGGGCCGTCGACCCTGCGGGCCGGACCTGGGTCTTCGTGCCCGAGGACCAGCTCACGGATGAGGTGGGCCCCTTGGCCCGGCTGGCCGCCCCGGAGGCGGGCATCGTCCTGGTGGAGAGCCTCTGGAAGGCGCGCCTCAGGCCGTACCACCGCCAGCGCCTGGCCCTGGTGTGGGCCAACCAGCGCCACTTCGCCCTCGAGCAGGCGGCGAGGGGCGTCGCCGTGCGGTGGCTGCGCGCAGAGGCCCCCCACCGGGAGGTGCTGGCGCCCCTGATCGCGGAGCTGGGGCCGCTGCGGGTCATGGCCCCGGCCGAGCGAGAGCTTCGCCTCGACCTCGCCCCCCTGGCGGAGGCCGGCGGGCTGATCGTCGAGCCCCACACCGGGTGGCTGACCACGCCGTCCCAGTTCCTGGCGGCGTGCCCGGCCCCGCCTTACCGCATGGACGCGTTCTACCGGCAGGTCCGGCGGGACACGGGCCTGCTGATGGAGGGGGGGCGACCTGAGGGAGGCCGCTTCAGCTTCGATGCCGAGAACCGGCGCCCCTGGTCCGGCGAGCCCCCCGCGCCGCCGGAGCCGACCTTCCCCGTCGATGCCATCAAGGCCGAGGTGGTGGCGGACGTGGAGGCGGCCCTGCCCCACCACCCGGGCCGCCTCGACCCGGCGGCCTTGCCGGCCACGCGGGCCGACGCGGAGGCGCTGTGGCGCTTCGCGCGGGAGGCCTGCCTGCCCCACTTCGGGCCCTACGAGGACGCCATGAGCCGCCACTCGCGGGGGCTCTTCCACACCCGCATCTCGGCCCTGATGAACCTCCACCGCCTGCTGCCGGCGCGGGTGGTGGGGGAGGTCGCGGGCGATGCGTCGCTGCCCCTCCCGAGCCGCGAGGGCTTCGTGCGGCAGGTCCTCGGCTGGCGCGAGTTCGTGCGCCACGTCCACGAGGCCTCGGATGGCTTCCGGGCCCTGGCGCCTGCCGCGCCCGCGCCCGGCGACGCAGGCTGGGCCAAGGTCTCGGGGCACGGTCCCGCCGGGCGGGCGCCCGCCTGGCTCGATGGGGGAGCCGCGCCCACGCCCGGGCAGGCGCCCCTGCCCCCAGCGTTCTGGGGCAGGCCCTCGGGGCTGGCCTGCCTCGACCAGGTGGTGGCGGACGTCTGGGACACGGCCTACGGGCACCACATCACGCGCCTGATGGTGCTCTCCAACGTGGCGGCGCTGCTTGACCTGGACGCGCGAGACGTGGCGGACTGGTTCTGGTGTGCCTATGCTGATGCCTGGGACTGGGTGGTGGAGCCCAACGTCCTCGGGATGGGGTTGTTTGCCCTCGGGGACCACATGACCACCAAGCCCTACGTCGCCGGGGCGCCCTACGTGTCTCGCATGGGTGACTACTGCGGGGCGTGTGCCTTCGACCCGAAGCGAGACTGCCCGCTGACCCGGCTGTACTGGGCCTACATGGACCGCCACGTCGAGCGGCTCGGCCGGGCGGCCCGGATCGGGCCGGTGCTCGGCACGGTGCGGAGGCGCGCGGCGGCCGAGCGCGAGCGCGATCGGGCCGTGTTTGAGGCCGTCCGGGCCACCCTGGCGGCGGGGGAGGCCTGCCGCCCCGCGCAGCGCTTGCCGCTCTGAGCCGGCCGGCGCATCATGGGCGCGCGCCCGGGCGGGCGCTGGAAGGAGCGACTGCGTGGACCGGAGCGTGATCGTCGTGGGAGCTGGGATGGCAGGCCTGGCCTGCGCGACGCGGCTGCACGCGGCCGGGTGGCAGCCCTGCGTGCTGGAGGCCGCCGGTCGCCCCGGGGGACGCGTGGGGTCGGTGCGCCACCCGAGCGGTCACCTCATCGACCGGGGGTTCCAGGTGCTGTTCTCGGCCTACCCCACGGTGGGGCGGGTGCTCTCGCTGCCCGAGCTGGCGCTGCAGCCCTTCGATGCGGGGGCCCTGGTGCGGACCGAAGCGGGCTGGCGCCCGTTTGCCAACCCCTTCTTGCACCCTGGCGACGTCCCGAGCAGCCTGGCCGCCGGCCTGGTTGGCCCCACCGATGCGGTCGCGATCGCCCGCCTCAGCGCCGAGGCGTTGATGGGGTGGGGGGAGCCCGGGGAGCGCACGGCGGCCTACCTGCGGCGGCTTGGCTGCACGGAGCGCCTCGTGGCGCGCTTCCTGCGTCCCTTCTTCGCAGGGATCTGGCTGGATCGGACGCTCGATGTGGATGCCAGCGTCTTCCGGTTCTACTGGCGGATGCTGCTGCAGGGGCGGGCAGCGGTGCCGGCGGCTGGCATGCAGGCCCTTCCGGACCAGCTTGCCGCACGGCTCCCGGCCGGCTCCTTGCGCCTCGGGGCTCCCGTGGCAGCCCTGCAACGCACGGAGGGGCACGTCACGGGCGTGGTGCTGGCAAGCGGAGAGCGGCTGGAGGCTGCTCACGTGGTGCTGGCGGCGTCGCCGCCGGAGGTTGCCAGGCTGCTCGACGAGGCGCCGGTCGTGCAGGGCAAGGCCGCCCTGACGCTTTACTTCGCGGCCACCCGGCCCCCCTTCGACCGGCGCCTGATCGCGCTGGCCCCGGACCCCACCTCCCCGGTGGGCATCGTCGCGGTGCCCTCCCGCGTTGCGCCCGGCTATGCCCCGCCGGGGGAGCACCAGGTGGCGATCCAGGTGCTCCCCGTCGAGGGCCAGGGCCCCGTGCTCGAGCCTGACGAGGCCCAGCGCATCGTCGCGGGGTGGTTCCCCGCGGCTGCCGGGTGGCGGTTCCTGGAGGCTGTCGCCGTCCCGTTCGGGCAGTACGGCCAGGCCCCGGGCAGTGCCCGGCTGGCCGTCCGTCACCCGGCCGGCGTTGTGGTGGCGAGCGAGGCGACGCGGCAGTCGAGCATCGAGGGCGCCGTCGCGGCCGGGCTTGCCGCGGCGGAGGCGCTGGGAGCGCCTCGCCTATAGCCCGCCGTCGACCTCGGCCTCCATGTCGCTCAGCCGCCTGAACACCCGGCAGCGCGACGGCAGCCGCTCGACGGCGATGGCTGCGACGCCGCGGCCCCCCAGCCAGACCCGGGTCGGGCCGGGCAGGTGGGCCGCCAGGTGGTCGAGCTCGCCCAGCACCAGCGCGGGATCGCTGACGATGCCCAGGCTCAGCCCCACAATGCGGGCCTCCAGGGTGGTGGCCACCTCCACGAGCTCGCTGGCCGGCACCTGGGCCCCGAGGTAGGTCACCCGCACGCCCCGCCCCGCCAGCACCAGGCCCACGCACAGCAGCCCGAGCTCGTGAAGGTCCCCCGGGGGCGTCGCCAGCACGGCCAGGGGGGCGTCCGGTCGCTGCTCGGTCAGGCGCATGAGGGTGGAGAGCACGCCCCGGAGCAGGTTGCTCGCGATGTGCTCCTGGGCGATGTTGATCCGCCCTTGCTCCCAGCCCACCCCGATGTGCTCGAGCAGGGGCAGCACGACCTCGGCGACCAGCCCGCTGGCAGGCAGCAGGGCGGCGGCCCGCTCCAGCTCGCGGGCTGCCGTGACATGGTCGTAGCGCTGCAGGGCGGCGAGCACGCGCTCGGCCACGGTGGGATCGGCCGGGGCGGCCGGGGCAGCTGGCGGCGGGGGTTCGACCCGCGCCGCCGCTGCCAACAGCTCGCTGAGGTCCGCGTCATCAAGGTTCGCGACGCGCCCGATGGCGTGGCCGGCGCCGACGGCGCGGCGCAGCTTCAGCAGCCGGTCGACGTCCGCCGCCCGGTACATCCGGTGGCCTCCCCCGCTCCGGTGGGGCGAGATGGCGTTGTACCGACGCTCCCACGCGCGGATGGTCTCGGCTGGGAGCCCCGTCAACCCCACCACCGTCTTGATGGTGTAGATCGGTACGTCGCTGTCCGTCACCGCGGTCCGTGCCTCATAATGAATCAAAATACGCAGAGACAGCTGCATTGTCAAACTTTTGTACAGGTCAAAAGTTTGACAAGCCTGACCACCCGGGCTAGACTGACACCAGGCCGTCGGGCCCGAAAGGACGTCGTGATGACCGTGAAGCCACTACGCTCGGAGCCCGTTTGGATCCTCGAGGGCGCCCTGGCCCAGCAACCCGTCAGCGAGGAGGCCGCCGCGCAGGCCCTCCGCACCCTCCTGGCCTACGTGGGCGAGGATCCTGACCGGGAGGGCCTGCGGGACACGCCAGATCGGGTGTTGCGGGCCTATGGGGAACAGTTCGCAGGCTACAAGCAGGACCCCGCGGAAATCCTGGCGACGACCTTCGCGGAGGTCGAGGGCTACGAAGAGATGGTGCTGCTGAAGGACATCCCCTTCCACTCGACGTGCGAGCACCACCTGCAGCCCTTCGAGGGCAAGGCCCACGTGGCCTACCTGCCTGGCGATCGGGTGGTGGGACTCTCCAAGCTGGCGCGCCTGGTCGACTGCTTCGCCCGCCGGGCCCAGATCCAGGAACGGCTGACCCGGCAGGTCGTGGCGGCCCTGATGGAGCACCTGGCGCCCCGAGGCGCTGCCGTGATGGTGGAGGCCGCGCACGGCTGCATGCGCTGCCGCGGCGTTCGGAAGGACGGTGCCCAGATGGTGACCTCGGCCTACGAGGGCGACCTCGCCGCGCCGGAGGCCCGGCGGGAGTTCCTTCAGCTCGTGAAGGGCTGAGGCTCGGTCCGGCGCCATGACGCACTACCGACGCGCCTCCCGGGTGCCCGTCTCAGCCGACCGGCTGTATGCGTGGCACGCGGCGCCCGGGGCCTTCGAGCGCCTGGCGCCCCCCTGGGAGGACATCCGCGAGGTGCGTCGCCGCGGTGGGCTCGAGGTGGGAGCCGAAACCCGCTTCGTCGTGCGCAAGGGGCCCGTGGGGCTGCCATGGGTGGCCCGCCACGACGCGCACGAGGCGGGCCGCATGTTTGCGGACGTCCAGGACCAGGGGCCCTTCGCGGCGTGGCGGCACGTGCATCGGTTCGAGCCCCTCGGGGAGCGGGAAAGCCTTCTGGTGGACGAGGTCGACTACGACGCACCGCTGGGCCCGTTGGGGGCGCTGGTCGCGGGACCGATGCTGGCTGCGATGGTGACCCGCATGTTCGAGTTCCGGCACGCGCGCACCCTGGCCGACCTGGCGCGCCACGAGCGGCATGCGGCGGCGGGGCCCCGCCGCATCCTGGTCTCGGGCGCCTCCGGGCTGATCGGCCGCGCGCTGGTCGCGTTCCTGCAGGGCGGTGGCCACGAGGTCGTGCGGCTGGTGCGGCGGCCCGCAGGCCCCGGTGAGGTTCAGTGGGATCCCGAGCGCGGGGTGCTCGACCCCCAGGCCCTCGAAGGCTTCGACGCCGTGGTGCACCTGGCGGGCGAGGGCATCGCGGAGGGGCGCTGGACGGCCGAGCGCAAGGCGCGCATCCTGCGCAGCCGCACGGAGGGCACCCGGGTGCTGTCAGCGGCGCTGGCCGGGCTGGCGCGCAAGCCCGAGGTGCTCATCTCCGCCTCGGCCATCGGCTTTTACGGCGACCGGGGCAACGAGCCCCTCGACGAGACGGCTGAGCCTGGCAGGGGCTTCCTGGCGGACGTCACCCGCGCCTGGGAAGCCGCGGCCGCCCCGGCGCAGGACGCGGGGATCCGTGTCGTGTGGCTGCGGACCGGCATCGTGCTGTCGCCGCGCGGTGGGGCCCTGGCCCAGATGCTGCCGCCCTTCCAGCTAGGGCTCGGGGGGCCCGTGGGCAGCGGCCGGCAGGTGATGAGCTGGATCGCCCTGGATGACCTCGTGGGGGCCATCCACCACGCCCTCTTCACGCCGGCCCTGCGCGGGCCCGTGAACGGGACGGCCCCGGCCCCGGTCACCAGCACCGAGTTCGGCCGCGTGCTGGGACACGTGCTGGGGCGGCCGGCGGTGCTTCCCTTGCCGGGGCTCGCCGTGCGCACGCTGTTCGGCGAGATGGGGGAGGCCCTGCTGCTCGGCGGCGCGCGGGTGCAGCCCGGCGCCCTCACGGCCTCGGGCTTCACCTTCCTGTGCCCGTCGCTGGAGCAGGCGCTTCGACACGAGCTGGGCCTGCCCGCGGCAGCCCCGGCCTGAGGCCCTCCGGGCGCGGCCCGCGCGCGGCAGGGGCGCGTCGGGTGGAACGGAACCCGCGAGGCTGAGGCTAGTTGTCCGGGGTGCCGGCCGCTTGCCAGGCCTTCAGGTCGGCGACCTGGGCGGCCGTGAGCTTCGGCGTGCTTCCCTTCGGCATCCGGCCGGACTCCACCGAGGTCACGATGCGTCCCGCGTTGGCCGCGGTGGCCGCGTGAACGGGCGCGCCATCGGCGCCGAGGAAGGTGGGACGGGCGGAGCCACCAGGCGCGTGGCAGCCCGCGCAGCTGGCCTTGAGGACCGGGGCGACCTGGACCCGGAAGGACACCCCTGTCCCACCGGCGGCGGGGGCGCTGGCAGGCCCCTGGGCCGGCGTCGGGCTGCCCGCGCAGGCGACGACGGTGCCGAGGGCGAGGCCGAGCAGGGCGGCCTGGGGCCAGGGCTTGGAAGGTCGAGTGCGGGACACGGGGCACCTCTTGGGGGGAATCAGGCGTGGGACCTTGGGGTATATACCCCGCGAGGATCTTCCCTTGCGTAACTTGCTGCTGTCGGTGGTCGCGCTGCTGGGCGTGGCTTGTCAGGCTGCGCCGCCGCAGGTGGCCGACACCCCCGGGGAGCGCCGGGGCGCGCTCGGCCTGTCGGCGCGGGCCATCAAAGGGGTTGTCAACGCTCCGCCTGGCCTCATCGGGGTGGACGCGGGCACCCTGATCGGCGTCGACGCGGGCACGCTCATCGGGGTGGACGCCGGCACGCTGCTGCCCGGGGCGCGGCTCCGCCTCTCGCAGGCGGGGATGGTGCCCCTCGGCGGCGCGGCGGTGGTGCTCGCCGGTCCGGACGGCGTGCCGGTGCAGCCGCTGGTCACGGCGATCACCGATGCCCAGGGACGCTTCACGGTCAGGGCGCGGACGCGTGGAGGCGTGCTGGTGGCGCTGGCGCGTGGGCCCGCTGGCGCCGCCGTCCGCCTGTCGGCCATTCCCGGGGCCGCCCCGCCGGCAGGAGACGTGGCGATCTCGCCGGCCAGCACGGCCGTCACGGCGGCGCTGATGGCCGAGGCCCGCGACGGGCGCAAGAACTTCTCCGCGCTGGGAGACCGCGACTACGCGGCCGCCGTGGAGGCTGTTGCCGTGCGGGTTGCCAGTGTCCCGGTGGAGCAGCTGACGGATGCGACCGCGCTCGCCGCGGTCTACCGCGCCGCCGTGGCCGAGAACGAGGCGCTGCGAGCGGGCTTCGAGCGCCTGAAAGCGGCCCTCACGACGGCGGTGTACGACCCGGAGCCCGCCGCGGCGCCCGCCGAGGGCGCCCCGCCACAGGCACCGAACGGTGGGCCGGGAGCAGCGCTGGTGGAGCAACCCGAGCCCACGGCGACGCCCGCGCCGACGGGGAGCCTCGGCCCGGAGCCCTGGGCCTCTCCGAGCCCGGTGGCAGAGCCCTCGCCGGGCCCGGTGGCGTCCGCGCCGACGGAGGCCCAGACACCCGCACCGGATCCGACGCCCACGCCGGTGCCGCCCCCCCCGCCCCTGCAGCGGGTCTTCCAGGTGAACGCCACCATGCCCTCGTGCGAGGCCTGGGCCGACTCGGGGTTGGACCTGGTCAAGAGCGACCTCGTGGACATCGTGGCGACGGGCACCTGGCGCTGGAACGCCACCAAGGTCGAGTTTGGTCCGGCGGGGGACCCTCAGCGCCTGCTGTCCAACCCCTGGATGGGTTGCCAGGGGCCCCTCGACGGGGAGCGTCTTGGCGCGCTCGTGATGCGCACCAACCAGGGGGCCCGACTCGTGGGCGAGGGCCTGAGCGCCCTGAAGGGGCTGAGCGGTCGCCTGTCGTTCAAGATGAACGACAGCGACACCAGCGACAACGGAAACTCCTTCGTCACCGTCACCGTGACCATCACCCGCTGATGTCGCGCCGCTTGCGGGCGCTGATGGCCGCGTAGGCCGCCAGGCGGCGGGGTATGCGACGCTGGGAGGGATGACCGATGCGTCCGACCGGGTGGGTGCTGGCGATGGGGCTGCTGGTGGGCTGCCAGGTGACGGTGCCCCTGGCACCTGGCACCGGGGGCGAGCAGCGCGCGCGGGCAGGCCTCCCGCTGACCGTGATCCGCGGCGCCGTGACGGGGCCTGCCTCGCTGATCGGCGTCGATGCCGGGGGGCTGATCGGCCCCGACGGTAATGGCCTCGTGGGGCTGGACGCGGGCGCCCTGGTCGGCGTGGACGCTGGGTCGTTGCGGTGGGCGGGGCGGACGTTGCTGCAGGGTGGGCAGGCGCCGCTGGCGCGGACGGTGGTGCTGCTGGCCGGGCCCGACGGCGTGCCGCTGGTGCCACGCGTGCAGGCGGTGACGGACGCCAGCGGCCGCTACACGCTGCAGACGCGCGGCCGGGCCGGCGTCGTCCTGGCCCTGGCCCGTACGCCCGAGCGCCAGCTCGTCCGCCTCTCGGGGCTGCTGCACGAGAGCGCATCGGGGCAGGTGGGCGTCTCGACTGCGACCACGCTCGTCACCACGGCGCTGATGGCGGAGGTGCGGGGCACGGGGCGGGGCTTTGCGGGCCTGCGGGCGGTGGACTACCAGGCGGCCGTCGACGGCGTCGCCACCGCCGCCGCGGCCGTGAGCCCCGCGACGCTCGCCGCGCCGGCCGCGGTGCTGGCTGCGGCCCGGGAGGCCATCGGGGCGTCCGAGGGCACGGGTGGGGCGTTCGCCCGCCTCGTGGCGCGCCTGGCCCCGACGGCCTACGGGGTTGAGCCCTCGGCCTTGCCCTCGCCCCCGCTGGTGACGCCCGGGCCCACGCCGGAGGTGCCAGCTTCCCCTGAGCTGGTGGCGGCCACCGCGGTGGCTCCAGGGGGGGCCCGCCCGGTGCCCACGCCGGCGTCCTTCATCGTGCCTGGCAGGCCCCCGCAGGGGCCCTGCATCGCCCCGTTCAAGACCGACATCGTCCTGGCGGCGGACGAGCGCCTCACCCTGACGGCCTCGGGCACCATCCAGGTGGGGCCGGAGGCCGAGACCGGGCCGAGGGGGCTGGCGACGCGCGCGCCAGCCCAGGCCAGGTGCCAGCTGCTCCTGCCCGATCTGCCGTGGGGGGCCCTGCTGGCCCGCGTGGGCGATGACGGGGCCTGGATGCTGGTGGGCGAGCGGCTCACCGTCACCGGGCAGGAGGGCCCGCTCTACCTGACCGTGAACGACGGAGAAGGTGGCGACAATGGCGGTGAGCTTCACGTGACCATGGCTGTCGAGCCGCTCTGAGCCGACGGGGCCCCGGGACGGGGCTGCGGGCCGCCGGGCTGTGGCCGCGAGGCCGCGGTCGAGGGCGGGCGCGCTTGGCTTGACAATTAACCTTGTCTTAATTTAATATTAAACACGTCTTCCCTCTCGTTGCCGGAGGCCTGCCGTGTTGATGCTCCGCCGCCCCGTTGCCGCGCTCCTGCTGGGGCTCGTCGTGTCGACCAGCGCCGGGTGCGGGGCCCCGGCTGTGCGGACGGCCCAGTCTGTGTCGGCGGAGACGCTGTTCGCGCGGAGCGCCGAGCCCGCGGCGGTGGTCATCCGCTACCAGCGCCGGGCGCAGCTGGCGGCCCTGGCCGAGGCCGGCGTGGCGATCGAGGGCCTCGACCGCGCGAACAAGCGCTTCCGGGCCACCCTGACGCGCGAGCAGTTCGAGGCCGCGCGTCGCATCGGGGTCTCGGTGACGCAAGACCTCACGGGCCGCCGCAACGCCTACGACCCGAAGTACCGCACCTACCCCCAGATGGCCCAGGCGCTGCGGGCCCTGGCCGCCCGGCTGCCGGGGCGCGCGGAGGTGGTCGATCTCGGCGACTCCTGGGAGAAGACGCAGCAGCAAGCCGACCGCGACATCCTGGCCCTGCACCTCGGTCAGGGGGGAGCGGGCAAGCCCGTGGTGCTCTTCGCGGGCTGCCACCACGCCCGGGAGCTCGCGACGCCGGAGGTGGTGCTGAGGATGGCCCAGCACCTGGTGGAGGGCTACGGCCAGGACCCCGAGGTGACGGGGCTCGTCGACACCCGGGACATCTGGCTCGTGCCGATGGTCAACCCGGACGGCCATGCCCGCGCCGAGCGGGGTGTGGACCAGCGCAAGAACACCAACCACGTGACGGGTGGCAGGCGTCGCATCGGGGTGGACCTCAACCGCAACTACGGCGGCCCCGCCTGGGGCCAGGTGGGCACGAGCAGCAACCCCGAGGCCGACACGTTCGGCGGCCGGGCGGGGTTCTCCGAGCCCGAGACGCAGGCCATGCGCGACCTGATGCGTCGCATCCGGCCCACCTACCTGCTCACCTTCCACAGCTACTCCAACATGGTGCTCTGGCCGTGGGGGTACACCGACGAGCCCCCGCCGGATCCGCGCCTGGCCCTTGTGGGCAGGAAGCTGGGCGAGCTGTCCGGCTACGAGGCGGGCCAGTCCGGCCCCGCCCTGTATCCGACGGCCGGCGATGACACCGACTGGGCCTTCGCGGAGCTCGGCACGCTCGCGTACACCATCGAGATCGGAGGCTGGAGCGACGGCTTCGATCCCCCCCACAGCGCCGTGGCCCGCTTCTGGGAGGAGAACCGGCCCATGATGCTCTACGCGCTGCGCACGGCCGACAACCCGGCTGCGGCCGCTGGCCCCGAGGTGGTGCGTCAGCGGACGGGGCCCCGCCCCGTGGCGGCCGAGTACTTCCTCGGGCGACCTGGCCAGGCGGGCACCGGCCAGCCCGCCGCGCCGGGCGCGGCGCCCGTGGTGGCCGCCGGGGCGCGCACGCTGGTGTGGTCGCATGCCCGCGACACGCGAGGCACGTGGGGCCCCTGGACCATCACCTGGAGCCGGTGAGGCCGGGGGCTCGGCCCGAGGCGCCTCCCGGGCTGCCGGCGGGAGCCAGCCACGCGGGGGCAGGCCAACTCCGGCCGACCCCGGGCCGTGGCGGGCCCGGGGTTGAGGCCTGCCGGTATACTGGGGGCGTGCAGCCGACCACCACCGCCCCCCCTCCCTCTGCCCCGGGCCTGCCAGCCCGCTGGCGTCACGCCCTGAAGCCCGCCAGCTGGCCCAAGCTGCTCGTGCCGACCGTGCTCGGCCAGGGCCTTGGCCTGGCCGTGGCCCCCGCCTGGTCGTGGGGCGCCGCCGCCTTCGGGGTGGCCTTCACCCTGGCGCTGGGCGTGTTCATCGTGCTGCTCAACGACTGGGCCGACGTCCGCGTCGACCGCCTCAAGCGCGAGATGTTCCCCACCGGGTGCTCGCCGAAGACCATCCCGGACGGCCTGCTGCCGGCCCGCCTGGTGCTGGCGGCCGGCCTCGTGGGTGGCCTGGTCGCGGTGGGGCTCGCCTTCGGGCTGGCGACGCCGCTCGACCGGCCCTGGCTGGGGGCCTTCGGCCTCGCCTGCGTGGCCACCTTCGTGGCCTACAGCCTGCCGCCGCTGGCCCTGAACTACCGGGGCGGCGGCGAGCTGCTCGAGATGCTGGGCGTCGGGGTGCTGCTGCCGTGGCTGCAGGCCTACGCCATCTCCGGCATGCCCTGGAGCCCCCAGTGGGCCTGGCTGGCCGGGCACGCCTGGCTGGCCCTGGCGAGCGCGGTGGCCAGCGGCCTGTCGGACGAGCAGAGCGATCGCGCCGGCGGCAAGCGCACCTTCACCACGATGCTCGGCAACGGCGTGGCGCGCGCCGGCGTGCGCACGTGCCTGTCGCTCGGGGCGCTTTCCTGGGCCGTGGCGGCGGTGCTGGGGGTGGGGCCTGCGCCGTGGGTGGGCCTGCTCGCGGCCGTGGCGCTCTCGCTCCACCTGCCCGCCCTGCGGCGGCTCGGCGCTGCCGCGGTGACCAATGCCTTCGCCGCCCAGGGGGTCTACAAGCAGGCCCTCCACCAGGCCTGCTGGCTCGCCACGCTCACCCTCACCGTTGGCGTGGTGGCAGCGGCAAGGCTCGGGCCATGAGCGTGGCGCCCGCGTTGCTGGCCCGGCTGGCGGAGGCGGAGGCGCGGCTGCGGGCCCGGGTGCCCGTCTACCGGAGCCTGGCCCCGGGCCGGGGGGCGCCCACGCCCTGGCCGGCGCTGGCCAGCCGCCTGCTGCCGGGGCAGCCCCCTGGCCGCCAGGCCGCCTGGGTGGCCGCGCTGACGGCCATCGGCGCGGCCCAGGCGGAGGCCTTTCCCGAGACGCTCTTCTGGGACGCGGACGCGCTGGCCGCGAGCCTGCTGCGGGAGGCGGCCGACGCGGCCGGGCTCCAGGCGCTCGGGGAGGCCCACGTCGCCCTGCACCACCGCTTCGCGCGCGGCGGCGCGATCGCCTTTCGCTACACCCACGACTTCACCTATGGCTTCGACTGGGCGCGCTGGGTCGCCCGGGACCCGGCCGGCCGGGCGGGCCACGGGCCGTACTCCCTGGCGTTCGTCCAGCACATGGCCCGTCGTGGAGAGGAACTGCTGGCGCTGATCGCAGCCAACGACGCCACGTATCCGGCGTTGCCGGGCGGGGGGCCGCGCAACCCGTTCGCGTTTTCGCGTGAGCCAGCCGCCGAGGCCCGGCTGCTCGAGGCGTTGGCAGCAGCAGGGGAGGTGCCTGCGACCGCCTGGGATCCGGCTGCTGCGCCCAGGTGGGAGCGGCCCTTCGCCGCGCTGCGCGAGGCCCGGGCCCGGCAGCTCGGCCTGGCCGACACCGTGCCGTGAGGGCGGCAGCGGCCTGGCTGCGGGCGGCGCGGCTGCCCTCGCTCGGCTACCTCTGGCTGCCGCTGCTGCTCGGCCAGGGGCTGGCGTGGCGCCTGCACGGGGCGTGGAGCGACGTCCTCGCGGGCTGGGTGCTGGCCTACGGCGCCTGCACCCAGCTGTGGATCGTCTTCGCCAACGACCTCGCCGACGAGGCGGCCGATCGGCTGAACCCGTCCCCGACGTTCCTGTCCGGTGGCGGCCGGATGCTGGTGGACGGGCGGCTGACCAGGGTTGCCCTCCGGCGCGCGGCGCTGGCGGCGGCGGTGGGTGCCCTGGCCTGCGCCGGGGTGGTGGCGGCCGCGCCCGGGCGGCTGGGCGTCTGGCCGCTGGCGGCTGGTGGGCTTGTGCTGCTCTGGGCCTACAGCTTCCCGCCGCTCCGGCTGTCGTACCGCGGCGGGGGGGAGTGGCTGCAGGCCGTCGGGCTCGGCGGCGTGCTGCCGGTGCTCGGGTACTGGTCGCAGGCCGGCACCCTGGTCGGCTGGCCGGTGCTGCTGCTGCCGCCGCTGCTGCTCGTGAACCTCGCGATCGCGATGGCGACGGCGCTGCCGGACGAGCCGGGCGACCGCCTGGCCGGCAAGCGGACCGTCGTGGTGGTGCACGGCCCGCTGCGCGCCTCGGGGCGCATCCTCGGGGCGCTCCTGGCGGGCCTGGCAGGCTGGGCCGCCGTCCGGGCTGGCGTCCCGGGCTTCAGCTGGCCGGTGGCCTGGCACCTCGGGCCCGCCGTGCTGGCCTGGGGCGCGGCGGCGGTGGTGCTGGCGCGGGCACCCCGGGCGGCTGCGGCGCGGCGGCTGCCCTTCGTGCTCCTGGTCATCGCCTCGGGGCTGGCCTGGGTCGCGATGCTCACGGCCGACGTCTGGCTCTCGCCAGGACCGCGCTGAGGAGAGGCCCGTGTACGCCTTCCTCGTGCTGTGTCTGCTGCTTGCCGTGCCGGCGCTCCTCGTGTGGCTGGCGCGGCCGGATCTGCGGGCCGTGGCCGGCCGGATGGCGCTGGTCAGCCTGCCCTTTGCCGGCACGGAGCGCCTGTTTTACCCGACGTACTGGGAGCCCCGCTTCGTGGGCGACCTCGTGAACCGCATCGGCTTCGGCGTGGAGGACGTCCTGTTCGTGACGGCGCTGGCCGTCTTCACCTCCGTCGGGTGGGCTGCCGTGGCGGGTGTGCGGCTGGTGGGGGCCCCCGTGGCGGGGCTGGCGGGCTGGCGGCGGGGGGGCGCGCTGATGGGGGCGTGCTTCGTGGCCGTGGCGGGGGCCTGGGCGCGCGGGTGGCCGATGATCCACGTGGCCCCTGCCTTGATGGCGGCGGCGGGCTGCCTCGTCTGCTGGCGCCGCCCGGACCTGTGGGGGCCGGGCCTCGGCTCCGCGGTGCTGACCACCTTCGTGTACACGGCGCTGTGCCTGGCGTTGCAGGCCCTCCTGCCCGGCGTGTTCGCGCTGGCCTGGCACGCCGAGCGCTTCTCGAACGTGTTCGTGGCAGGCGTGCCCCTCGAGGAGCTGGGGTATGCTGCAGGGGCAGGTTGGATCGGGGCCGTGTTTTACCCCTTCGTCGCGGGGCTGCGCTGGGAGAAGTTGAGATGACGCCGCTCGTGCTGGCCCACCTGGGGGCCACCTGGTTCATGACGGGCCTGATCTGGCTCGTGCAGGTGGTGCAGTACCCCCTGTTCGCGCGCGTGGGCCCGGAGGCCTTCCCGGCTTACCATGCGGGGCACACCAGCCTGATCACGTTCGTGGTGGGGCCCGCGATGCTCGTGGAGGCCGCCACGGCTGGCTGGCTTTTGCTGGCGCTGGGGGCCGGGCCGCGGGGCTGGGTCTGGTGGGTCGGGGCCGGACTGGTGGGCGTGATCTGGCTGAGCACCGCCCTGCTGCAAGTCCCAGCCCACGCAGCTTTGTCGGCGGGGTTTGATCCAGACGTGCATACACGCCTGGTGCATACGAACTGGATCCGCACCGTGGCCTGGACGGCGCGGGCCGGCCTGCTCACGTGGTGGCTGGTGCGGGCTTGATGGCGGCAGCCGACTGCGCCCGGCCCGCATCGCCCGTCCTGCGCCCCGAGCGTGGCGTCGGTTCCCGGCTGCGCCCGGGAGGTGCCCACCTTGCTGTGGACGCTCTGCGCTCGGTCGGTCGTGCTCACCTGCCCGCCGCTGTGAGGGCCTCGGAGGTGGCGCGTCTCGCCACGCTGGTCGCGAGCCCGACGGCCAGCAGGGTGCCTGGCACCGCGAGGCCGACGTGGATCGTGAACGCGCCGAGCGAGGGGCTGCCTGGCACGTCCCAGGCGAGGTGCGGCCAGAAGGCGGGCAACAGGGCCTGGGCGGGCCCCCCCAGCGCGACCAGGGTCCCTGGCAGGAGCGCGTAGAGCAGCAGGCCGCCCACCAGGATGGCACCGAGCGGCTCCCGGTGGCGCGGCGTCGCGAGCTGGGCGCTGAGCACGAGGGCGGCATCCCGCACCAGGAACAGCGCTGCGCTCGAGAACGCCATCCCGCCCCGCCCGAGGTCCGCCAGCGGGGGAAGCCCCCACGCCAGCAGCGCCAGGGCCAGGAGGATGGCCGCCCCGGCCAGGGCCAGGGGCAAGGTGAGCATCCAGAGCGGCAGGGCGCCCCAGAGGCCCGGCCGCTCGTCCCGCTGCCACAGCCCCACCAGCGTGCGGAGGCGCACGGCGTCCACGCGCTCGAGCAGCAGGGTCACCCAGGTGGCCCCCAGGACCGTGGCGGTGGCCAGCTGCAGCCAGCCCAGGGCCCCCGCCTGCCAGGTCGGGAGCAGGGGGGCGGCATAGGCCGGCACGAAGGCCAGGAAGGCCAGCCAGGCCCAGGGCGTCACGGGTTGCTGGAGCTCCAGCCGCAGGAGGCGGTGCAGACCCAGCAGCAGCCAGCCCCCCCAGAGGGCCATCGAGAAGGGGATGAAGGCCTCGAGGGGCAGCGGAAGCCACCAGGCGACCGCCTGCTGGCGCCACCGGACCTCGTGCAGCCCCAGGCTGCCCGCCAGAGCCGTGAGGAGCATGAGCCCCAGCCAGAGCCCCAGGAGCCAGCCGGCCATCGACAGGGCGCCCGGGCCGCCTCGCCGGGTGCGGCGGAGCCGCCCGGCCGTCAGCAGGCTGCCCGCCAGCGCCGCGGCCTGCGCCGCGAGGGCCCCGAGCACCAGGGTGGCCGCATGGAGCAGGGCCAGGGGCGCATCGCCGAGCGCGAGCTGGGCCGGGGTGTACAGCGTGAGGCCGCCCAGGGCGCCGACCCAGGTGAACGCCGTCGCGCCCAGCAGCTTGCCTGCCAGCAGCGAGGCCCCGCTCTGCCCCGACAGGCGCTGCTGGTCCCAGGTGCCGCCCAGCACCTCGGCCGAGACGGCGGCGCTGGCCTTGCGAAGCCCCCAGATGGCGTGGAAGCAGAACACGAAGAGCCCGAGGCCCTGCAGCCGTTCGAGGCCGATGGCGCTCAGGGGGCCGACCCTCACCGTGGCGGCGAAGGCGAGCAGCGCGAGCACGCCCAGCGACGCGGCCACCGGCAGCGGGCGGAGCTCCAGCCAGAGGTTGCGCTGCAGCTCCGCGTTCATCGGGGCGCACCCGGGCGCAGCTGGGCGAGGTACAGCGCTTGCATGTCGGCCTCCTCGGGGGCGAGCCCCACCACCTCCACCCCGGCCTGCAGCAGCGCGCGCAGCAGGCCGGCCTGCTCGGCCTCGGGCCGTTGCCAGGCCAGCGCCACGCCATCGGGCAGCCGCCGCACGGCCCCCACGCCTGGCAGGGCCTGGGCGAGGTCGGCGGCGGCGGCCGGGTCGCTTGCCACGCGCAGGCGAAGCCACCGCTCGCTGGCCTCGGCCCGCTGCTTGACAGGCACGAGGCCGCGCACGCGGCCAGCCTCCAGCGTCAGCATCGTGGTGGCATAGCCCTCCAGCTCCGCCAGGATGTGCGAGGAGACGATCACGGTCTTGCCGGCCCGTCCCAGCGCCGTGATCAGCTGGGCCAGCGCGACCCGGGCCGCGGGATCGAGGCCGGAGGCGGGCTCGTCCAGCACCACCAGCTGGGGGTCGTGGACCAGCGCCTGGGCGAGTCCCACCCGCTGGCGCTGGCCGCGGGACAGGCTGCCAGCCCGCTGGCCCCACAGCGCCTCGAGGTCGGTGGCCTCCCGCACCGCCGCCAGCCTCGCCTCCAGCCCGTCCCCTGCCAGGCCTCGGGCGGCGGCGGCGTGCCGCACGCAGCGCCCCACCGAGAGATCGTCGTAGAGCCCGAAGTCGTCGGGCAGCCAGCCGACGCGCCGGTGGACCTCGCGTGGAGCCCGGGCCGTGTCGTGCCCCGCCACCTCGATGCGGCCCGAGAAGGGCCGGTCGAGGGCGACCAGGCAGCGCATCAGCGTCGTCTTGCCTGCCCCGTTGGGGCCCACCAGCGCGGTGATGGTGCCCGCGGGCAGCGCGAAGCTGACGCCGTCGAGGGCCCGAACGCCGGGAAACTCGGCGACGAGGTCTTGCACGCGGAGGACCGGCTCGGGCGCCGAAAGCGGCGGGATGGACATACCCCCCCGTTCCCGGTCGGACCGGGGGCCTAACCGGCCCGCTGCACCACCATCCGCTGGTAGGTGCGCAGCGCCGCGGCGAAGTAGGGCTGGAAGTGCCCCTCGATCGCCGCGAGGAGCTCCACCTTGACCTTCGGGTCACGGCTGAAGCGGCCCACGAACCGCTGCAGGGCCGCCCGCTGCGCGGCGTGGAAGAGGGGCACGTCGGCCGGGTGCAGCGCGCCCTTCGGGATGCCCGGGATGTCATCTTGCTCCCAGCGCTGCAGGCGCTGGACCTCCCACTCGAGGCCCCGCCCCTCGGCGATCGCCGTGAGCCACTCGGCCTCGCGCTCCGAGAGCCACGCCGTTGCCTTCTCCTGCGGCATCATCGCGAGCATCTGGATCATCGGCAGGTCCAGCTGGCGGAGCGCCGTGAGCTCCTCCGTGATGAGGTCCTTGAGCCAGCGATCGCGCAGGGTCGCGGCAAACTGAGACAGCAGGTCGTCGTGCATGGGGGAGCAAGCCTCCTCGTGAGCCCGGGCTGGCGGGCAGGGTGCGTTCTGGCGCCATCCGGCCGGGCGCCTCGCCGGCTGGGGCCAGGGTAGCCGGCCGAGCGGGGCCACGTCTGTGTCCGATCTGGCAGCTGACGCGGCGCGCCTGCCAGGGCCCGCCCGGGGCGGGCCCTCAGAGCCGCAGGCCCAGCCCGGCGAAGTGCCGGGGCTCCGGGGGCAGGTTGAGCTCGGCGCTGGCCGGGTCCTTCGCGCGCAGCGCCATCCAGATGAGCGGCCAGCGCCAGTCCTCGAAGTCCTTGCGGGCGGCCCCGATGGCCGGGTGGAAGCCGCGATCGTCGAGCTCGACGGTGTACGCCAGCGTGCCGTGGGCCTCGTGCACCCAGGTGCTGGAGTCGCCAGACACCTGGTAGAGCAGCCGCGCGATGGGCCCCGCCTTGTAGGCCAGCCTGTTCGCCACCGGGCGCCCCAGGCGCCCCAGCGCGGCCTCCGCCGGGCTGAACTGCTTGGTGTAGCCGGGGGGCCAGAGCACCATCCCCGCAAAGCTGTGGATGTCGACGCAGAGCAGGAAGCGTTGCGCGCCCATGAAGCGTCCCAGGGCGACGGCCTCGGGCTCCGACAAGGCCGCCGGGCCCCGGAAGTCCTCGTCACCCGGCCGGGCGTTGCCCATCGTCCAGTGGTTGTCGTGGTTGCGGTTCAGGTCGACGCCCACGCTGCCGTCGGCGTTGGGACGCGCGTTCTTGCGCCACATCGCATCGCCGTCCTGGACGCGCACGCGGCCGTCGGGGTTGAGCAGCGGCAGCACCCAGACCTCCCGGCTCGTGAGCAGCTCGCGCACCGTCGGGTCCTGCGCGGCCCAGCCCCGCACGAGGTGCCAGGCCAGGTCCATCGTGACCTCCACGGGGGGGAGCTCGCGGGCGTGCTCCCCCGCGTAGTACAGCACGCGCGGCGCGCCCGGGGCGGCCGTGAGACGCAGCGCCGGCAGGTCCCTGCCCTCCAGGCTCTGGCCGATGGAGGTCAGGCGAGCCACGTCCGGGGCCTGCCGGGTCAGGGCCTTCAGCTCGGCATGGACGGCCTCGACGCTGCGGTAGCCCTTGGGGAACCCCTCCTCCAGGTCCTCGGTGCGGGCGACCTCCACCACCTCGTACCCCGCGCGCCGCAGCGCCGCAGCCTGGGCTGGCGTGACGCGGGCCCCGACCGTCCGGTGGGAGAGGTCGACGTCCTCGAAGAGGTCGAGCCCTCGCCGGGTCAGGGCCTGCAGGGAGGCCTCGGAGCGGAAGCGGATCTGGACCTCTTGCGCCGGCGGGCGACGGCTGGCCTGCGCCTCGGCGTCCCCGGGCGGCCGGGCGCTGGCCAGCCGGGGGGGCATCGCGCCAGGCGCGCAAGCCGTCAGCGCGGCCAGGGTGGAGAGCAGGGCGACAGGGCGGCGCATCGGGGTCCTTTCCGCACGAGGGGGCCCAGGCCTCGTCTGCCGCGGCGGTTCCGGCGTCGTTTCACAGGGTTGTGTTCAAGTTAAAATAAAAATAAGGAGGCCCTCAGAGCATGAGCAGCCCGCCCCCCACGATCAGCAAGGTGCCCAGGGCCTGCCGCGGCGTGAGCGACTCGCCGAGCAGCGCGATCGCCAGCCCGACCGTGACGACGGGGGCGGCCGCGAACAGCAGCGGAAACACCCGCGCCACGTCCGCCTGCCTCAGCAGGGTGTAGTAGGCGTACTGGGCCAGCAGCAGCGACACCACGCCCGAGGCCGCATACAGGCCGACGACGCGCCACGGCAGGGCGCGCAGCGCCGGGCCCGCGTCGCCTGCCCAGAGGGCCAGCGGCACGGCAAGCACCACCACGGCCGTCGCCCGGATCGCGATGCCGACCAGCGGCGAGACCGCGGCGTGCCCCACGGCCACCTTGTCGATCAGCGGGATGACCCCCCACAGCACGATCGTGGCAAGCGTGAGGGCGATGGTGGCGGGCGACATGGGGCCTCCAGGGCTGGTGGGTGCCCAGGCTCCATGCCCGCCCAGACGGTGGTCCTCACCCCCCTGGCGCCGCCCCCTCAGCCCTCCAGCCGCCCGAACCTGCCGCTGTTGAAGTCCTCGATGGCCTGCTCGATCTCGGCCACGCTGCTCATGACGAAGGGGCCGTGGGCCACCACGGGCTCGCCGAGGGGCTCGCCGGCCAGCACCAGCAGCCGGGCCGTGGCCTCCGCCACGACCTCGATCCCGCCTGCCCCCGGTCGGAAGCTCGCGAAGTCGTCGGTGGCCGCCCGGTGCCCGTTGAGGGTCACGGGGCCGGCCATCACCAGCAGCCCCACGTTGAACGTCTCCGGCAGCTCCAGCCGCACCTGGCGCCCGGCCGCCAGCGTCACATCCTGGATGGCGATGGGGCTGAAGGGCCGGGCGGGGCCCCGCACCCCCTGGAACTCGCCTGCCAGCACCCGCACGTGGCCGCCCTCCTCCGGCAGGGCCACGTGCCCCAGCTCTGCCGCGGTGATCGCGTGGTAGCTCGGGGGGCCCATCTTGTGGCGGGCGGGCAGGTTCACCCAGAGCTGCGCCATCTGGAAGGTCCCGCCCGTGCGGGCGAACTCGGCCGCGTGGTACTCCTGGTGCAGCACCCCGGAAGCCGCCGACATCCACTGCACGTCCCCGGGCCCGATCGTGCCCCCGCCGCCGGCGCTGTCGTGGTGCGAGACGCTGCCTGCGAAGGCCAACGTCACCGTCTCGAAGCCGCGGTGCGGGTGCGTGCCCACGCCGCGCCGGTACTGGGTCGGGGCGTAGGTGTACGGCGGGTGGTAGTCCAGCAGCAAGAAGGGGTCCATGGCCTCGGCGAGGTCCGCGTAAGCCTGCAGGTACCCCCGCACGCGGAAGCCGTCCCCGACCCAGTGCAGCGGCGGCGGGGGGTACAGGCGGGTGAGCGGGCGAAGGGGCTGGAGAGGCATCGGGGGGCTCCGGCGCGAAGGGCGGGGGGCTCCAGTTTAGTTCTTCGTAGAACGAGTGGCAAGCCCCAGGCCTCCCGGCGCCAGTGGCCCGCTGGCTGGTCCCGTGGCATACTGGACCACGTCACGACGTTTTGCTGTCAGGAGCCCTGCCCCATGAACCGTTCCGGCCTCCTTCTCATCGGTGCCCTCGCCGCGGCGGGCTGCACCGCCGCCAACCCCGCCTCCAACGGCCCCACACCGCCTGCCACGCCCGCTGCCGCCACGCCCGCCGACCCCGCCAGCGCCGCGGGGCTGGCCCGGGTCTACAAGGCCGGCCGCAAGTGGGTCCACGAGACGACGGCCGGGCTGGCGGGGGCCCTCGTGACCACCACGATGTCCCAGGAGGTCACCCGCATCGACGGCCAGAAGGCCACCTTGAAGGTGGTGGTGACGGCGATGGGGATCCCCACGGAGTCCACGACCACGGTGGACCTGTCGCAGCCCTCCGATGGCGCGGTGTTCAGCCAGAGCGTGGCGCAAGGGGGCACCTGGAGCCAGAGCAGCGTCACCCGTGAGACGGTGAAGGTGAAGGCGGGGGAGTTCGCCACGACGCGCTACGCTGGCACCCTCAAGGTGCCCAGCGGCACGAGCGAGACGACCTTCTGGGCCAGCGACGACGTGGGGCTCGTGAAGTCTGTCACGAAGGGCTCCCAGGGCCCCGACGCCTACGGCCTGCGGCAGCTGCCCCCTGGCTTCCAGCTGCCGGCGGGCGTCACGCTGCCCGGCCTGGAAGGGGAGGCGTCCCCCGCGGCGCCCACCACGATGACCTACGAGTCCACCATGGAGCTGGTCAGCGTCACGCCGTGAGCGCGAGGCGTCCGTGAGCCGCATCCTCTACGCCGCCTTCGACCCGGTGCCGGCCCCGAAGGGGGCCAGCCGGCACATCCGGGCGCTCGTGGAGGGGCTGGTGGCGGACGGGCACGCCGTCGACCTCGCCACGCTGCCGGCGCGGTGGCAGCCCCTGGCCTGGCCCGGCGTGCGGGCGTGGCCCCTGGCGCAGGCCGCCACGCCCAACGTGCTGGCGCGTGCGGACGCCTTCGGGGCCCACGTGCTGGCCCTGGCGCAGGCGGGCTCGCACCGGGCCTGGCACGTCCGGGACGTCTGGCAGGGGGTGCCGCTGGCCCTCTGGCGCGACGCGACGGGTGGCACCACGCCGCTGATCTGGGAGGTCAATGGCCTGCCCTCCTTCGAGCTGCCCGTTCACCTGCCGGGGCTGGCGACCCAGCCCGCCTTGCTGGCCCGGCTGCGGGCGCTGGAGCAGCGCCTCCTCCGCGCCGCCGACCGGCTCGTGGCCGTGAGCCCCGTGACGGCGCGCTGCCTGGTGGACCTCGGGGCGGATCCGGGGCGCGTCCGCATCGTGCCGAACGGCGTCGAGCTGGCCGCCTTTTCCCCCACGGCGGGGGATGGCGAGGGGCCCGAGCTGCTTTACGTCGGCACCCTGGCTCCCTGGCAGGGGCTGGACACCCTGCTGGCCGCGCTGGCCCTGCTCCCGCCTGCGGTGCGGCTGCGCGTCATCGGCCCGCCCGGCCGTGGCTGGGCCGCGCGCCTGCGGGGACGGGCGGCCCGGCTCGGCGTCGCGGGGCGCGTCCTGCTCGCGCCCCCGCTGGCCCCGGCCGACGTGCCGGCCGCCCTCGCGCGGGCCCGGGTGTGCGTGGCGCCGCTCGACGGCAGCGCCCGCAACGTCGTGCAGGGGTGTTGCCCCCTGAAGCTGCTGGAGTACGCGGCTGCGGGCAGGCCCATCGTGGCCAGCGCCGTGCCGCCCGTCGAGGCCCTCTTTCAGCACGGCGAGAGCGCCTGGTTGGTGCCGCCGGACGACCCGGCCGCCTGGGCGCAGGCGCTGCAGGCCGTCCTCGCCGACGCCGCGCTGCGTGCCCGCCTCGCGGCGGGCGCGCGGGCCCTGGCGGAGGGCTGGGACTGGTCGCACATCCAGGCGGCCTGGCGCGCGACCTACGCCGAGCTCGGCGTCACGGCCCCAGCAGCGACGCGTACAGCGTGAGGTAGGCTGCCACCTCCGCCTCCGGCGAGAAGGCCTCCTCGACGCGCTCCCGGCCGAGCTCGGCGAGCGCCATCCACGCCTCGGGCTGGTCCAGCAGCCAGCAGGTGGTCGCGGCCAGCGCCTCCGGATCCCCCGGGGGCACCAGCAGCGCCTCGAGGGGGCTGCCTCCCAGCACGTCGGGGATCCCCCCCACGGCGCTCGCCACCGTCGGCAGCCCGCAGGAGAGGGTCTCCAGCAGCGCGTTGGGCAGGCCATCCTGGTGAGACGGCAGCCAGCCCACCTCGGCGAGCGCCAGCAACGGCGGCAGGTCGTCCGGCTCGAAGGCCGGGTCGACGCGCACCGCGGCCGCGTCCACGGGGTGGGCCGCGGCAAACGCCTCCCAGGCGGCCCGGCCGTCTGCCCGGAGGCCGCCGAGCAGCCACAGCCGGGCGGCAGGGTGACGGGTGCGCACCAGCTGGAAGGCCGCGAGCATCGTGTCGAGGCCCTTCTTGGGGCGCGCCTCGCCCACGAAGGCCAGCACGGGAAAGGCCTCCTCCGGCGACAGCCCGAGCTGTGCTGCGAGCGCGAGGTCCCGCTCGAACGGGCGAAAGCGCTCGGTCGACACGCCGTTGGGGATGGTCTCGAGCCGACCCGTCGCCCCGAGCCCTCGCGCGCGGGCCGTCAGGGCCTGGCTGACGCCCACCACCGCATCAGCCCCCGCCAGGGCCTCCCGCACGGCGGGGCCACGCTCCGGGCGGTCCACGTCGCGGTCGAGGTCGTTGCCACGGGCGGCCACGACGCAGGGGAGGCGAAGCCGGGCCGCGGCTCGCACCGCCGGCCGTCCCGTCTCGCTGGCATAGACGGCATGCACCAGCCCGACGTCGGGGCGGGCGAGCAGGCAGGCCTCGAAGCCGGCCTGCCGCTCCGCCCAGGTCCGAGCCCCGAAGCGCCAGACCTCCAGGCGATCCCCCTGGCTTGCCTGGACGCGGCCAAGGGGCAGCCCGGGATCGGGTATGATGACGCGGACGGGCAGGTGGCGGGACAGCCCCCTGGCAAGCCGGGCCGCGGCCCCGGCCAGGCCGCCCGGGTCCGGGGGCCAGCGGGGCACCAGCAGGGCCACGCGCGGCGAGGATGGAGGCAAGGATGTCATCAGGTGCTCCAGCTGGGTGCGGCCAGGTCGTTGGCATGCTCGTACCCCGTCCGTGCGGGGCCCCTGCCACCGGCCTGTGTCCTGGCTGCCAGACGCCCTGTTGCCGGGAGCACCTTGGCCCGGCAGGGCGGTGTCAGGCCTGCACGGAGGGCGGCCCGGCGGCAGGGGCCGTCGTGAACCTGCCGGCCGACCTGACGTTCGACGCGGAGGCCCTCGCGGCGTTCGAGGTCGCCCGCCCTGACGACCCCGACAACGCCTGGTCCGATCTCACGTGAGGCTGGCCTGGTACGCCCTGGGCGGCGGCCTGGGCCACCTGCAGCGCGCCCTGGCCGTCCTGCGCTGGCTGCGGCCGCGCCTCGGCGCGGAGGCGCCGCTGGTGGTCACCAGCTCGGCCTACGCCCACCTGGCCCTGGCCGAGGGCCTGCCGTGCCTGCGGCTGCCCGGGGCCCACGAGGCGCAGGCCCTGCCCGAGGGCGTGGCCTCGGGGCTGGCCCGGCAGGCCCTGGCCGCGCTGGGGCCGATCGGCTGCCTGGTGGTGGACACCTTCCCGGACGGGCTGCACGGGGAGCTCACGCCGGCCGTGCTGGCGGGCGCCACCCACAAGGTGCTGGTGGCGAGGCCTGGCGGCGGCACGCCTGAGGCCTCGCCGGCCTGGGGCTGCTACGACCGGGTGGTGGCTCCCTTGCCGGTGGCCCCCTGGGCGGGCGTGGAGGCCGTGGGTTGGGTGCTCGCCCGGCGGCCGGGCGAGGCGCTCGCGCCCGCCGATGCCCGTCGGCGCCTGGGGCTGCCTGCCGTGGCCGACAGGCCGCTGATCGTCGCCATGCACGCGGGGGATCCCGGGGAGGTCGTGGGGCTGTTCGGGCTGGTGCGTGACGCCAGCGAGCGCCTCGGGCAGCCCCACGACCTGCGGTTCTTCACGCCCCTGCCGCTCGGGGGGTGGCTCGTCGATCCCCGCGTGGTCCACCCGTGGCCGGCGAGCGAGCTGCTGGAGGCCGTGGACCTGCTGGTCACGGGGGGGGGCTACAACGCCACGGCGGAGGCCGATGCCTTCGGCGTGCGCGCGCTGCAGGTGGCCTTCCGACGCTCCCACGACGACCAGGCCGCCCGGGTCGGCCAGCGGGCCCGCGCGGCGCAGCCCGGCTGGGGGGTGGCCGAGTGGACGGCGGCCCTCGCGGCGGCGCTGGCGGCGCCGCGGCCCACGCCGCTCTCGCCCGCGGACACCGACGGCGCCAGGCGCCTCGCGCTCACGGTGGCGGACCTGCTGCGCTGAGGGTGCGCAGCCGCGCCTCCAGCGCGGCGTTCTCCGGCAGGAAGTCGTCGCAGCGGTGGCAGACCGGCGGCCGGGTGGCCGCCAGCGCCCGCCGGAAGCCCGTGTAGGCCTCGCCCGTCCAGATGGCCCGGAAGCTGGTCTCCGTGAGGTCCCCGAGGGCCCACCCCTCTCCCTTCATCTGGCAGCAGCCGTACACCTTGCCGTCCGCGGCCACGACGGCGTGGAGCCAGGGCGCGAAGCAGCGGTTGGCCTCGTAGAAGCCGCGGGCATGCTCGCCGCGGGCTGCCCGCGCGATCGCGTCGGCCGCCAGCCCGAAGGGGTAGGCCTCGGCGGCCTCCCGCATCAGGCCGAGGGCCAGGGCGCGCTCGGCCAGGCGGGGCGCCACCTCCGCGTTCCACTCGGCGATCTCGGGCTCCTCCAGCCGCATCGGCGCCGTGCCGTGGGTCCGGACGTCGTCCACCGGCAGCAGGGCCATGCGCCGCACCCCCAGCCCGTGCAGGACGTCGGGCAGGTCGGCGAGCGCCCGGTAGTTCAGCCGCGACACCACCGTGTTGGAGCGGATCTTGAGGCGGCGGCCCAGCTGGCGGGCCGTCTGCCGGGCCGTGCGGATGCCCGCGACGGTGGCGTGCCACAGGGGCTGTCCCCGCATCCGGTCGTGCACCGCCGGTAGGTGGGAGTCCACCGAGAAGGTCACGGTCGACAGGCCCGCGGCGACCAGGGGTTCGGCCCGCTCCGGGGTCCAGAGCGTGCCGTTGCTGGTCATCGAGCAGACCATCCCGCGCCGCACCACCTCCCCCACCCAGCGGGCCAGGTCGGGTTTCAGCAGCGGCTCGCCTCCCGACAGGTGGACGCGCCGGCAGCCCAGCTCTGTCAGGTCGTCCAGCAGCGCCGTCAGGCGTGCGTCGTCCAGCCTGCCGGGCCTGGGTGGGGGCTGGCCGAGGGCGCGCCACTGGCTGCAGAACGGGCACTTGAGGTTGCAGGCCCAGATCAGCTTGATCTTCACGCGCAGCGGCACGTGGGCCGCGTGGGTCGCCACGGCCCCGGCCAGGGCGGCCTCGTCGAGGGTCTCGAGGGCGTACATCGCAGGGCCCTCAGGTCAGGACGCTGGCCCGGTGCGGACGGCCTGCAGCAGGCGCCGCAGGTCCGGCAGCACGTCCACCTCCGTGCCCAGCACGCCCCAGAACAGCACCTCCGGCTGGCCCGGGACGGCGGCCACGTGCAGCTTCTCGAGCCCGGTGGGGAGCGCCCCTGGCTGGCTCCCTGCCGGGAGCCGCAGCCGCCCCTGGACCTGGGTCTGGTCGCGCATCGGGTGCCCCAGCCGGACCTTCTGGAGGTGGGTGAAGGTCAACCCCAGCAGGCAGCCATCCGCCAGCCACCCCTTGAGCGTGAGCCAGGGGTGCCGGTGGTAGCTTTTGGTGTAGCCGCTGTGGGGGCTGCGGGCGGTGCGCTCCGGGTCGGTGGCCTCGGCGGCGCTCCGCGCGTCCACGTGGAGGTGCAGCCTGGCCTGGGGGGCAAACTCGCCCAGGAGCCGCTGCAGCAGCGCCTGGCCGGCAGGGCGGGCCTCCGGCGTCTTGGCTGCCTGGTTCCTCGTCTCGAGGTTGTTGATGCCCCCGACGATCAGCGCGAGCACGCCGAACCCGCCCACGGCCCACCCGAGCTCGGCCTCGACCAGCCAGGCCAGGGCCGGGCCCACCACGCCCGCCGCGGCGCCGCCCATCATCCACCGCCGCCCTCGGCGCAGCGCGCGCGCCAGCACCTCCGCCCGGGCCTCGCGGTGGCAGGCGAAGTGGTGGGCCACCTTGGCGCTGGCCACCGCCGGCGTGCCAACGAGGTGCAGGGCAGGGATGGACGCAAGGCTCATGACCGCGTTTTACCCGCGGACGGCGCGTCGGCTGACCATGCCAAAATTCTTCCTTTTTTTAACCTTTTAATAACCTTTGGTGCGCGCCTGCTCCGCGTCCGCGCCTCCGCCGGATGGGATAACCAGATAGGCCCAGGCCTTGCCCAGGAGGTTGCTTCCCCATGGTCCGTGTCCCGCTTCTCGTGTCCACCGTCTCCCTGCTTGCCCTCGCCGCCGTGGCGGGCTGTGGGCATCCCCCCGCCGGGGTCCGTGGGCCGGTCGAGGTTGGCGCTGCGGTGGCCCGGGCAGCCTCCTCCGACGTGCTGCGGGGCCACCGCAAGGCCGTCCAGGCCGTGGCCTTCAGCGCGGACGGTCGCTACCTCGCCAGCGCGGGGGTGGACGGCGTGGTGCTGCTGCGCGATGCCACCTCGGGCGAGGTGATCCGGGAGCTCGAAGATCGGATGGGGCCTGTGTTCTGCCTGGCCTTCAGCGGCGACGGCGAGCGCCTGGCGACGGGCAGCGCCGACGGCCGGCTGCGCATCTGGGGCCTCTCGGAGGGCCGCGTGCTCACGCCCGTGAACCGGCCCAACGGGGGGGCGCGGCACCTGGCCTACACGCCGGATGGCGCCACGCTCGTGGTGGTCGGGGAGGACGGGGTGGTCCAGCTGCGCGATGGCCGGGATGCCGAGCCGCGTCGGACCCTGGCGTCCGGGCGGGACGACGTGGGCAGCCTGGCGCTCAGCCGCGATGGCAAGCTGGCGGCCATCGGCGACTGGCGGGGGGGCGTGGCGATCTTCGACGTGGCGGACGGGGCGCTGCTCCGGCGCCTCGCGCCGCAGCCGGACTCCGTGCAGGGCCTCGCCTTCTCGCCCGACGGCCGCACCCTGGCGTCGGCGGCCGGGGACGGCATGATCCGGCTGTGGGATGTCGACACGGCCCAGGCCTACGCCAAGCTTGCCGGCCCGCGAGGCGGACGGGCGAGCCTGGCCTTCAGCCCGGACGGGGACTGGCTGGCGGCTGGCGGGCAGGACGGTGGCCTGCGGCTGTGGTCGGTCGGCACCCGCACGCCCCTCGGCGTGCGCAAGGGCCATGCTGGCGCCGTCACGGCGCTGGCCTTTCACCCCAGGCGCCGCCGCCTCGTCACGGCGGGCGCCGACGCCACCCTGCGCCTCTGGGACGTCGACGCCCTCGTCCGCGGGCGCTGATCCCGCGGCCTCGGCGCCGCGCTGAGCCCGAGCCCCTGGCCACGGTATCCTGGGGCCAGGAGGCCCCCCCCATCCCCGAGTCGCTCCGCACCCGGCTGCTGCGCTGGCTGTTCAACGTCTTTCCCGCCTACCGCGGCACCGGCGGGCGGATCGTGCACCTCGCGGCCGACTTCTCCGAGGTGCACGTCCGGCTGCCGCTGTCGTGGCGCACCTGCAACTACCACGGCACGATCTTCGGGGGCAGCATCTACGGGGCCGTGGACCCCATCCACGCCATCATGCTCATCCACCGCCTCGGGGAGGAGCACGAGGTCTGGGTGAAGGGGGCGAGCGTCCGCTTCCTCCGGCCAGGGCGGGGCGACCTGTGGGCGCACTTCCGCCTCGATGACGCCGAGGTCGAGGCCGTGCGGGCGCTGGCCGCGGCCGCAGGGGAGGCCGAGCGGACCTACGAGGTGACCCTGGTCGACGGCGGGGGCGTGCCCCACGCCCGGGCCACCGTGACGCTGCATGTGCGGCGCCGCGCCGCTGGGGAGAGACGCCCGGTGGCCTGGCTCGCGCGTGCCACCCGCTGGCTGCTCGGGGGGGGCGTCGCGCCGGTGCCCCCCGCCGAGCAGCCGCCCGAGGGCCCCTGATCGCGCGGTGGTTAAGCTTTCCTCAAGCGCGGTGGCGGCCCCTGGCGCCGGGGAACAATAGCACCAAGAGCGGAGGATGCCCGCATGACGCGACAATGGCTGTCGTCGTTGCGAAGGGCCGGGCTCCTGCAGGCCGCCGAGGCGCGAGGTGGCGCGAGGGGCCTGCCGGCGGCCTGGTGGCGCCTGGCCCTGGTGGGGCTGGCCGGGGGCGGGGTGCTGGCGCCTGCGGCGCTGGCCTCGTCGCTGCCTGCCGCGCGGGGCCTACCAGCGGAGCGGCCAGGCCCGGCCGGGGGCCCCCGGCTGCTTGCCGACCTGTCTGGCGCGGCCTGGGCCGGCTGGGAGCACACCACGCACCTCCCGTGGGAGGCCCGGAACGTCTACACCCGCCTCGACACCCCCGAGGGCCCGGTGGTGCGGGTGGACAGCCAGGCCGCGGCCTCCATGCTGCTGCGCCACGTGACGCTCGAGGTGGCCCGGGAGCCCGTGGTTTCCTGGCGCTGGCGGATCGCGGCCCCCATGCGCGGCAGCGACGAGTCGGACCGCAGCCGCGACGACTGCGCGGCCCGCGTCTACTTCCTGTGGGGCCTGCGCACCCGGGCCGACCTGCTCTCGGCCACGGGCCTCGGCTACGTCTGGGGGCGCACGCGCCGCGTCGGGGCGATGGGTCCCTCGCCGTTCACGGGCCGGGTCGGGGTGTTCACCCTGCGCAGCGGGGCGCCGGGGGCCGGGGCCTGGCAGACGGAGCGTCGGGACCTCGACGCCGACTACCGGGCCTTCTTCCGGCAGGCCCCGCCAGGGCCCGTCACGGCCGTGGTGCTGCTCACGGACACCGACCAGACGCAGGGGCGCGCCACGGCCTGGTACGGCCCGATCTGGGCCGAGGCCCGGCGTTGAGGGCCGAGGCCCCGCCTGGCCACAGGGGTGGAATTTTGTATGGCTGAGGTCTAAAATAAAACCAGGTGGGTCCGTCTGGATGTCTGGTTGAAATTTGACCAAAACCACAACTTGACCGCGCGCGTGTACCACCACGCCCCCTCGCGCCAGGGCCCGTGCGCCGCGGGCGCCGAGGCGCACGCTGCCGCCGGGGCGCCTGGAGGCCAGCCGGAGCCCCCCGGCCTGGCGGGCTGCAGGCTGGTCCCCGTCTTGCGCGACCTGCCCACGGCGGCTGCGGCGTTCGACCGGACGCTGCGGTACCTGGCCGTCAGCGATCGCTGGCGCCAGGACTATGGCCTGGAGGACGAGGTCCTCGAGGGGTGCTCGCACCTCACGGGCCTCCCCCACAACCGGCCCGGCTGGGGGGCGGGCTGCCACACGGCCCTGGGGGGGCGCACCGTCCGGCGGGAGGAGGAGCCGTTCCGACGGGCAGACGGCCGGGTGCTGTACCTCAACTGGACCGTGTCCCCGTGGTGGGAGCGCGAAGGGGTGATCGGCGGCGTCGTGATCCACTCCGAGGACGTGACGCCGTGGCGCGACCTCCAGCTGCGCCGGGCCGCGCAGCGGGAGCGCCGGGCGGAGCTGCGCGGGCGGCAGGCCCTCGAGCGGCTCCATGGCCAGTTCGTCGATGCGGTCACGCACGAGCTGCGCACCCCGCTCGCGACCATCGTGGGCTGCGCCGAGCTGCTGGAGGACGGCATCGGGGCGTCCCTCGATGCCGTCGGCTCCTGGCAGGTCTCCGAGATCCAGGGTGCGGCCCGGCGGCTCGAGGTGCTGCTCGACGACCTCATCGACTTCACGCGCATGGAGGCGGGCACCTTCCGCCTCGACCGCCAGCCGATCGCGCTGCGGCACCTCGTGGCGGAGGTCCTCGCCGGCTTCGCGCACCAGGCGGGGGAGTGCGGCGTGAGGCTGGCGCCCCCGGCGGGGGCGGACGCGCTGCTTGTCGAGGCGGACCACCGCCGGCTGCGCCAGGTGCTGGGCCACCTGGTGCACAACGCCTTGAAGTTCTCGCCGCGCGGGAGCGTGGTGCGCCTGACGTTGTGGGGCGAGGCCGACGAGGTGTGCTGCGAGGTGACGGATGCCGGGGAGGGCATCACGCTGGCGCGGCAGGCCCGGATGTTCGAGCGCTTCACCCAGCTCGAGGGCGGCCTGCGACAGGGCAAGGGGCTCGGCCTCGGGCTTTACGTCTGCAGGACGCTCGTGGAGGCCCACGGCGGGCGCCTCGGCGTGAACTCCAGGCCAGGCGAGGGCGCCACCTTCTGGCTGCGGCTGCCCCGGCTGGCCTCGGGGTGACCGCCCGCCGGCCCCCAGGCACCGCGGGCCTGGGCCGGACGGCGTGCCCTTACTCGTCCCAGAGGCCGGCCAGCGTGTATGGGCTGCCGGGGGGCGTCCACAGGTCCCCGTTGATGTGCCGGGCCTGCCGGTCGAGGCCAGCCAGGGCCGCCATGTCCCCGGGCGTCAGGTGCAGCGCGGCGGCCGCCAGGTTCTGGGCCAGCCGGGCCGGGGTCACCGACTTCGGGATCGCGGAGACGCCCCGGTGCAGGCTCCAGGCCAGCAGCACCTGGGCGGGCGTCGCGCCGTGCTGCTCCGCGAGGCCACACACCACGGGGTCCTCCAGCAGCACGGGGGCCCCTGCGCCCTGCAGGCGCCCCGGCCGATCCGGCGAGCCGAGCGGCGAGTAGGCCGTGAGGTGCACGCCGTGGGCCTGGCCCCAGGCCACGAGGGCCGGCTGCTGGAGGTAGGGGTGCAGCTCCACCTGGTTGACCTCCGGGCAGCTGCCTCCCGCTGCGAGGAGCCCCTCCAGCTTGGCCACGCTGAAGTTGCTCACGCCGATGTGCCGACACAGCCCCGCATCCCGCACGGCCTCCATCGCGGCCCAGGTGTCGGCGAGGGGGCAGGCCGCCAGCGGCAGGAAGTCCGCGCCGGACTCGGGGAACACGACGCCCGGCCGGAACACGACGGGCCAGTGGATCAAGAAGAGGTCGAGGTGGTCGACGCGCAGGTCCGCGAGGGTCTTCCGGAGCGCCGGCTCGACGGCCTCGGGGGCGTGAGCGTCGTTCCAGAGCTTGCTGGTGAGCCACACGTCCTCTCGCCGCACCGTGCCGGCGGCGATGGCCTCGGCGAGCGCCTGCCCGACCTCGGCCTCGTTGCCGTAGATGGGGGCGCAGTCCAGGTGGCGGTAGCCGAGGGTCAAGGCCTCTCGGACCGCCGTCCGCACCTCGCCCGGGGCGGACTTCCACGTCCCGAGCCCCAGCATGGGCATGCGATCGCCGTTCAAGAAGGGGTGGTGAATCATCGGGGCCTCCAGCGTCCAGGCCCCCATGCTGCCACGCGCCGCCTGGTTGTGCCAGGGGCGCGGGGCGGAGGCTCAGCGGACGGGCAGGTCCAGCACCCAGCCGGGCATCAGCGTGCCGGGCTGCTTGGCCAGGCTCGGGTAGCGGCCCTGGTTGGCGGCGGCGATGTCGCGCCAGCGGCTGTAGCGACCCAGCTGCTCCACGGCGATCTCCGTGAGGGTGTCACCGGGCTGCACGGTGTAGCGGCGCGGCTTGGGGGCCGGCTGCGCGACCTCGCGGGCGGGCAGCGTCAGCACCCAGCCGGGCATCAGGAACTGCGGCCGGGTCGCCAGCGTCGGGTAGCGGCCGGCGTTGGCCTTCACCAGGTCCGTCCAGCCGTCGTAGCGGCCCAGCTGCTTGACGGCGATGTCCGTGAGGGTGTCGCCCGGGCGCACGGTGTAGGTGCGGGGGGCCGGCTTCGCGGCGGTGGGCAGGGCCAGCTGCCAGCCAGGCTGGAGGTGCTCGGGGTGCTGCGAGAGGCTCGGGTAGCGGCCCCGGTTGCCGGCCTGGAGGGCCTGCCAGCGCAGGGGGTTGCCGAGCTGCCGATCGGCGATGGACCAGAGCGAGTCGCCGGGGCGCACGGTGTAGGAGCGGGCAACGGCGGTGGGCAGGGCTTGCAACATGGGAGGAGCCTCGTATGGGGACGGCCGAAAGGGCCGGGGGGCTTGGGGTT
>JAYKHL010000006.1:0-12814 GCA_035284865.1 Candidatus Sericytochromatia bacterium | reverse complement strand
GGGCCCCGCCCCTTGCCGGGGGGGGGGCCCGGGGCCGGCCCGGGGGCCCCCGCCGCCCCCGGCTCCCCGTGGGAGACGGGAGCGGAGCGCCTCCGCGCCCTCTGGATGAGACCAGATTTCGCTGCCCCCCAGGAAGGAGGTGGCCGCAGGCCGGGTGAGGGGCGATCCTGGAGTTCAGGAGCCAACGGCCCAGGATTCAATCCGTCGTTTCGGTGGAACAACAAGACCAGCCCTCTGGAAGGAACACGATGTCCCCACCCACCCCCCAGGGGTTCGCCGGCGAGCCGCCCCCGACCAACCAGATGCGCCTGCAGGCCCAGAACGCCTGGGTGAAGCTGCCGGGCACCAACGTCTCGGCCAACGTGCCGCACGTGGACGCCACGCTGGTGGACCGGACGCCCGGCGACCCGCTGACGCCGCTGGCGCCGGACAGCTACGAGCTCCACGTGAGGTCGGGCGCGCTCCAGGTGCTGGATGTGCAGGCCACCGAGCTGCTGCGAGAGGCCGGAGGTCACCTGCTGGCCCAGCACCGCCTGCGGGACACCCAGGTGCGGTTCCTGGCGAACGGTCGCGTCAGGGTTGCTGCCACGGCGGAGCGCGCGGGCCTGCCGCTGCCCGTCTCGCTCGACTTCAAGCTCTCCCGCCGGGACGCCCACACCGTGACGCTGGAGCCGGCGTTTTCCTGGCTGACACGCCTGGGGCTCGGAGCGATGGGCGTCGACCTCATGCAGCAGCTTGCCAAGGCCGTGCCTGGCAGCCGGCTGGAGCCCGGGGGCGGCCTGGCGTTCGACCTGCGGGCCTTGCCCCGGGTCCATGCGGACCTGCAGGCCCTCAGCATCCGCAGCGGCAAGCTCGAGGCCCAGCTCGGGACGGGGCCGAGGTCGGCCCGTCCCCCGGGCTCCCGGGAGGGGGCGTCGAACTGGGTCGCCATCGAGACCCGCGGAGAGGCCACCTCCCCTCAGGGCATCCTGCGCAACGGCAGGACCTTCGCCCGCGGCGAGGGCGGAGCCGAGAATCCGATCCTGCTGAACGAGGTGCCGAAGTGGGTCACGATGCGGCGGGACGCCGGCGAGATCGTGCTGGACCGGGAGGCCGTCGCGGCCACCCTCGCCGAGCAGCTCCCGTCCTTCAAGGTCAAGCACATGCGGTTCGAGGGCAGCGCGCTGGAGCTCAAGGGCCACTACCGGCTCTCGATGGCCGCGCTGGGGGGGCTGTTCGGCCTGGCCCTGGGGGGAGCCGAGGGGCTGGTGCGCGGGCTGCACGCCGGGGCGGCGGCGAAGGACCTCGGCGTGCCCGTCACGGCCCGCATCGAGGTGTCGACCACGCCAGACGGCCGGGCCCGCTTGACCCCCAGCGGCAGCGACATGGTCGCGGACCTGATCCGTGGCCAGCTGGCCGAGCTGTCGGGCGCGCGGGCGGAGGGTGAGGCCGTGCTGCTGGACCTGTCCCGGCTGTCCGGGGTGGAGCTCGGCCCGCTGCGACGCGTCCGGGCGGAGGGCGGGCGGCTGGTGATGGGCTTCGACGCCCCGACCCGCCCCGCCTGAGCCTGGGCTGGCGGCCGCAGCAGGCCCGGCGAGAGGCCCGGGCGAGCGCGGCCCCTGGCCCGTGGTAGCATGCCAGCGCCCCACCGGAGGTGCCCGATGTCCCCCCATCCTCCCCGCCACGTGCTGGCGCTCACCGTCCTCGGCCTGGTGGCCCTCCCGGGCTGTGACCGGCTGGTCGCGCTCGCGCCGCTGCTGACGACCGTGACCGCCTGTGGCGTGGCCGTGGGCCCCCGGGACGTCGTGCGGCTCGCGGAGGGCCCCGCCATCTTCGTGGACGCGGTCCGTGTCGTGGTGGACGAGGTGAGCCGCCAGGCGCAGGCCGTGGGCCGGGGGCTGCAAGGGGGCGTGTCGCTCGACGGCCAGGCGCTGGCCGCGCTCGGGCCCTACGCGTGGCAGGGGGAGGGGGCCTACCGCCGGGCTGCGGGCGAGGGCCGCAGCTTCTCCCTGCGCTTCACCTACGGCGAGGGCGTGCCGGGCAAGGCCCCCGGGGCCCCGCTGGAGGCCGACCTCACCCGCCTGGACAGCTACGTGCCGGACGCCCTGGCCCTGCTGAACCCGGCAGGGGCCCGCGGCCCCCTGTTCCCGCTGGTGCAGGCTGCGGGCCTGACGGGGGGCACGCTGGCCTTCCGCGACGAGGCCCTGCGCCTCGCCGTGGGCTCCACCGCCGCGACGACCCTGGAGGGCTACGCGCTGCAGCTCACGGTCTCCACCAAGCCCCTGACGGCGGGCGGCCTGGTGAGGGCCCTCGGCACCCGCGAGGTGGCGCTCGACCTTCGGGACACGGCGCTGCGTGACCCGGCCCGGGGGTTTGCGCTCACCTTGAAGCGCTTCGACCTCACGGTGGGCCTCGATGGCACGACCCGCCTTGGCGGCGACTACATGGTGGAGGTCGCCAGTGGGGCCCTGCGCTACGTCGGCGCTGTGAGCACGGCCGCCGGGCAGGCGCGCCTGTCGCTGCGCTGCACCGAGGACGCCGAGAGCGAGTTCGCGGCCGTCACCTGGACCGAGGGCAGGCCCGAGCTTTCGTGGCGAGGGGGCCGCAGCCCGCTCACGCTGCCGTCGCTCGGGCCCGCGCAGCCGGATGCGCGCTGAGAGGCTCTGGCGGCTCGCCGGGCCCACGCGGCGTGTTGCCTGGCGGCGGCGCTGGCGGCTGGCGCACGCCGAGGTGCTCTATCTCTGGCGCGTGTGGGTGGAGTTCCGGCTCTCCTTGCTCTTCACCCTGACGGTCTGGGGCCTCTCCCTCGTGGCCCTGCACGTCGGCTACCCCACGGCGCCGGGCGAGGACCCGATGACGTGGGACCGGGCCGCCTACTACGTGCTCGTGATGACGGCCTTCGAGGCGGCGCTGGAGTTCCACCCCCAGGCGCCCTGGTTCGTGAAGGCGGTGTTCTACGCGTTGCCGTTGCTCGGGCTGTTTGTCATCATTGACGCGATCGTGCGCTTCACGAGGCTGGTCTTCGAGCGACGCACGCAGCTGAAGGAGTGGCAGGTCTTGGTCGCGAGCACCTTCCGGAACCACGTCGTCGTCTGCGGGCTCGGGCACGTGGGCTACCGCACGGCCGAGCAGCTGCTCGAGGGCCACGTGGAGTGCGTGGGGATCGAGGTGACCCAGAGCGCCTTCTGCAGCGACCTCGTCGCCCGCGGCATGCCCGTTGTCATCGGCGATGCCCGCCAGCCCGAGACGCTGCTGGCGGCAGGCGTGACGCGCGCGCGGGCCATCGTGGTGGCCACGGACAACGACATCGTCAACATCGAGACGGCGCTGGCGGCCCGCGAGCTCGCGCCTGGCATCCGCACCGTCGTCCGGCTCTTCGACCAGCGGCTGGCGCGCAAGGTGGAGCGCCTGGTGGAGATCGACTCGGCCTTCAGCACCTCCGAGCTGGCAGCCCCGGTGTTCGCCGCGTCGGCGCTCTCCCAGCGCGTGCTGCACTCGTTCAAGGTCGGGGGCCTGACGCTCCAGACGGTGGAGCTCACGCTTCAGGCAGGGTCGCGCCTGGTGGGCAAGTCCCTTGGCGAGCTGCAGGCAGCCCTCGAGGTCACCTTCCTGCTGCTGAGGGACCACGCACACGTCGACTGGAACCCCCTGAGCAAGACCGTGCTGCGCGAGGGCGCCACGGTGATGGCCGTTGCCACCGCCGAGGTCATCCAGGAGCTGGAGGCGCTCAACAAGGTGCCCGGCGCCTGAGGTGCCTCAGCCCTGCCCGGGCCGGGTCACCGGGGCCTCCTCGGGCATCAAGGTGATGGCAGGCAGGCCTGGCGGGCGCTCGCCGCGGCGCACCCGGGCCGCCCAGTCTGCCAGCTCGGTCGGCCCGAGGGCCCGCAGGCTGTCGAACTGGGGGTAGAGCCTGCGGCCCCAGGCGGCCATCGCGCGGCGGTCGATGCCGTGGGCGTCGCACATGTTGCCCAGCTGCTTGCGCAGGGCCGCCTTGCGAGCCTCCAGGCCGGCTGGCTCGTCTCCCACCTCGGCGTGCTCGGCCTGGGCCAGCTCCTCGGCGCTGTAGATGCCACCGAGCTCCAGCGGGAAGGCCTTGCGCAGGGCGAGGGCCTCGGCGACCTTGGCGAGCATCACCTCGGGCATGCTCGCCCAGAAGCGTGTCGGCCTGCCCTCCCGATCCCTCTGGACGTAGCTGTGCCAGTGGGCCACGGCGAACAGGGGCTCGGAGAAGCCATGGCGCATCACCCCCACGCGCGCGGCCCGCGGGGGGTGGCGATCGTCCAGCCACACCTCGTGCCAGACCTCGTCGTCCCCACACCACCAGGGGCCAACCTGGCCGGCATAGGTCCCCGTCCGTTCCGCGATCAGGCGAAAGCCGTCGATCGAGACCTGGGGGCGCAGCGAGGCCGCCCCCTCCCGCCCCCGCCGCCGGATGAAGTGGACCTGTCCGCTCAGCGGGTCGAGGCGGGTTCGCTCGCAGAACCGGGCCGCGAGGTCGAGCTCGGCCTCGCTGGCGGCGGGCAGGAGGTGCTGCCGCAGCACGGCGCGCAGGTCCTCCCGCGAGGCCTCGCCCGGGGATGGGGGGGGCTGGCGGTCTTCCATCGGTGGCCTCCCGGCCGCGCCATCGGCGGCCCTGGAGGCATGATGGGGGCAGACCGAGCCGTGGACCAACAGGCACGCGGGGTATGCTGGAGCCATGCGTCTCCTGCTTCCCACCATCCTGGCCGCCACGCTCGCCGCCGCGCCCGTGGCAACGGCCTCACCCCGGGGCCCCCAGGTGCCCCTCGGCCGCTTCTCGCAGGACGAGGTCTCGGGCCTGACGCCCTCCCGCCGGCACCCGGGCGTGTTCTGGGCGATCCAGGATTCCGGCGACGGGCAACGGGCCGTGCTGCTCGCCGTGCGCGTCGAGGCGGGGCGCGTGCGGCCCTGGCCGGGGGGCGCGCTGGCGCGCGCGATCCCCGTGCGGGGCACCATCAACCACGACTGGGAGGAGGTCGCGGCCGACGCGGCGGGCAACCTCTGGATCGCGGACATGGGCAACAACGACGAGGACCGGGAGGACCTGGCCCTGCTGCGCGTCCCGGAGCCTGACCCGGGGACGGCCCGGTCGGCCACGGTCACGGCCCGTGTGCCCTTCCGCTACCCGGACGCCCCCTGGTTCGGAGGCTCCTTCAACGCGGAGGCCCTGTTCTTCCACGCCGGCCGGGCCTACCTGATCACGAAGACGGCCGGCCACGGGCTGTACCGCTTCCCGCCCCTGGCCGCGGGTCGGCAGCCGCTCGTGCCCACCCGGCTGGGGAGCCTGGCCCAGCCCCCGCGGGGCTTCGAGGGGCTCGTGACGGGGGCCGGGCTGTCAGACGACGGCGCGCGCCTCGTGGTGGCCGCCGGCCGGCGCCGGGCCTACGTGTACGTCCGCGAGGGCCCCCCATCTCGCGGCCAGGATCCGATCCTGGCGCTGGTCAGCCAGCCGCCGCGCTGGGCCGTGCCCTATGCCCCTGACCACCGGGCCTGGCAGGTGGAGGCCGTCTGCTTCCGGCCCGGCTCTCACGACGTGCTGGCAGCCGCCGAGGAAGGGCCGCTCTGGCTGTTTCCTGCCTCCTTCTGCGAGCGGCAGCGCCCTTGATGGGGGCAGCCCCTGCAGCCAGCGTGAGGCGCCTCCGGACGCCCGCGGCCCGGCGTGCGGTGAAGCGTCCCCCCCGTCAGCCCTTTTACCGGACCCTCGTGCTGGCTTAGATAGAATTTAACCAGCCCTGCCCCGTTTGGAACGGCTCGGTAACGATCGCGGCCCACAAGCCCCCGGTGACCCCGCCCAGGGCGCCAGGCCGCCCGACCCGCCGCGCGCAGAGAGACCCCCGATGCCCACCGCCATCGCCACCAGGCTCCACCAGCTGCTGGGCCTGCAGCCCAAGGCCCCGGCCGAGGCCAGCACCACCAAGGCGATCGCCGTGCCGAGCCCCGCGCTGGCAGCCGATCAGCTCAGCGTCAGCCAGGGTCCCTCGCGGATGTGGAAGGAGAGCGGTGGCTTCGTGCGAGACGACGCCAACGGCGACCTCGCCATCTGGCGCTCCCACGACATGAGCCAGACCAGGCCCCACTTCTCGGCCCGGGCCCGCTTCGAGGCCGCCTGCAAGGACGCCCGGGAGGGTGACGTCGCCTGCCTCGGCCCTCGCTTCCAGCAGCTCAAGGTGACGGCCCAGGTCGGTCGCTACCTGGGCACCGAGGTGCTGAACGCCGGCTCGCTGCCCGGCGCCGCCCACCCGTGGGCGACCAGGACGCTCGAGACGCTCGATATGGCCACGGGCAAGCCCGTCTCCCTCGACGCCCTCTTCCCGGCTCACGCCATCTTTGAGGCGATGATGAAGGACCCCGTCGTGAAGCAGGCGCTCGCCGGTGCCAGGCCCAAGAACCTCGAGGAGCTGCGGGACGCCCTCGCCGGCAAGAAGACCCCGGACGGGGCCTACGTCTTCCCTCAAGAAGGGCTCTTCGACCACTTCAGCTTCCACCACGTGAAGGGCGACCAGGTCGCCGTCCGCGTGGCGCTCCCGTCCGCCGTCGAGGCCGCGCGCGGCACCTACGCCCAGCTGGGGCTGTACCTGCCGATCCCGGCCGACCTCGAGCGACACCTGGCCTGGGCCAGCGGGCCGAGCGACCACCCCGAGGCGCGGGCGGGCGTGCTGTGGGCCGAGCTCGAGCGCCAGGGCGGCAACCCCACCCTCCGCTTCGAAAGCCCCGGCAAGTAACGCGATCGCTCCTCCCGCCGACGCCCGGCGGGAGGGGTCCCCAGGCGTCGCCCATCCGACGTCGCCCACCGGAGCGTGACCCCCATGGCCATCGCCTCATCGCTCACCCGCGCCACCCAGGCCCAGGGCGCCACCGCCACCCGGCGCACCGGCCAGGCGGCCCTGCGGCTGCACGTCCCGAAGCCCGGCCACCAGCTCGACGAGCTCCGACGCACGCTCGGCCACCTGCAGGCCGAGCAGCGCCGGCAGGCCGTGAAGGAGCTGCAGGGCGTGGTGGCCGCCGAGCGCGGCATGCTGCTGCAGCAGGGCGCCGAGACCCGCGTGATGCTCCACGACGTGCCCACGGGCAAGGGCACGGCCGTGCTGCTGCACGGCTGGTCAGCCGCCCCGTGGCAGTACGACGAGATGGCCCCCGAGCTCTACAAGCTCGGCTACGACGTCTACATCCCCCGCCTGCCCGGCCACGGGCTGCGCACGGCGGCCGGCGTGCCCGACCCCTCCAAGCTGCCGAAGGCGGGCCAGAGCCACCTGTACCGCGAGTTCGCGGACACGATCCACGACCAGGTGAGGCGCCTCGGCGGGCCCATCCACCTCGTGGGCCTGTCGGGCGGTGGCAACGTGGCCCTCGACATCGCCACCCGGCACCCCGACGTCGCCCGCGTCGTGGCCCTCGCGCCGTTCCTGAACATCCCCGGCAAGGCCGAAGACGTGCTGCCCCGCGTCATCGACGCGGCCGACACCGTGCTGCTCGGCAAGAGCGTCTCGGTGCTCGACCAGATCCCCTGGAACTGGGGCAAGGACGCCGTGCGCACCGTCGGCTACCACGAGTTCAAGCTCGGCAACATCACCAGCATCCGCCGCTACGGGATGGCCGTGGGCGACGCGCTGCAGAAGAATCGCGTGCCCACCCAGTACGTCACCACGGCCATGGACACGGCGGCCTCCACCAAGGCCATTGGCAGGCTGTTCGAGCGCGGCGCCCCGGCCCAGGCCGGCTGGTTCGAGTTCCCGGCCTCGGCGGGCGTCCCCCACCCGATGATCGCCCCGCCGAACAACCCGAACGAGGCCTCGCGCCGCCAGATCATCCAGCTCGTCAAGGACTTCCTGGAGACGGGGCGCCCCGTCGGCACCGGGCCGACCGGGGGCTGAGGCGGGCCGCGCCGGCTCAGACGCGCGCGGCGCGGGCCTCGAGGTAGGTCGCGTGGCAGCGCGCGATGTACTCGCGCGCGTGGGCGGCGTCGAACCAGCCCTCCACGGCGGGCAAGGAGTGGTCGAGCATCTTGTAGGTCTTGAAGAAGTGCTCGAGCTCGGCCAGCTTGTGCGGCGAGACGTCCGAGAGATCGCGCGACCCGGCGAAGCGCTTGTCCTTCACGGGCACGGCGAGGATCTTGTAGTCCTCACCCGCGTCCTCCATCTTCATCATCCCGATGGGCCGGGCCAGCAGCAGGCAACCCGTGAAGGTCGGCTCCTCCATCAGCACGAGAGCGTCCGCGGGATCGCCATCGCCTGCCAGCGTCTGCGGCAGGAAGCCGTAGTCGGCCGCGTAGACCATCGAGCTCGACAGGACGCGGTCGAGCTTGAAGACGCCGTTGGTGCAGTCGTACTCGTACTTGTTGCGGCTGCCCTTGGGGATCTCCACGATGACGTGGACCTCATCAGGGGCGTCGGGGCCGAGGGGCAGGTTGTAGTGGTCGAGCACGGGAAGTCCTCGTGTGGGGGAAGCGGGAGGGGTCAGGCGTGAGCAGGCTGCAGCACGCCCATGCGCTCAGCGATCAGGGCGTTGGCCGCCTCCGGGTGGGCCTGGCACTCCAGCAGGGCGCGCAGGAGCAGCGGGGCCACGATCGTCGCATCGGACTCGATCACGAACATCGGGGTGTCCTCCGTGAGCTTGTCCCAGGTGATCTTCTCGTTGGGCGTCGCGCCGGAGTAGGAGCCGTACGAGGTCGTCGAGTCGCTGATCTGACAGAAGTAGGCCCAGGGCTTCACGGGCTTGTCGAGGTCGTACCTGGTCGAGGGCACGACGCAGATGGGGAAGTCGCCGGCGATGCCGCCACCGATCTGGAAGAAGCCGCAGCCGGCCCCCTCGGAGAGCGTCGCGTAGCGGTCGTAGAAGTCGGCCATGTACTCGATGCCCGACCTGGCCAGGCTTGCCGAGCACTCACCCGACTTCACGTAGGAGGCGAAGATGTTGCCGAAGGTGCTGTCCTCGTAGCCGGGCACCACGATCGGCAGCTGGGCCCGCGCTGCGGCGAGCAGCCAGCAGGCCTCGGGGTCGCCCTCGTGGGCCGAGGGGTCGATCGCCTGGATCACCTCGTAGAAGTACTCGTGCCAGAAGCGGCGCTCGCCGCTCGCGGAGGCCTGCTTCCACATCGGCACGATGATCGACTCGACGGCGCGGAAGGCCTCGTCTTCCGGGATGCTGGTGTCCGTCACGCGGCGCATGCGCTGCTCGAGGATGCGCGTGTCGTCCTGCTTCGTGAGGTAGCGGTAGTCGGGGAAGTCCTTGTAGCTGTCGTGCGCGACGAGGCGGAACAGCGACTCCTCGAGGTTCGCGCCCGTCACGGACAGGCCGTGGATGAGCCCGGCCCGGATCGCAGGCGCGAGCGACAGGCCGAGCTGCGCGGAGGACATCGCCCCGGCGACGGCCCAGAACATCTTGCCACCGGCCTGGATGTGCTGCCAGTACGCCAGCAGGGCGTCGCGCGTGGCGCGGGCGGTGAAGTTCTTGTAGTTCGTCAGGACGAAGTCGAGGATGGGAAGCTCGGCGCGGGACATGGTCATCTCCTCCGACAGGCAGGGGGCATACGTCCTACGGTCGCGACTGGCCGTCGCGCCGCCATCGGAGCGTGGCGTGGCTGCCTATCAGGATCTCACGGCGAGGCCCGGGGCGCAAGTCGCGACGCGAGTCAGGGAGCCGTTTGACGGGCTGTTAGCTGAAGCGCGGAACCTGCACCTCGTGCAGCGAGGCCGGGGGGCCCCAGCCTCCCCGGCGGGGCGCGACCGGCCCGGCCACCGCGGGGGCCTCCGCCGGCGCTACCACCGGCGGGCGGGCCAGGCGGGCCAGCACGGCCTCCTCGTAGCCCCCGAGCACCGCCGTCAGCCGCTCGCCGGCCTGGCGCTCCAGCACGTCGAGGGCCTCGTCGAGGCTGAGACCGGGCTCGAGCAGGACCCCCACCCCCGTCGCCGCCGCGAGCGCCAGACCATGGGCCCGCAGCGTGGCGAGGAACTGCGTCAGCTCCTCCGCGCCGTCCGGGGCGTGCAGCACGACGGCCCGCCCCTTGCGGCGCGCGGCGGTCTCGCTGGCCCGGTGGCGATCGAGCTCAGCCGCCACGGGCAGGTGGATGGCCCGCGGGCCGTGGGCCAGGATGCGCCGGTAGGCAGCCTCCTCGTGCAGCTCGGCCTCGGGGAAGTCCGGCTGCAGCTCGGCCTGGTCCAGCTGGGCGTCGCGGCGGGCCACCACCAGGCTCGCGTCGAGGCGCCGGAAGACCCCCAGCGGGTGCCCCGCGAGCATCCAGCGGGCCAGCTCGCCAAAGCGGCTGAAGCCGAAGCGCTGTGGGGCCAGCTCCTGCACGTGGTCCGCGAGGCGGGCCTGCACGACGGCGATGTCGGCATGGGAGGCCGGCCGGTACAGCCAGGCCTGCAGCTCGATGGCGACCTCGTCAGCGGCGCGCCGGAGTTCGAACAGGGAGCCGACGGCGCGGGGCCCGGCGGGCGTCACCTGAGGCAGCGGCCGCCTTACCGGCTCTGCCAGGCTCCCCAGCAGCGCGTCCCAGGCGCCGGGCCACGCCACCGGCGCGGGCGCCCGGCTCGCGTCGAGCAGGACCCGCTTGCCGTGCTCCCGCAGGCGCGCGACCAGGGGTCCGAGTCCGGCATCGCCAGCCAGCAGGTAGGTGTCGAGGTGCGGCCGCTCGTGCAGGCAGCCCATGGCGTCGACCACCAGCTGGGCCTCCGCCGCCTGCCGGGCGGTGCCGGGCCCCCACGGCGCGACCTGCACGGGCGCCACCCCCGCCGCCGCCAGCGCCGGCAGCAGGGCGCGCCAGCGCGGCTCCGCCCAGTCCGCGTAGGCCCGACCCACGGCGGGTGGCGCGTCGTCCAGGGCCTGCCGCATCGACGCCAGGGCCCCCTCCAGCCAGGCCGGCGGGGTTGGCTCGCCCGCGTCGCCGGGGCCAGCCAGCAGGTGCTCGAGGTCGATGAAGAGGGCGGCAGGCACGAGAGGGGCTCCTGGCTGGGGGTGTCGAACGACCCGGCGGGCTCACGCCTCAGACGTACCCGCCCCGGGGGGGGGGGAAGATCAAGTCCAGGAAAAGCCCAGGTTAAAGTTTCACCAAACCCTGTCAGGTGGCGTCCCGCGCCTGCAGCCTCGGCACCAGCGCCTGCAGCACCGCCAGCGCGATCAGGTACACGCTCGCCGCGATCGTGAACATCGGGAGGTAGGTCTGGTGGTGGGTGAGCACCCAGCCCGTGAACTCCAGCATCAGCATCCCGGAGATGTTGCCGCAGAACGCGCCGAGGCTCACGACGGTGCCCACGCCCCGCCCCGGGAAGGCGTCGACGGCGACGGTGAAGAGGTTGGTCGAGAAGCCCTGGTGGGCGAACAGCGCCCCGCCAATGAACAGCACGGCCAGCCACGGGTCCTGGACCTGCAGCACGAGCGGCAGCGGCACGATCAGCGAGCCGTAAAGCAGCATGGTGGCCTTGCGGGCCACGTTCAGGCTGACGCCCCGCGACATCAAGAAGGTGGGCAGCAAGCCGCCCGTCAGCGCGCCCACGCCGGCCAGGCCGTAGATGGCCGCGAGCGGCAGCCCCGCCGTCTTGAGGCTCAGGTGGAACTGGCGGTGCAGGAAGTCGGGGGCCCAGAACAGCAGGAACCACCAGACCATGTCCGTGAGCGACTTGCCGATCAGCAGCGCCCAGGCCACGCGCTGGCCGAGCAACGCGCGCATGTCGAGCGGCTCCGCGGGGGGCTCACCCGGAGTCGGGGCGACGGCCGGAGGCACGGCAGCGGCCGTCCGCGGCAGCGCGAGCCAGCCAACCAGCCACAGCAGCCCCAGGGCCCCCGTCGCCACGAAGGCCGCCCGCCAGCCCCACGTGAGGACGACGGCCGGCACCAGCAGGGGCGCGATGATGGCCCCCAGGTTGGGTGAGGTGTTCACGATGCCCACGGCCAGCGTGCGCTGGGCGGCAGGGAACCACTCCGCGATCGCCTTCATGGAGGCGGGCGTCTGCACCGCCTCGCCCGCGGCCAGCACCACGCGCGCCACCAGGAACTGCCACAGCTGGGTGGCTGCCCCGTGCGCCGCACACGCCACGCTCCAGACGGCCACGCCGAGGGGGTAGCCACGCTGCAGCCCGAACCGGTCCAGCAGCCAGCCGATGTACAGGAAGGTCACGGCGGCCGACAGCTGGAACACCGAGGCCAGGTGGCCGAAGTCCTGGTCGCTCCAGCCGAACTCGGCCGCCAGCAGCGGCTTGATGAGGGCCAGCACCTGCCGATCGATGTAGTTCAGCGTGCCGCCGGCAAAGACCAGCGCCAGCACCAGCCAGCGCAACGGCCGGGCCGACGCGGGGGCCGGCTGCGGCGCCTCGGCGAGCGCCACGTCAGGCGCCCGCCAGGGCCGGCGCCTCGGGAGCCAGCACCAGCGGGCCATGCGCCAGCCGCGGCAGGACATGCCGCGCGAAGAGGTCACACTCGGCCGCATGGGGGTAGCCCGACAGGATGAACGCGTCGATGCCGAGCGCCCGGTAGGCGTTCAGCTTGGCGAGCACCTGGTCCGGGTCGCCGACGAGGGCGGCCCCGCAGCCGGAGCGCGCGCGCCCGATGCCGGTCCAGAGGTTGGGCTCGGCGTAGCCGTCCGCGTCGGCCGTCTCGCGCAGCGCCGTCTGCCTGGCAACGCCGAGCGAGGCGGTGTCGAGCGAGCGGGCCCGGATGGCCTGGCCCGCGGCGGCGTCCAGCTTGGAGAGCAGCCGGTCGGCCGCGGCCCGCGCCTCGGCCTCGGTCTCGCGCACCACCACATGGACGCGGTAGCCGAAGCGCAGCGTGCGCCCGTAGGCGGCGGCACGCTGGCGCATGTCGGCGATGATGTCGGCGACGGCCT
>JAYKHL010000005.1:0-29284 GCA_035284865.1 Candidatus Sericytochromatia bacterium | reverse complement strand
TCGGCCGCGGCCCGCGCCTCGGCCTCGGTCTCGCGCACCACCACATGGACGCGGTAGCCGAAGCGCAGCGTGCGCCCGTAGGCGGCGGCACGCTGGCGCATGTCGGCGATGATGTCGGCGACGGCCTCGTAGCGGTCGGGCCACATCAGGTAGACGTCGGCGGCCCTCGCCGCAGCGTCGCGGGCGTCGGGGGACAGCCCACCGAAGTAAAGCGGGGGGCAGGTGCCCGAGACGGTCCGGATGCGCGGGGGGTCCAGCTTGAGCTTGAAGAACTCCCCGTCGTGGTCAAGCGACTGGCCGTTCAGCAGGGCCTTGAGGATCTGCATCACCTCGACGGTGCGCCGGTAGCGCGGCGCGGAGGCCAGCGTCTCGCCTGGCAAGTCGCTGGAGATGATGTTCACCGTCAGCCGGCCCTGCAGCAGCTGGTCGAGCGTGGCAAGCTGGCGCGCGAGCTGGGGCGGCCACTGCTCGCCGCAGCGCACGGCCGCGAGCAGCCGGATCGTGCGCGTCAGCGGCGCGACGGCCGAGGCGAAGGTCAGCGTGTCGAGGCCGAGCTGGTAGCCCGACGGCAGCAGGATGTTGTCGAAGCCCCCCTTCTCGGCGGCGAGCACGAGGCTGCGGCAGTGCTCCCAGCTCGCGCGCAGCGCGGGATCGGGGACGCCGAGGAACTCGTAGTCGTCGTCACAGAGGGCGGAGAACCAGCTGACCTCGCAGGGGGCGAACGCGGCGGTCACGGCAGGGGCACTCCTCGGGACGCCACCAGCACGCCGTACCAGTCGGCGCGGGAGAGGCGGACCTTGTAGGCATCCGCGGCCTCGCGGATGCGGGCGGGAGACTGGCTGCCCACGATGGGGATCGGGCGCGCGGGGTGCGCCATCACCCAGGCGTAGGCCACGGCCGTCACGCCGACGCCTTCGCGATCGGCGAGGGCCTTCAGCGCGTCGTACACGCGGCGGGCCCGGGGCTCCTCGGGCACGTCGCCCAGGCGGCCGCCGCCGAGCGGCGACCAGGCCAGCACGGCCATGTTGCGCTCCATCGCCTGGTCGAGGACGCCGTCCTCGAGGGGCTCGAGGGCCAGCGGGGAGAACTGGGGCTGGTGGCTCGCGAGCGGGAACGGCAGGTGGGCCTGCAGGGCGGCCGCCTGGGCCGCGGTGTGGTTCGAGACGCCCGCCTCCCGGATCTTGCCGGCCTCGCGCAGCTGCGTGAGGGCGCCCGCCACCTCGGCCGGGTGGGCCAGCATGTCGGGCCGGTGGATCTGGAACAGGTCGAGGTGGTCGACGCCGAGCCGACGCAGCGACGCCTCGCAGGCGCGCACCAGGTAGTCGGCGCTGGCGTTGTACGGCACGCCCAGCTCGATGCCCGCCTTCGAGGCAAGCACCAGGCGGTCGCGCAGCGTGCGGTCCTCCGCGAAGACGCGGCCCAGCAGGGCCTCGGCGGCGCCGAAGGGCTCGCCGTTGTCCGGGCCGTAGATGTCGGCCGTGTCGAACAGGTCGATGCCGATCTCCAGCGCCGCGTCGAGCTTGGCGCGGGACGCCTTCACGTCGTCGCCGGCAAATCGCCACATGCCCCAGGCGAGGGGCGCGACGCGCAGCGAGGTGGCCCCGAGGGGCAGGCGGGCAGGGGGGGCTTGGATCTGGCTCATGGGCACGGAGGCGGCAAGGGCGTGGGGGGGACAGCTCTCCACGCTACCACGCCCCCCGGCGGGCTGCCACGACCCTGCCTGCGTGTCGCAGCGCCAGGCCTTACCTGGGTTGCAGGCGCCAGGAAGCCACCGGGTTAATCTCTTGTTAACTTTTCAGCAGCCTTGCGCGGAGGTGTGGCCGAGCCGCCGCCTCAGGCAGGCGCCACCTCGACCACGATCTTGCCCACGGCCCGGCCCGTCATCGAGCGGCGCCAGGCCTCAGCCAGCTCTGCCAGCGGGAAGACGGCGTCGAGGGCGACATGCAGCCGGCCCTGCCCCCACAGCCCGTCGAGCAGCCGCAGGTCCAGGGCGCTGCGGCGCAGCAGGATGGCGTGGGCCTGGCGGCCCCGCAGCACGTTCAGCACCGACCGGGCGATCACCCGCGGCCCGGGCAGCACGGCCGCGTAGTGGCCGCGCGGCGTGAGCAGCGGCATGAAGGTGCCCGGGTTGTCGCTCACGCAGTCGAGCACGACGTCGAAGGGCAGCTGCCCGGCGTAGGGCACGGGCTGCGTGTAGTCCAGCACCGCATCGGCGCCGAGCCGCTGGACCAGGGGCACGTTGGGCGTGCTGCACACGCCCACCACCGTGGCCCCCGCCGCCTTGGCGAGCTGCACGCCGAGGTGCCCCACCCCCCCGGAGGCGCCCACCACCAGCACCCGCTGGCTCGCGTTGGCGAGCGGCAGCCGGCAGGCGTCGCGCAGCGCCTGGAGCGCCGTCATGCCCGCCAGGGGGAGGGCGGCAGCCTCCGCCATCGTCATGCCCTCGGGGATGGGTACGAGCACCTCCACCCTGGCCAGGGCGTACTCCGCGCAAGCCCCCGGGCCATCGAGCCGTCCGTGCACCCGATCGCCCGGGCGCAGCGTCGTGACGCCCTTGCCCACCGCCTCGACGGTGCCGGCCACGTCCATCCCCGGCACCAGCGGGAACCGCTGAGGCAACACGAACCGAAAGGCCCCGCCGGCGAGCTTCCAGTCGACGGGGTTGATCGCGGCGGCGTGGACCCGAAGCAGCACCTCCCCCTTGCCGGGGGCGGGCCGGGGAAGGTCGGTCAGGACGAGAGCCTCGGGGCCGCCATAGCGGGACAGGGTGATGGCGCGCATGGCAACCTCCGCAGGCTCGGCGTCCCCAGCCGCGTCGACAGGCGCCTTGCACGCTGCTCCCTTACCCACCCGGGGCAGGCCTGCCACCAGCCCTCCCCCGGCTGCCGGCGGCAGGCCCGCCTTGGCAAGGAAATCCCTCGCTCGGGTACACCTGGTGGTGTGCCTCCGCTCCACGTGCTCTTCGACGGCGACTGCGCCACCTGTCACGCCCTGGTGAGATTCGCCCTGCGCCACCCGGCGCGCCCGACCATCCGCTTCGTGCCCCTGGCGGCCGTGGTGGGCACGCCCGCCGGCGAGGCGCTGGCGCGCAGGCTCGGCGAGCCCCTCGGCGACACGCTGGTGGTGGTGCGTGACGGCCAGGCCCTGACGCGCAGCGACGCCGTGCTGGCGGTGGCGACGGCGCTGGGCGGCCCGTGGCGGCTCGCGGCCCTGGGCCGGTGGGTGCCCCGCCGGTGGCGTGACGGGCTCTACGACGCCTTCGCGGCCCGGCGCCACCGCCTCGGGTGCGCCCCCGTGGCCTGCCAGCGGCTGCCCCCCGAGGCCCGGGCGCTCCTGCTCGACGCCCTGCCGCCCGAGGTGCTGCCCGCCGAGGGGGGGGCCTGAGGGGCACGACACGGTTGCACGGTCTCGTTCGGTGGTACATGGCCAGCAGCCACAGCTCCCCGTTCGAGAGGTAACCAGCCATGTCCAAGGTCACGAGCGCCTCCAAGCCCTCGCCCCCCAAGGCCGACAAGCCCAAGGGCGACAACCAGGCCGGCAAGGCCGAGCAGCCCAAGAACGACACGGAGCAGGCCAAGGCCCCCAAGGCCGACGAGGCCAAGGCTGACGCCCAGGCCGACCGGGCGGCAGGCGCCAAGCAACGCGCGGAGGAGCTCGCCCAGGCGGCGAAGGCCGACATGGGGGCCCTGCCCTTCGAGACCGAGGCCCCCAAGGGCCGCAGCGCGGAGACCCAGGCGCTGCTCGACCGCACGGCCAAGGACTTCCCCGCGAAGGCCCAGCAGCAGCTCGAGGCGCTCGCGGACGCTGGCACCCTGGACGCCCCGGCCAAGCACGGCGAGCCCACGCTCGGGGTGCAGATCGCCCGCTTCCTGGACCGCGGGGGGGATCCCCAGGTGGCGGCAGACACGATCGAGGTCATCGCCAACGCCGACGGCGGCCGCCAGTGCCGCGCCAACACCTGCGCGGCAGCCACGGTCGAGGCCAACTGGGCGAAGAGCAACCCCTCGGAATACTTCCGGGCGGCCACGGACCTTGTCACCAAGGGTGAGACGACGCTGAAGCGCGGCAAGGACGGCAACACCAAGGTCAAGCTGGAGGTGGACGAGCCGGCCCTGAGCCTCTTCGGGCTGGAAGGGGGCAAGGCGGGCAAGAAAAACCAGGCCTGGATCGCGGAGCACAAGCAGGGTGCGGACGCGGTTCAGGCCAGCGTCCAGGCGGCGCTGATGAACTGGGCCAGCTCGGGCACCTACAACATCAAGGACGACTCGTTCACGAAGCGTACGGGGCAGGGCTGGACGAAGTACGGCGGTGGCTCCGCCACCGAGGAGTCCGTGGGCGTGACCACCGCCGAGCTCTCCAGGCTGCAAGACGAGATCGGGGGGGCGGTGTTCGGCGTCAAGCTGAGCGAGACCACGGCCATCCTGGGCAGCCCGAAGATGGGGATGCGTCGGGAGACGGTCCTGCACCGCGACGTCGACGGGGAGCTCGACGACCTCCGGGCCGCCACGGCCGCCGGCGACCGCGTCAGCACGCTGATCAAGCTGCCGGAGGCCAAGTCGAAGGGCGACATGGCCGCCTTCGTGTTCGGCCGAACCGGGCGCGACGAGGCCCCCCAAACTGCCCATGCCGTCACCGTGACAGGCATCACCGACGGCGAGGTCACGTTCCTCGACCCCGAAGGCGGCCCCATCACGGTGTCCCGGAAGGAGTTCCGGGAGTGGATGGAGGACGTGGACGTCAACGCCGTCGACGACGGTGGCATCGGGGGCTGGGGGACCTACGCCACGACCAGCTGGACGTCCGGGACGCGCAGGCGTTGAGGGGTCGACCACCGGGCCACGTCCGGGCCTTGTGCGCGATGTCCCTCGACGATGGCCAGGTGGTCGTCTGGCGCCGGAGGCCCGGGCGCTCGGGGCCGGCTTTGTGGTGCTGTGCTACGGGCCGGTCGGGGCCTCGGTGACGCCTCCGTGAGGCCGCGTGGCTCTCGTGCCACCAGGCGCCCTGAGCCGCACATTCCCCTGATGTTTACGGAAGATTAACCTCGGCTGCCCCGTTTGGAACCGGGCCAGCACCCGTGCCCCGGACAACCTCTCGTGTCCCTGTCAGGCGCGCCTGGCAAGCCCAGAGGAGGTCCCGATGGCCGCGCTCCCCCCCCAACGCCCCTGGCTCGCGCTGGCGCTCGCCGCCATCGCGCTCACAGGCTGCGGCCGCGACGCGGGCCTCACGCCGGCCCGGCCGGCGCGGCTGGTGACCAGCGTGCGCCCGGCGGGGCCGGTGCCGCCTGCTGCCCCGGGCCTGCCGCCAGGAGCCGTGCCAGCGGGCGGGGGTCAGGCTGGGGGCCTCTGGCCGGGGGCCGCGCCTGCGGCCGGCCAGGCCACGGGCATCGGTGCGGGCACCCGCACGGCGATCGAGGGGATCACCGAGGGTGAGCGGCTGCTGACGGCCGTGCGGGCGCAGGCGGCACGGCTCACGAGCTTCGAGGCGACCATCCGGAGCTTCTCCCAGGGCTTCTACAGCGGCGGCCAGCGGACGGGCGAGCTCAAGCGCGCCACCACCGAGTCGAAGCTGACGTGGGCCCAGCCCAACCGCCTGCGGGTCGAGGTGCTGAAGACCAGCAACCCGATCGCCGAGGGCGCCGTGCTCACCACCCACGACCTCGTGACCTGCCGGGTGCGCGCCAAGGGCCTGCTCAGCTGGCTGCCCATCTCGATGCCGGCCACGGATGCCAAGCTCGCCAACAATCGCAACCACACCCTCCCCGAGATGAACCCCAAGGCCACGCTCGACCGCCTGACGGCCCCCGGCGCGGCCTGGACCTTGATGGGTGACGCGGTGGTCGAGGGCATCCCCCTGAAGGTGGTGCGGGTGTCGGGCGTGAAGGCCCTCGACGCCGAGATCGACCGCGAGGTGATCGGGGTGGACCCCGTGCAGCTCGCCATCGTGAAGGTCACGATGTACGCGGGGCAGACCAAGGTGGGTGACCACACCATGATGAGCGTCCGGGTGAACCCAACCCTTGGGCCGGAGACCTTCAGGCTCTGAGCGGGGGCGAACCCGGGTGGCCCTGCGGGTATCGCGCCACATCTTGACACAAGCTTAACCCCGCGTGCCTCGCGTGGAACCCGGCTGGCACCCCACCGGCCGAAGACCTTGGTGAGGCATCCGCAGCCACGTGGGCCGCACCGCCTCCCGACCCCACCGAGAGGAGCCTCCCCATGGCAATGCGCCTGGCCGACCGGCTGTTGCACAAGGTCATCTTCCCCCACGGCCTGAAGCGCAAGGCCGCGGCCCAGGGGCAGCAGGCTGCCGGCGAGGCCTTCCGGATCACCGGCACGCGCTACCTGCCGGACGGCTTCGTGGTCGAGGGCTACGCCCGCGTCGCGGGCGTCCCGGTGCCGGCCAAGGCCGCGGTGACGATGCGCTCGCTCGCCTCCAGCCAGGGCGAGTGGGCCATCCGCCCGGAGCGCGTCACCGTTGGCGGGGTGCCTGTCAATGGCGCCCTCGGCACGGTGCGGCAGACCATGGCCGCTGACCCCCGCCTGCGGGCGGAGGGGGATCGCTTCGTGGTGCTGCTCGGAGACGCCCAGCCGCGTCCCACGGCGCTGGCGCGTCTGAAGGCGGCGTTCGGCGCGCTCGGGCGGGGAGCCGTGCCGCTGCGGTAGAATCGAGGCGACTCGCCCGGAGCGCCCCATGCCCCCCCGTCCGATCCCCCACGCCCTCGACGCCGCCGGCACCCCCGTGGTCGCTGCGGCAGCCCAGGGCGGCGTGGCCTACGCCTGCCCCGCGTGCGACGAACCCGTGCAGGCATTGCACTTTCAGGGTGGCAAGGCGCTCTGGGTGCACCAGGACTTCGTGGCCACGTGCCCCTACACGCGGGGCGTGGAGCCGGAGCCCCCACCCCACGCGCGCGCAGCGGCGTGGCTGGCCGGCGCCGTGGAGGCCCGGGAGGACCTCGCCGTCGCCCGGGCTTGCGGCGCTTGTGGCGCCACCCGCCTGCAACCCCTCCGCGCCGGCGGCCGGGTGCTGCGCGTGCGGCGGGACGTGGACCTCGGCGGCGGGCTGCTGGGCGATCTCGGGGTCCACGATGAGGCCGGCACCCTCCGGGCCGTCATCCAGCTGGTCGAGGCCGCGCCCATCGGGCCCGGGGCCCGGGCTGCCCTCGCCGGTCGACCCTGGATCGCGGTGGCCGTCGCCCAGGTGCTCGGCCCCCTTGCCGGTGGGCACCGCGCAGCGCTCGTGCCCGTCGAGGATCACTTCAACCCCTGGCGCTGCCCGGCCTGCGGGCACGCCAACAGGCCGCCGACGACAGGCCCATCTTCATGAAGGTCCGGGCAGGGAGGGGCGTCGCCGCCGCCTGCACCGCTCCGAGCAGTAGCGGACCTCGTCCCACACGCGTTCCCACTTCTTGCGCCACGTGAACGGGCGCCCGCACACCGGGCACACCTTCTCGGGCAAATCGCGCCTGTCCACGCCCCGCACCGGGCCCTCCTTAAGGTCGAATTTATCAAAGCATAACCAAGCCAGCGCGATCGTGGAACCACCCGGGAACCGCCCACGGCCACAACCCCCTTGTCCACCCTGCAGTGAGCACCGCCATGACCCCGAGCGTGAACCCCATCCGTTCCCTGACGACAGCCCCCGTGGGGCCCCGCCGGCCCACGGCCGGACCGGCGGCGGCCGGATCGACCGTGGCCGCTGCCCCCCGGCCGGCCGCCACGTACTACCCTGGCTACCCCGCCTACCCCGTGCAGCCCGGCCCCAGCCTGGGCAACGGCCTGTCGCTCATCTTCCGCGGCGTCGGGGAGGTGCTCCTCGTGACGGCCCAGGCGGCCGGCACGATCCTGCGCTGGGCCGGCAGCGCCACCCTCGCGATCCTCGGCGTGGCCTGGGAGCTGGTGGCCACCGTCGGGCGGGCCCTCGGCCGCGGCCTGCGGGCCATTTTCGATCCCGGCTATGGCTACCAGCCCGGCTACCCCACCTACCCCACCTACCCAGGCTACCCGAGGTAGGGACCTCCCCCGGCGCCGGGCGCGCCGGTTCACATAGCGGCGGCGACCTCCCCCGGCTCGTCGATCTCGAGCGCCTCCTGCCACAAGCAGGAGGCGTCGTCCTGCGCGACCGCCATCGCCTGCACCTCCGGGTGGCACGCCTCGCACAGCCGCACGTAGGGGCACTCCCCGCAGGCCTCCCGCGTGGGCCGCGCCGCGAAGTCCCCGCGGGCGATCGCCTCCACGAGCGCCTGCGCCCGGGCGAGGCCGCCCTCGAGCGCCGTCGCGTCGAAGCGGTGCAGGTGGTCGTGCCGCACGAAGGCGAGGCAGGCGGTCCCCACGCCGGCAGCCCAGGCGTACACGGCCAGCTGCAGCAGGTGGTGGTCGGGGTTCACCTCCCGGTCCGTCTTGTAGTCGAGCACGAAGTCCGGCCCCACCGCGTCGATCTTGCCCACCAGCTCCAGCGGCCCGAGGGCCTTCCGGAAGGGGACCTCCTGCCGCAGCCGCGGGGCGTCCAGCGCGGCGAAGGCCGGCGCCGCGTGGAAGCGCGCCACCAGCGCGGCCGCCTCCCCCAGCGCCGTCGCGTCGCCGGCCAGCGGGGAGCCCAGGCGGGACGCGAGCCGGGCCAGCGCCTCGGGGTCGCGCACGTCGTGCTCCAGCGCCGCATGCACGAGGGTGCCCAGCGCCGCAGGGTGGACGCGCTGGGGGCTGCCCGCCGCCCCGGGCGGGGCCTCCGGCGGGTGCCGCTCCACGATGCTGAACCGGAAGCGGGCCGGGCAGCGCGCGTACTCGGCGAGGGCCGTCACGGGGAGCTCCTCGAGGCCGGGCCCGCAGGCCTCGAGCAGCGCCGGCAGGCCCTGGGGCCAGGCATGGGGGGGCAGCTCCGGGGGCCGCCCGCGGGCCAGCTCCGGCCGGGCCAGGGCGGGGGCAAGGCCGGCCGCCTGCACGCCGGGCGCCAGCAGGTCGAGCAGGGGCCCCTTGCGGGCCGCGGCGCTGAGGACGAGGTGGTCGCGGGCGCGCGTGAGCGCCACGTACAGCAGGCGGCGACGCTCCTCCGCCTCGGCCGCCTTGCGCTGCTCGCCGAGCGCCCGGAAGCGGGCAGGCGTGGTGTCCTCGCTGTCGCTGCCCCCGAGCCGCAGCGCGACGCCCAGCTCCGCGTCGAGGCGGACCTCCGACACGTCGTTCGGGTTGGCCCGCGCGAGGTCGACCACGGCGACCACCGGCCACTCGAGCCCCTTGGCCGCGTGGATCGTGAGCAGGCTGATGGCCTCGCCAGCCTCGAGCGGCGGGCGCTCGATCGTGACGCCCGCCGCCAGCAGCTGGCGCAGCCGGCGCACGACGACGCCCACGTCCTCGGTGCCCCGCTCGAGGTCCCGCACGAGGGCGACCACCCCCTGCCAGTCCGCCAGCCGCCGCCGGCCACCGGGCATGGTGGCCGCGACGGCCGTGTACCCGCGGTCATGGTCCGCCCGGGCGAGCAGGGCCGAGGGCGCCAGCGTCCGGCGGGCGGCCAGCCAGCCCCGCAGCACGTCCCGGATGGCCTGCCAGGCCCCGTCCGGCGAGTGCTCGATGGCCTGCCACCAGGCCCCCCAGGCCCGGCGCGGCCGCTCCGGCGCCGACGTCCTGGCCGCCTGCTTCTGGTCGGTGGGCCGCGGCGGCGTCCTGTCCGCCTGCGCCTCGTCGGTGGGCCGCGGCGGCGCCCCGGCCGCCTGCGCCTCGTCGGTGGGCCGCGGCGGCAGCTGGGCGGCCAGGCGGGCCAGCTGGCCGTCGTCCACGGCGAAGAAGGGGCTGCGCAGCACCGCCACGAGGGCCTGGTCCTCGGCCGGACGGGCCAGCCACGTCAGCAGCGCCAGGGCGTCGAGCGCCTCGCGGGTCTCGAGCAGGTTGCCGCCCCGCGTCTGGACCGCCGGGAGGCCCTGCGCGGCGAGGGCCTCCCCGATGACCTCCAGGGAGGACCAGGACCGCGCCAGCACCGCGATGTCCGCGCACGTCAGCGGGCGGGTGGCGGGCCCGTCGCCCCGCCGCTCGGCGTGGCGGTCGTGCACCGGGAAGGCCGGCTGGCGGTCCAGCATGGCCCGCAGATGGCGCGCCAGCCGGTCGGCCTCCAGGCGGCGGCGCAGCTCGGCCGGCAGGGCCCCCCGGCCGCGGGCGGCGGCGTCGAGGACGAGCACCTCGAGGTGAGGCGCCGGGGCGGGGGCCGCCTGGCGCGTGGCCCCCATGGCCACGCGGACGCCTGGCAGCAGCGGGCCGCAGACGGCGTTGAGCAGGGCCATCAGGGGCGCGTGGGTGCGCCGGCTCTCGGCGAGCTCGCCGACGCGGCCGCGGGCCGCGAGGTCCGCCTGGAAGTCCTGGAAGACGCGGGGATCGGCGCGCCGGAAGCCGAAGATCGACTGCTTCTCGTCCCCCACGATCGTCAGGCGCGCCCGCGTGCCGTCGCGGGGCGCCGTGAGGTGCCGCAGCAGCTCAGCCTGCACCGGGTTGGTGTCCTGGAACTCGTCCACGATCACGGCCCGCCAGCGGGCGTGGTAGTAGGCCCGCACCGCGTCGTGCGACAGCGCCCGCAGCGCCCCGAGCTCGAGGTCGGCGTAGTCGAGGCGTCGCTGGCGCATCTTCTCGGCCCGCAAGCCGGCCGAGACCTGGTCCCAGGCCTCGCGCAGCACGGGCAGCACGGCCGCGAGGCGGTGGTCGGCCTCGCTGGCGTCGGCGGCGAGGTCGGGCAGCGGCACGCGGAGCGCCTGCGCCGTGAGGTGAGGGTCGCGCAGCAGCGCCGCGAGGACGGCGCGCGCCTTGGCCCACGGCAGGTGCTCGAACAGCGCGGGGGGCAGGGCGGCGAGGGCCGCCTCGAGGTGCTCGGCCTGCCAGAGCACGCCGTCGCGCTCGTCGAGGATCGCGAACTCGCGCGGCACCTCGGCCTCGTCGGGGTGCTCGCGGCAGATCCGGGCCGCCAGGGCGTGGATGGTGCTGATCGGCGCGGCCTCCAGCGTGCCGAGCAGCCCCGGGGCGTCGAGGGGGCCGCCCGTGAGGCCTTGCGCCCGGCGCGCCAGCACCCGGGCGCGCACCTCCTCGCGCACGCGCGCCCGCAGCTCGGCGGCGGCGAGCTCGGTGAAGGTGACGGCGACGATCGCGAGGGGGCTCAGGCCGTCCACCTCCAGGTGGTGCGCGAACCGCTTCTGGAGCATGTAGGTCTTGCCCGCGCCGGCACCGGCGGTCACGACGAGGTCGCCGTCGGCCTCCCAGACGGGGGCCGACGCGGGGAGGCAGGTCATGGGGAGCCCTCCTGCGGCTTGCGCTCGTGGCCCGGCCCGATGCGACAGACGAGCTGGTGGTCGCACCAGGTGCAGGCCTCCCGCTTGGGGTCGGGCGAGACGGGAAAGGCCCCGGCCGCGAGCCGCGCGCGGACGCCCGCGACGAAGGCGTCGAGGGCCTCGGCCGCGGGCAGCCGGACGTCGAGCGCCGTGGCCTTGGTCAGCGAGTAGTACACGGCCCCCCCCACGGGGTGCTGCGGGTAAAGCTCGGGGGCGGCGGCCTCGACGTAGATGGGCAGCTGGAGGTCGAGCCGGAGCCGCTCCTCGGCATCCCGCGCGCCCTTCGGGGTGGACCCGCTGGTCTTGTAGTCGACGAGCACGAGCCGCCCCGCGGCGTCGCGGTCGATGCGGTCGATCCGGCCCGTCAGGCGCAGGCCGCGCCAGGACCCCGTGAAGCTCTCCTCGCACGCGATCGGCCGGGCCCCCTCGGCGAGGAAGCCCGGGGCCCGGACGGCCGCCTCCAGCAGGCGGAGGTGGCCCGGCACCTGTCGCTCCCAGGCCGGCCCCGGGGGGATCGCCATGTCCGCCCGCGCGTGCTCGAGCGCCTCGGTCAGGCGGGCCACGGTGGCCTCGCGCAGCTCGGGGGCCTCGAGGGCGCCCCCGACGGCGTGCTGCAGGGCCTTGTGGTAGAGCGTGCCGCGCTGGGCCTCCGAGAGGGCATCGCCCTCGTCCTCGGGCGGCAAGAGGCGCAGGCCATGGCTGGCGAACCAGCGGAAGGCGCACTGGCCGAGCGTCGTGAGCTGGCTGGCGCTGAACACCCGCCGCTCGGGGTCCACGGGCACGCCGCTGATCCCCTCGTGGGGCCCGTGGGGCTCGCCGCCCTCCCGGGCGAGCTCGGCCGCCAGCGCCGCCGCCAGCGCGGGGGCCAGGGGGTCGTCGCCGAGCGCGCGCCCCCCCAGCCCATGGCGCCGGTGTTCCTCGCGGCTCGCGAGCAGCTGGGCGTGGCGGACGGCCTCGGCGGCCTCGAAGGGCGCCAGGAAGGGGCTCGGCAGCGCGGGCTTGCCGCCGCGCATGCGCGGGTACGAGAGCACCAGCGCCTCGGTGGCGGTGGCCGCCAGCGCGGCGAAGCTGGTGAGCTCGCGGCCGGCCGCGCCGGCGGCGTCCTCCACGGGGACGCCCAGGGCCGCCAGGGCGGCCAGGTCGTGGAAGTCGAGCACGTGGCTGTCGGTGACGGGCGCCGGCAGCACCCCCTCGGCCACCCCGACGACGAAGACCCGGCGCACGCGGGCGCCGAACAGGGCGAGCGGCGTGTGCAGCGACACCCCCCCGCGGTGGGGGCGGAAGGGCACCGTGAGGTGCCGCGTCAGCTCGCGCAGCCGGGCCGCGAAGGCCTCCAGGCTCAGGGGCCCGGGGGCCTCGGCCAGCGTTGGCAAGGCCCGCTGCAGCGCCTGCAGGGCGCGCACCGCCGACCCCCAGGGGCGCGCCTGCCCGCCGACGCGCGCGGCCGTGAGGGCCCCCGCCAGCCAGCGGCACCAGGCCTCCGCGGGGGCCTGGCCGGCCGGCGGCATGAGCGGGCCGAGCGCCACGCCCGCCTGCTGCCAGTCGTCCACGCCCGCCAGGGCCTGCCCACGCAGGGCCGCGAGGCTGCTGCCCTGCGGGAGCCCGAGGCCCGTCAGCGGGTGTGCGAGCAGGGCCAGCGTCGCGTCCCGGTCGAAGCCCTTGGCCGCCGCGGCCAGGAGCGCCTCCAGCCAGGTGCCGAGGCGGGTCTCCTGCAGCGGCACGCGGTGGTGCAGCTGCAGCGGCACGCCGTACTCCTGGGCAACCGCCAGGGCCAGCGGGCCGATCGCCGCATCGTCCCGGGCCACCAGGACGCACTCGGAGGGCCGCAGGCCCCCCAGCAGGGCCTCCTTGATGGCCGCGAGCGCCCCGCGCAGCTCGGCCTCCTCGTCGGCGTAGGAGCGCACCGTGACGGGCACGGCCGGCGCGACGGCGGGGCCGGCCCCTGCCTCGATCACCTCCCAGTCGGCGGCCCGCCAGCGTGCGGCGAGCGCGCGGTTCCCGGCATAGGCAGGCTCCGGCCGGCCGTCCTCGCCACAGGCGTCCGGCAGCAGCACGCACGAGGCCGGACCCGCCACGGCCTCCACGTAGGCTGCCTCGTCCCAGCCCAGGCGGGGGTACCCGGTGACCAGCACGTCTTCCTGGCCCGGAAGCGCTGCCGCTGCCCGCAGCACCTGCGCAGGGTCGAGCCGCTCGGCCTCCACGAGGGCCGCGACGTAGGCCCGGGCGATCCGCGCGATCGCCTGCGCGCGGGGCGGCCCGGCAGCCTCGATCAGGCCGAGGTCCGCCCCCGCCCGCAGCCAGCCCCGGACCACGGGCGCGACGCCCCGGGCGCGCCCCTCCGGGTCCCGCCCGCCGGGCCAGGCGCGCCGGACGGCCTCGAGCATCAAGGCCTGGGCTTCGAGCGGGCTCGCGACGGGCGGCGCGGCCGCCTCCTGAAGCCGGCGGGTGGCAAGGTCGACGAGCGAGCAGGCCTCGACGTTCAGCGCCCGCGCCGCCCGGGGGTTGGGCGTCAGCACGCGACGCCCGGCGAGCGCCTCGGGGGGCGCCAGCCGGGACCACGGCAGCAGGTGCAGCGACGGCATCGGGGTCTCCTCCGGCAGCAGCGCCAGCTTACCACACGCGCCCCCTGTTTCCAGGCCGCACACCGCGGGGCAGGCCCGGGCCGTGATCGGCCGCACACCGGGGGCTTGATCAGGGTCGAACAAATTTTCTATACTGGAGGCACCCCGCGAGGGAGGGCGTGACCATGCGCATCGTGGCGGCGATCGGAGAGGGGCCCGGCGGGCTGGGCGGGCTGTGGCGCCCGATGGCCTGGGTGCCGGCCATCGAGGCCATCCAGGGCCACCTCGCGCGGTGGGCGGCGCAAGGCCCGCTGTGCGTCCGCAGCACCCTGGAGGCGGGTTTCCCGCTGATGGCGGCGGCGGCGGCCCTGCGGGCCCGGGACGCCGGGCTGCCCGTGCGGCTGGAGGTGGTGCTGCCGCACCCCCTGCCCGACGAGGCCCAGGAACCCCGGGCCATCCTGGCCTGGGCCCGGCGCGCCCTGGCCCGCGCCGACGCGCACCAGGTGCTGTTCGCCCGGCCCGCCCACACCCGCCACGAGCACGCGGCGCTGCGGCTCGAGACGGAGCGGGCGCTGCTCGCCGACGGGGCCTTCGTGCTGGCCTGCTGGAACGGTCGGCGCGGGAGCCGGACATGGAGCGCGCTGGAGCACGCCCAGCGGCTGGGCTGCCCCGTCGAGCACCTCTACCCCGCCGTGACGACCGCGCTGCAGCGCGACCGGGAGCGGCCGGCCCCCTGGGGGGAGGAAGAGACGGGCTGACCGGGCGGGTCGGATTCCGCTGGCCGGCAGCGACGGATTGGTGTATAATAGCCAGCGCTGCGGTGTTAGCTCAATTGGTAGAGCACCGGTCTCCAAAACCGGGGGTTAAAGGTTCGAGTCCTTTACGCCGCGCTTCATCAGCCCCCTCACGGGGGCTGTTTTCGTGTCCCTGTCCGAGGAGGCCCCGATGACCACCGCGCTCGCGATCGATGGCATGAGCTGTGACCACTGCGTCAGGGCCGTGAGGCAGGCCCTCGAGGGCCTGCCCGGCGTGACGCGCGTCGAGGTCGAGGTGGGCGCCGCCCGGATCGAGGGCGACGCCGTGCTCCCCGCCCTGGTGGCCGCCCTCGAGGCGGAGGGCTACGCGGCGCGCCTCGCCTGAGCCTGCGCTACCGCCCGGGCTCCCCCACCGCCTTGGTGATCGTCGTGAGGGCGTGCTCGGCCAGGCGCGGCGTGCGGGGCGCCAGGTCATCGATGGCCACCACCCCCGCCACGCGGTGGCCATCCAGCACGGCGACGCGCCGCACGCGGTGGTGCTCCATCAGGCGGACGGCTTCCTCCAGGGGCATCTGGGGAGCCACCCACACGACCTCTGGGGTGCAGACGTCACCGGCCGTCACCTTGGCAGGGTCCTGGCCCTGACCGAGCACGCGCACGACCAGGTCCCGGTCCGTGACCACCCCGATGAGGCGCCCCTCCCGCACCACCGGCAGCCAGCCGACCCCACGCTCCCGCATCAAGCGGGCAGCCTGCGTGACGCTGGCCTCGGCGGGCACCGTGACGGGGGCCGGGTGCATCACGGTCGAGACCGCCTGCTCGCCTTGACCCCGCAGCGCGTCGGCAGGCTGTCGCACGACCAGCACCGCGCCTGGCCACCGGTGCACGAGGGCATCCGAGACGCTGCCGAGCAAGAAGCGCCCCACCCCACCGCGCCCGTGGCTGCCCACGACGATCAGCGCTGGCTTGAGCTCCTCGGCGAGGGCCAGCAGTTCCATGGCTGGGTCTCCCTCCCGCAGCGTCCCCTGAGCCTGGATCCCTGCCGTGAGCAGCGCCGCCAGCGCGGCGTCGAGATCCCGGCGGGCGGCCTCCCGCACATCCCGGTAGACCGGCGCAACCGACACCCCGTAGGCCCTCGGGTCTTCGATCACGGCGATCACGGGCGCGACCACCGCCACGTGGACCTCCGCTGCCGCCAGCGGCAGCGTCCGGATGGCCTCCCTCAGGGCGTGCCAGGCGCTGGCAGAGCCGTCCGTTGCGATGAGCACCCGCATCTTGCCCTCCTTCCGCCCCCTCGGGCGAGGGCCATCTTAGGGCGGGTCCGGCCTGCGTCAAGGCGACGGGCGAGGGTCCGCACGCTGCCCGGGCGGGCGGAGGCGGGCGTAGACGCGCCAGGAGAGCGGGGCCTCGCCATACAGCGACGCCAGGTCGGCCGGCACCTCGCAGGTGGTGGCGTCAGCACCGATGGCGAGGTCGAAGGCCTCGCTCCAGTCGAGGTCGCGCGCCAGCCCGACGGTGAAGGCCCCCAACCGGTGCCCGCCGGTGGCGTCGACGGCGGGCAGCCCGGCCACGTCACCCCACTCGGCGCGCCCGTAGAGGTGGGTGGCCCCGAAGTCATACTGGCTCTCGAGCCCGAGGCCCCGGCGCTCGGTGCCGGCAGACGCCGCGCGCTGGTGGCCCCAGAGGGCCGTGGTGGCCCACAGGCCGCCAGGCACCGGCTGCACCACCGTCGCCGAGGCCGTGGACCGCTCGACGTCCCCGGGCAGGCGCGGTGCGGGCGCCCGCAAGCGGGCCGTCGAGGCCTGCAGCACCCAGCGGGGGTCCGGCACCCAGCTCAGGCGCGCCGCCCACGCGTCGAGGGGACGCAGCCTGAGCCCCCCAAGGTCGCCGCTCGCCTCCCGGCCGTTGAAGGCCGAGCCCTCGAGCCGCCATGCCCCGAGCTCGAGGCCCGCCGTCACCACGCCGTGGCAGACGCGCGCCGCGTCTGGCACGGCCGGCACCAGCGGCGCCCAGGCGTTGTCTGCGGCCGACGGCCGCTGCCAGGCGGCGGCGGGCCCGAGCGCGGGCTCCCCGACCAGGCCGCCGTACAGCACCAGGCCCGCGTGATCCGAGAGGGGCCACGTGAGGCGCGCCGAAAGTTCCGAGAGGGCCTCCTGGGGCGCCTGACGGTCGACCAGGGGCTGCGCCTGGGTGCCACCGCCCGTCTGGAAGAGCTGTGGCAGCCCGCCGGCCGGCAGGGTCCAGGGCTCCAGGCTCGTCCGCGAGCGCAGCGCCAGCAGCCCCGGCCCAAGGGCACGAACGCCCGACACCTGCTGCCAGTTGGTCAGGCCCCAGGCCCGCCCACCGCGGGGCCCGTCCTGCCCGCTGGGGCCCGCCGAGAGGCTGCCCTGCAGCAGCCAGAGCCAGCCACCAGCCGCCACCGGCCAGGCCCGCAAGGGGCTGGTGGCAGGCAGCAAGGCGGTGCCCGGGCCCAGGGTCCGGGCCCGCGAGAGCAGCGCCCGGGGGAGGGCTGCGATGGCGGCGCTGGCCTGGCCATCTGCCGCGTCGGGCCGGGCCGGCTTCCGCGTCGGGCGGTGGTGCTCCAGCCTGTCGTCCACCGGCCGCGGCACGTGGACGGGGCGCGCCAGGGCAGGGGCCGCAGCCAGCAGCCCCAGGCCGAGCACGACGAGCCCGCCGGCTCGCAGGCCCGGCCTCACGGCTCCCCCCGGGGCGGCGCGAAGCGGCGCAGGCGCAGGGCGTTCAGCACGACGCACACGGAGCTCGCGGCCATGGCGCCGCTGGCGATGGCGGGCGACAGCAGCTGGCCCGTCCAGGGGTAGAGCACCCCCGCCGCGATTGGCAGCGCGGCGATGTTGTAGCCGAAGGCCCACACGAGGTTCTGTCGGATGTTGGCAAGGACCGCCCGCGCGAGGGCGTGCGCGACCACGACGCCACCGAGGCCCCCGGACAGCAGCGTCACGTCCGCCGCCTCGATCGCCACGTCCGTCCCCGTGCCGATGGCGAGCCCGACCTTCGCCGCCGCGAGCGCCGGGGCGTCGTTGACGCCGTCCCCGACCATCACGACGCGTCGCCCCTCGGCCTGCAACGCCTGCACGTGCGCGGCCTTCTCGGCCGGGCGCACCTCGGCCAGCACCCGCTCGATGCCGAGCGTGGCCGCGACGGCCCGGGCCGTGCGGGCCCGATCGCCAGTCACCATCACCACCTCCAGCCCCCGAGCCCGCAAGGCGCGGATCACGCCCGCCGCCTCCGGCTTGGGGGCATCGGCGATCGCAAGCACGCCCCGCACGCCGCGCGCGTCGGCCAGCACCACCGGCGTCTTCCCGGCATCCGCGAGGGCATCGAGCCAGCCCGCCACGGGGGTCAGGTCGGCGCCGCTGGCCCGCACGAAGGCCTCGCTGCCAAGCCACCAGGGCTGGCCTGCCACGCGCCCTCGCACCCCGGCGCCGGGCACGGCCTCGAAGCCCTCCACGGGTGCGGGCGTGAGCCCGCGCGCGCGGGCGGCGCGGCCCACGGCCTTGGCAAGGGGGTGCTCCGAGCTCAGCTCCAGGGCCGCGGCGGCCGCGAGCAGCTCGGGCTCGGAGGCACCGGCCACGGGCAGCACGTCCGTGACCTCGGGGGCGCCACGGGTCAGCGTGCCCGTCTTGTCGAGGAGCACGACGTCGACCCCGGCGAGGGCCTCGAGGGCGGCGGCGTCCTTGAACAGCACGCCGAGGGTGGCGCCACGCCCTGCGCCGACCATGATCGAGGTGGGGGTGGCAAGGCCCATCGCGCAGGGACAGGCGACGATCAGCACGGAGACGGCCGCCAGGGTGGCCAGGCTCAGCGCCTGCGGCGGGGCCGCCAGGAGCCAGCCGACGAAGGTCACAGCCGCGAGCGCCAGCACGATCGGCACGAAGACCGCCACGACGCGATCCGCGTGGCGCTGGATCGGTGCCCTGGAGCCCTGGGCCGCCTCGACCAGCCGCACGATCTGGGCGAGGGCGGTGTCGGCACCCACCTTGCGGGCCTCCATCACGAAGGCGCCTTGCTGGTTGACGGTGGCCCCCACCACCTCGTCACCCGGACCCCGCGCGACGGGCTGGCTCTCCCCCGTCAGCATCGACTCGTCGAGGTGCGAGGCGCCCTCGAGCACGACGCCATCCACCGGCACCCGCTCGCCGGGCCGCACGCGCAGGCGGTCGCCCACGAGGACCTCCGCGACCGGCAGCTCGACCTCCTCCCCCGAGGCCGTGAGGCGGCGCGCCCGGGCCGGCGCCAGCGCCAGCAGCGACCGGATGGCAGCGCTGGCCCGGCCTCGCGCGACGGCCTCTGCATGCCGGCCCGTGAGGATCAGCGCCACGATCGCGGCCGCGGCCTCGTAGTAGACGTCCGGCCGGAGGCCCCGGGCCGCGTAGGCTTCCGGCCAGAGGGTTGCAGCCAGGCTCGCCCCGAAGGCGGCTCCCGTGCCGAGCGCCACCAGCGTGTCCATGGTGGCCGTCCCGTGGCGCGCGGCCCGCCACGCCGTCGTGAAGAAGGGGGCGCCGACCCCGAAGACCAGCGGGGCGGTGAGCGCCAGCTGCCACCAGGGGGCATGGAGCCACCCTGGCAGGCCAGCACCCCAGGGGCCGTGCAGCGCCATCGCCCCGACCACCACGGGCGCCGCAAACAGCCAGGCCAGGGCCAGCCGCCGCCGCGAGGCCGCCAGCTCGGCGGCCTGCCGGGTGGCCGCGGCGACCGCGGCCCCGGCGGGGTCGGTCGGCGGGGCCCAGGGGGCAGCCCCATAGCCGGCCGCCGCGACCGCTGCGGCGAGGGCCTCCGCCGTGGCTGCTCCCGGCACGGCGAGCACCCGTGCGCGCGCCGCCGCCAGGTTGACGGTGGCCTCCAGCACCCCGGGCACCCGGCGCAGCGCCCGCTCCACGCGGCCCGCACAGGCCGCGCAGGTCATGCCGCTCACGGCGAGCGTGAAGGTGTCGGCGGCCGCGGCGGCCACCGGAGAGGCGTCGGGCACGGGCAATCTCCTGAGCCCGCCCATGGTAGCAGGTCCCGCCGCCGCTTGACGCAGGCCAGCGGGCGTCGCCCCGAGGTCACGGCGTCGCGCGGCGCTGGCTGGTATGCTCGTAGGGTGTCGCCTGTCGCCCCTCGCCCCTCGCTCGTGATGAGCGGCGTGTTCCTCGCCGTCTTCCTCGCCTCCCTCAACCAGACCACCGTGACGACGGCGATGCCGAGCATCGTGGCCACGATGGGCGGGCTGGACCTCTATGCCTGGGTGTTCACGGCCTTCATGCTGACGTCCACCGTGTCGGTGCCGATCCTGGGCAAGCTCTCCGACCTGCATGGGCGCCGGGTGGTGTTCCTGTTCGGCATTGCGCTCTTCATCGGCAGCTGTCTGGTGGCCGGCTTCGCGCGCACGATGCCGGAGCTGGTGGCGGTGCGGGCCGTCCAGGGGCTGGGGGCCGGGGCCATCTTCCCCGTCGCCTTCGCCATCGTGGGAGACCTCTACCCCCCGCACGAGCGGGCCCGCATCCAGGGCCTGATCGGGGCGGCCTTCGGGGCCTCGAGCCTGCTCGGGCCGGTGGTAGGCGGCTGGCTCACGGAGCACCTGGGCTGGCGCTGGTCCTTCTGGGCCAACGTGCCCGTGGGCCTTGTCGCGCTGGCCGTGGTGGCCGCCACCCTGCCCGGCGCCCCGCGTGAGGGGGCGCGCCCACCGCTCGACTGGGCGGGCGCGGTGCTGCTCGTCGGGGCCCTCACGCCCCTGTTGCTGCTCGCGAGCCTGGGCGGCAAGCACCTGCCGTGGACGAGCCCCGCGGCGCTGGCGCTGGCCGGGCTGGGCGCCGTCTTCGGCGCCTGGTTCTGGCACGTGGAGCGGCGGGCCGTCGCCCCCATCATCCCGCCGGGCCTGTTCCGGCAGCCCGTGATGGCGGTGGTCGCCGCCGCCTCCGTGTTCACGGGCGTCCTGCTGTTCAGCGACACGATGTTCCTGCCGCTCTTCGCACAGGGGGTGCTGGGGCTCGGCCCCACGCGTGCCGGCCTGGTGCTGACGCCCTTCATGCTCGGCATGGTCAGCGGCTCCACCGTGAGCGGCCACCTCGCCTCCGCGGGCGTGCGCACGCGCCGCCTGGCCGCAGGCGGGCTCGGGCTCGCCACGCTGGCCTCGGCCGGGCTGCTCGGCGCGACGCTCGGTGGGCTCGGGGCCGGCTGGATCGCGGGCGTCGCCTTCGGCATCGGGCTGGGGCTCGGGAGCACCTTCCCGGTCTTCCTGCTGGCGGCCCAGAACGCCGCCCCCCCCGGCCAGCTCGGCTCGATGACGGCGCTGGTGCAGTTCTTCCGCAGCATCGGCGGGACCTTCGGCGTGGCCGTGCTCGGCGCCGTGCTGGGCTGGCACCTCGACGCCGGGCTGGTCGCAGGGCTGCCCGGGCTGCCCCCCGCGCAGCGGCCCGAGCCGCAGGCCTTGCTGTCGCCAGCCGGCCTTGCGGGCCTCACGCCCGCCCTGGCAGCGACCGTGCGCGGCGTGCTGCAGCAGGCCCTGGCGTGGGTCTTCAGCTACGGCATCGCCGTCGCGCTGCTCGGCTGGGCGATCGCGGCACGGCTCCCCGAGCCGCACGCCGAGCCCCGCTGAGCCGCGCCCAGGCCCGGCGGCGCTTTCTCCCGTCGGTGGTTTAGATCTTTTTTGTAAAATATCTGTTAAATGTCGAAAGCCCGGGCAGTGTGGGCCCGACAACCTTCCTCGCGGGCCGCCCCGGGCCCGCCCCCGCCGTCGAGGAAGGAGCCCCCATGTCCGTGTCCCGCACGCCCCCCCACCCTCCAGCGCTCTCCCCTGCGGCCCGTGCCGCCCTGGCCGCGGTGACCGCGGCCGCCGAGCCCGTGCTCGCCAGCCTGGGAGGCCGGGCCTCCGGCCTCGCCGAGGCCCTTGCGGCCCTGCAGCCCTCCCCCGACGCGCCAGCCGGTCCGCCCACGCGGGTGGCGCTGCAGGCCGCCATGGCCGAGCTGCAGCGCACGACCGCCGGCCCTGCCACCCGCGAGGCCATCGCCACCCTCCGCGAGGCCCTGATGGAGGCGGGCGCAGCCCTCAGCCGCCCCGCCGTGCCGCCCGGCCCGCGGCGCCCGTCCCCGGCCCGCCTCGTGGTGCGACGCCCCCTCACCTCCCGCCGGCCGACGGCCTGGGGCCGGCTGGCAAGCCTCCTCGCCCACCTCCCGCCGCTGCTGTCCTGCACCAGCCCGACCCAGCTCGCCTGCACGGCCGGCCTCGGCCTGCTGGCCCGGTCCCGCTGAGCCCCCCTGATCCCCGAAAGGAGCCCCCATGACGCCCACCACCGACCGCCGCGCCCCCCTGCTCGCCCGGGCCCTCGAGGCCTGGCTCTCGGTCCGGCTTCAGCCCCCGGCCTCAGGCCCCGCCGCCCCGACCCGACCCCCGGCGGCGACGCCCTCCCCCGCCGGACGCCCGACGTGCGAGGACACGCTGTGCCTCTCGACGCAGGCCCCGGGGGGCGGCGGCTGCACCCCGGCTGCCGCGCCCCCTCCCCGGACCCCCGACGGGGCCGGGGCAGCCCTCGAGGCCCTCCTGCACGAGCTGCTCTCTCGCTCCGCGCCCGAGGCCCCCTGGCTCCCCGCGCGCGCGGCGGCCTGCCCACCCGGGCCGGCCTCGCCCGAGGCCGTCCCGGACGCCCCGGCTCCAACCCCGGCGGTGGTGGCCGCTCCCCCGTCGCTCCAGCCCGAGGAGCCGCCGCTCGCGCAGCTGGGGCGCAGGGCCGTCAACACCGCCATCAACGCGGCGGTGGGGGTTGCAGCAGGCGGCCTGCTCGGGCTGCTGGCAGGCCTGGCCTCCCCCGTGCTGGGGGTGGCGGTGGGCCTCTTCACCGTCGCGGCGGTGGCAACCACGGGGGTGGAGTGGGTGAAGCGGCCGACCTGAAAGGGCCGCCGGCCCCCGCCAGTCAACCCAAAGGGCCGCCTCGGGTTCGAGGCGGCCTTCCGGGGCCGGCGTGGGGCCACAGCAGCCCCCATCAAGTCTTTGCTCGGCGGATCCTGGTTCCGACGCCCAGGCCTCTGGGTCCGCCTCGGTCACGTGCCTTTCAGCCCGCTCCCTCGTCGTTCCCAGCCCCTCGACGCCAGCCCGTCACCATCCACTCGCGCTCATGACTTGATCGGTGCTCTAGTGGTGGCCGCCGTCCTTGTGGTCGTGGCCGTGATCGTCATGGTCGTGGTCCCCATGGCCGTGGCCGTCATGGCCGTGGCCGTGGTCGTCGTGACCCTTGTCGTGGGCTTCATGGCCCTTGCCGTGGGCGTCGTGGCCCTTGGCATCGGCCGCGACCATGTCGTGGTGACACTTGGGGCACTTGCCGGCCTTGTCGGCCGTGGTCTTGCACTTGGCGCAATGGAACTTGTGCGCTGCCTTGGCAGGCTCAGCGGCCTTGTGGCCAGCCTCATGGTGGTTGGCGAGCGCGGCGGGGGCGCCGACGAGCGCGCAACAGAGGGCGGCACCGAGCAGACCGTACTTCATGGGGTGATGCTTCCTTTCGGACACGTATGAGAGAAGCGACGTATCCGCTGCTTACCCCGGCTGTCCCGGAACTTCACCACGCCCGCCGGGAAATCTTTTCACCCCTCAAGGCAGCACCAGGCCCGGAGGAAAGAGCAGCCCCTCGACGGTGTGCAGCACGCCGTTGCCCGCGAAGCGATCCGGCACCAGCACGGCCTGCCCGGCGACCCTCAGCGGCCCTGTGGTGGCGGGCAGCGCAGGCCCGAGGAGGGTCGGCAGGCCACCCGCGGCGATCCCGCCCGAGGGGCGCTGGCCGTCCACGAGGTGGTACCGCAGCAGGCTTGCCAGCGTGGCCTGGTTGGCTGGCTCCAGCAAGCGGGCGAGGGCCCCCGGGGCGAGCTGGTCGAAGCCGGCATCGACGGGCGCGAACAGGGTGAACGGCCCCGTGCCACGCAGCGTCGGCTCCAGCCCCGCCGCCACGAGGGCCTGCTGCAGCAAGGAGAGCGCCGGGTCCGAGGCCACGAGCTCGGCCAGCGTGGCAGGCCCGAGCACGAGGTCGGGCGGCACGAGCACGGTGTCGATCGTGTGAACGAGGCCGTTGCCCGCCACCAGGTCCGCGGTCTCGATCGCGGCCTCGGCGATGCGTGGCTGGCCATCGCGCGTGGTGACGGCGAGGCTGACGCCGTCGAGGGGGGTGAGGCGGCCGTCCACCAGCCGGGCGCGATCCAGCGAGCCGGGCACGGCGTGGTGCGTGAGGATGCGCTGCAAGGACTGGCGGCCCTCCGGGCGCCGCAAGGCCGCCACGTCGCCCACCGGCAGCTTGGCGAAGGCCGCATCGGTGGGCGCGAAGAGGGTGATCGGGCCCGCGCCCCCGAGCGTGCCGGCCAGCCCGGCGAGCGCCACGAGCTCGGCCAGGGTGCGCGTGTCGGCCCGCCCCTCCACGAGCGCCACCACCGTGGCAGCCCCGCTGGCGAGCGGGTCGGGCGTGGGCGAGGGCGAGGCCGGGGGCGCCGGGCTCGGCGGCACGGGCGTGAGCACGGGCGCAGGCGCGAGGGAGCCGGGCTCGCCAGGAGGCAGCCCGACCTCGGGCCTCCCCGTGGGCAGGGGCGAGGGGGCAGCACTGGCCGCGGCTGTCGGCACGGGCGAGGCCGGCCCGCCGGTGGGGGTCTCACGCGGCAGTGGGGTCGGCGAGAGGGCCGCCACGACGACGCCGGTCGCGGGTGACGGCCCCACGGACGTGACCCGGGCCTGGGTGCAGGCGGCCAGCCAGACCACCCCGAGGGCAAGCGCGAGCCGCCCGCCTTGCCTCATGGCCGTCCTCCGCCACGTGCAGCGCCGCGCCACGCGTCCCAGATGCTGTAAGCGATCACGCCCAGCAAGAGGGCCACCCAGCCCGCCAGCGGCCCCAGCGAGGCGGCCGGGCCTGCCTGCGCGAGGGCAGCCGTGGCCGCTGGCTCCGACAGGCGCTCGACGGCCACGAGCCCCGTGGCCTCGCCCCCGAGGGCCGCGACGAGGCGACCAGCCTCGCCCAGCACGCCGGCAAAGGCCCCGAAGAACGCGAGGCACACCGCCCCGGCCTTGCCCCACTCCGCGTTGACGGCCTGCCCGAGGCCGGGGAACAGCAGCGCGGCAGGCACCGCTCCCAGGCGCCGCAGCCAGGTGCGGCGCTGCGACGGCTCAGCCACGGACGGCCACCTGGGCCACGGCTGGTGCGACGGGCTGAAGGAAAGGGCAGGTCAAGGCAGGCTCCTCACGGGCGCTGGGCCTGGCTCATGATAACGACTTCCCGCGGGCCTGTCAGGCACGCCCCCCTGGGCGGCTACCGCCGCCTGCCCGCGTACCGCTCCAGCAGATGCCCTGGCAGCCGGTTCGCCTTGACGATCGCCTCGTAGACGGCGGCGCTGGCGGTGGGAAAGCGTCGCAGCTGGGGGTCGCGGCGATCGACGCCGAACAGCCCGAACTTGGGCTCGTACGAGCCCCATTCGTAGTTATCGACGAGGGTCCAGTGCATGTAGCCGAGCACGGGCACCCCCTCGGCCACCGCCCGCCGGAGGTGCAGCAGGTGGTTGACGATGTAGGCCTCTCGGGTCCAGCCATCCGGCCGCGGGTTGTCGGAGGGCGTGGGCATGCCGTTCTCCGTCACCATCAGGGGCAAGCCGTAGCGGCCGTGCAGCTTCTTGGCCACCTCGTAGAGGCCCTCGGGGTAGATCGGCCAGCGGGCATAGTTCCCGATCAAGGGCACCTCGTTGGCCTTGACGGCGTAGAAGTAGTTGAAGGCGACGAAGTCGAGGTAGCGCTTCTCGCCGGGCCGTTCTCCCGTGGCTCCCTGGCCGCGCGGGGAGGAGAACTGGTCGAGGAAGCTGGGCACATCGACGTAGAACCCGCTGCGGACAGGTGTCTCGCGCTCGAGCTGTCCGGCGGGGTAGGTCGGGTCGGTCTGCCGGGAGTGGATCACGATCGGGTTGATGCTGACCATCGCGTCCGGATCGGCCGCGTGGACCGCCTCGTAGCCGAGCCGGTGGGCCCGCGAGATGTTGGCCATGACGGCGGCATAAGCGAAGGGGTTGATCTTGCCGGGCGGCATCAGGCCTGCCAGGTAGCCGACCAGGGCGTAGGTGTTCGGCTCATTGATGGTGAGCCACCAGCGGACGGAGGGGCCGTACTCAGCCGCGGCCCACCCGGCAAATCGCGCGAACTCCGGGACCATCCGGTCGGACTCCCAGCCGGTGCGCCCCCTGGCATCGGGGGCGTCGAGCCAGGCGGGGTAGGTGAAGTGGACGAGCGTCACGATGGGCGTCATTCCGCGCGCCCGAACGGCGGAGATGACGTTGTGGTAGTGCTGCACCACCTCCGCATCGAAGCGGCCCTGCTCAGGCTCGATCCGCGCCCACTCCAGGCTGAGGCGGAAGGCCTTGAGCCCCAGCCCCGCGGCCAGATCGAGGTCCTCCTCGTAGCGGCGCCAGTGGTCGATCGCGGGGCCGATCGGCTGGGCGACCTTGCCCGCCCGGGCCCAGGCGGCCCAGTTGCTGGTCTGGTCGCCGCCCTCGGTCTGGAAGCCGGAGGTCGCGACACCCCAGAGGAAGCCCGGCGCGAAGGGCTCTCCGGCCGCCGACAGGGCCCGCACCGCGCCCCGGCCAGGTGACCCGACCGGCAAGCCGCGCCCCACCACGGCTCCACAGCCTGCCAGCCAGGACGCCAGCACGCCCCCGGCCACCCAGCCACGCACCCAGGGAGCGAACCGCACCGCCATCCTCCACGATCACCAGGCCGATGGGCCCGTCCGGGCCCCTCCTCATTGTGGGGCAGGACCCCCCCGGGCTTGCGACGGGGCCGAGCGGTGACAGGTTAATCAGTGGTTAAGTTAATTTTAAGGAAGCTTCTCAAAGCGGAAGCTGGAGCCCCACGACAGGGCCGTGCCAGCCAAGCGTGGCGCCCTCGATCGCCCCGGTGAGGGCAATCCCACGCCAGCCGCCTCGCAGCCGGACCGGCCCGAGCCGACCTGCCAGCCCGAGGTACCCATCTGCCACCATCGTCAGCGGCAGCCCGAGGCCCCAGAGGCCGGTCGCCTCCAGACCCGCGGCCGGCCCCAGCAGGGGCCACCGCCCCTCCAGGCTGAACGTGCCGAGGTGGGTGGGACCGGCTGCCAGCAGGATCCCCCGCCAGCCGACCCCGAAGCTCGTCTGCCCCGCTGCATCGCGCCACCGCCCTCGCGCGTCGAAGAGCTGACGGCCATCAGGCAGCAGGGTGAAGCCGCCATCGAGGCCCCAGTCGCCGCGCCAGTAGGCGAAGCCACCCGTCACCGCGGGCCGCGCGAGGTCGACGGTCGTGGCGCCGGGGGCCGTCGGCACGAGCCATGTTCCTCCGTCTGCCTCGAGCGAGGGGCGGCCGGCCACGTCTCCGGCCGCCTCCAGGCCGGCACGCTCCACCACTGTGGGACGCGCCGGCGACGGCAGCTCAAGAGGGTCGACGGGTTCGGGGACGTCGAACACATCCGGCACGGCCTGCCGCGGCACGACCTGCCGTGGCACGGGCCGGAGGGGCTCCAGGATCGCCGCCGGGGGGGCGGGAGGCAGCACGGGCAGCGCCACGGGAGGCGACCACGTCGGGCGCGGCGGCTCCGGTGCCCGCTCGGGCGGCGGCGGCGCCGGGCGGAGGGCCGGACGCACGGGCACCGTCCCTCCGGCCACCGGGGCGGGCGCGGCCTGCACGAGCAGCGTGTAGCCCCGGCGCAGCAGGGCGCGCTGTAGCGCGACGACCGCAGGCCCCCGCGAGCCACGCCTGAGCGGCAGCCCGGGGCGAAGCCCCAGGGCCCGGTGGGTGAGGGAGCCGACGACCCCCGTGACGGGCAGCCCGGCGGCCTGCTGGAACCGCCGCACCGCCGCCTCTGTCTCCGCCGCGAAGATCCCATCCACCCCCGGCTGAACGGCGGCGCGCGGGGGCACGGCGCTCGCGCGGGGCCGCGCGGGAAGGGCAACCGCTGGCTCACCGAGGGCTGCCACCAGGCAGAGCGAGGTCAGCAGCGGAGTGTAGGCAGGCATTGAGAGCTCCCGGGGGCGACGGTCCAAGCGCCATCAGCATACATGGCCCCGGCGCGAAGGGCCAGCAAAAAGCCCCGGGTGAGGCACCCGGGGCCACGCCTGGCCGGCTGCCAGGGGGCAGTCGCGGCCAGGCCTCTCGATCAGATCAGAACCGCAGGCCCACCGTGCCGTACGGGGCCTGGGTCCAGACCAGGGAGGTGGCGCCGGCGAAGCCCGCCAGGCCCAGCGCCCGCCACCCGGCCTCGACCTGCACCGAGCCGAACCCGAGGCCCAGCCCCACGCGGCCATCGGCCATCCAGCCCGACCCGAAGTTGGTGCCGCCCAGGGCAGCCCCCTTCAAGGCCAGGGCCTCCCCCACGAGGGGCAGCTCGACGCCGTAGGCGAGGGTGCCCAGGTGGTTGCCCCCACCCACGTTGCGGTAGCCGAAGCCAAGCTGGTTCGCACCCGACGTGTCCCGCCACTTCAGCTGCGCGTCAGCCATCAGGCCTGCCGCCAGCACCTGGTTGCGCTCGACGAAGAAGGCGGGCAGGCTGGTGACCTCTCCCCCCAGGCCCCAGTCGCCCGACCAGAGCTGCAGGCCACCCATGTAAGCCGGCCGGGTGAGGCCCCAGTCGAAGTCGTAGGTGCCGGAGAACTTGGGCAAGAACCAGTTGCCGCCCTGCACGACCAGGAACGGCCGTGCGTCCACGGCCACGGGAGCCGCCGGGGTGGCGACAGGTGGCGTCGGCTCGGGAGTGGGGGCCGGCGAGACGCTCGGCGCCGCTGTCCAGGGCTCCTCGGGCTCCGCTGCGGGCTGCGGCTCGGGGGTGGGCGCAGGCGCGGCCGGCTCCACGGGAGCGGGAGGCTTCGCAGCGACGGGCGCAGCCGCCCCGTGCCAGAGGTGCTCGTGGTGGCTCAGGATGTGCTGGGCCATCCTGATCTCCTCGTTCGCCACCCGGGTCATGCCAGGCCGCAAGGCGGGCCCGGGCGGCAGGCCAAGCAGCTTGCGCGTCTCGGTCCCGATGATGCCGTCGACCTTGATGCCATGGGCCTTCTGGAAGCGGCGGACAGCCGCTGCGGTGAGGGGGCCGAGCTTGCCGTCCAGCTTGAGGTGGTGGCCATGTTGCATGGCCAGGCCGTGCGCGGCGTCGCTCACGGCGGTGGTCTGGGGGTGAGCCACGGCAGGGGCCACCACGGCCAAGGTCGCGGAGAGGCCAAGCGCGAGGCCAGGCAGAGTGCGGTGAGACATCGTTCCTCCTGCGGGTTTGGAAGGTTGCGGCGAAGCAGGGGCCTGTCACCTGCCTGCTATGATGGGTCCATAGCATACGCCAAGCCTCCCGAGTTTGCCAGCTTGATGCCCCATCCCTGGTTGATCGCCTCCCCCGCCACCACGTTGCCGGCTTCTGAAAGCCTCGACGCCGCCTGGCACCGAGGGGAGCCGGCCCTGGTGCTCCACGCCGACCACGGCCCGGCCGGGGCAAGCTGGGAAGGCCTTGGCTTCGGGCTGCCCGGACAGCCCCCGAGCCTGTACGTCGAGGCGGAGCCCGTGGGGGGCGGGGCTGACTGGCTGGCGCAGGCCGAGCTCGCCCGGTGGCGACGCGCCCTGACGGCCCTGCCCGCCAGCCCCGGTCGCCGCGAGGGGCGGCGGCGCCGCGCGGCGCCCCCCGGGCGCCGGGCGAACCACCAGCAGCCCCCGCCGCCCACCG
>JAYKHL010000004.1:0-2868 GCA_035284865.1 Candidatus Sericytochromatia bacterium | reverse complement strand
CCAGGCGGTGCGCCGGGGTGGGGAGCCCCGCCCGCCTCAGAACGGCCGCGGCAAGTCGCTTGTCTCGCGCCCACTCCGCCCCGATGGCCGGCGTCTGGTCGGTGAAGGTGCTCTTGAGCAGGCGGGCCAGGGCGCCCTGGCCGATCTGGTAGACCCCGCCGGCCACGTGACACGTAGGGATGCCGGCCTCGTGGGCGGCCTTCAAGAGCGGCACGGTGTTGGCCCCGTGGGGGGCGAGGGTGCGCAACTGGCGCAGCAGCCCGGGAAGCTCCCCCGAGAGCGCCTCGCGGGAGCCGCCCTCCGGCGTCCGGGCCAGCAGGCCACAGGTCCAGGCGAACGCCTCCGCGGTGGCACCGGCCGTCGGCCCGTGGGCGGGGACGAGGAGCCACCACGGCCCGGCCTCGCCGGGCGCTGGCGGCAACACCTCGCTCGGGTCGAACACCGGCAGCCCGGCCGCCCACAGCAGCGCCCGCGTCCAGTGTCCGACCCATCGCAAGGCGGCCTCGGCCGGGGCCGCCGGCCGGAGCTGCGCCCCAGGGGCCTCGGGCAGCGCAGTGCCCAGCACGCCCGAGAGCGCGTCGAGGGTCGCCCGCGGGGGCGGTGGGCCCTGCCATGTCAGAGGGGCCACCCAGGCGGGCTGGCGCATCCCGGCGACGAAGCCGGGGCAGAGGCCCGCTTCGCCTGCCAGCACCAACGCCGCGTGATCGGACGGGGGCATCGCGAAGGGCTCTCCAGAGGCTGTCGGGGCACCCTCCAGGGTACCAGACCCGGGTGGTGCCACGAACCCTCCAGCCCCTGCCGCCGTCGCCGTGGTGGGGGGACTGGCCCAGTGGCTGCGCTGGTGGCTGCTGCCAGGGCTCGGCTGGGCGGGCTGGCGCTGGTGGGGGGCGCGCCGGGCCGCCCGCGCAACGGCCTCAGCGGGTGATGACGAGCCCTGAACCGGGCGCGTCGGGGCCTGCGGAGCTGCCTGGGACCGGGCAGCTCCGCAGGCAGCCTTCAGCCCCGTGTGCTGGTGGGCGACGAGCGCGTCCGGCGGAAGCTGCCGGTGGCCGCCGTGCCATACCCCCCGGCGTGCTCCTGCGGCTCGGGCACGCTGAGGCCCTCCAGGTCGAAAGCCTCGTCGGACAAGCCTTCCAGGCTGCCGGGGCCCAGCAGGCTGGTGTCAGCCTGCACGGCTTCGGGCCGTGGGACGGCGCGTGCCTCCGAGCCAGGCCTCGGCTCCAGGCGGGGGGCCGAGGGGAGCGGGGTGGACGCTGAGCCGGCGGTCTGGTGGATCATCGGACTGCTCCTGGGGTTGGGCCCGCCCCGGGGGGGCAGCCGGGGTGGGTGGGGTCGGTTCGACCAGCGTGGGGGCGACGCGGGGGCGGGAGCGGGGCGTCGGGACCACCCGGAGGTGTTCCGCACCTGTGAACCTTACCCTGCCCCTGTCGGGCGAAAGCGCCCCCGGCTTGTCGGCCCCAATGGAACCCAAACAAGCCTTTAACAAAAACCAAACAATTCAGGGGCGGAGGGCGCGGGCCGCGTCCAGGCGACCGACCCCGTAGTACGCATCGCGACCTGGCGGCCCCAGATCCACGGCTGTGGCCTCCAGGCGCTCCCGCAGCCCGGCGGCATCGAGCGTCGGCTGGAGGCTTGCCAGCAGGGCGGCGACCCCCGCCACGTGGGGCGTGGCCATCGACGTGCCAGACATCCGCGCCCACTTTCCGGCCGGGATGGTGGACAGGATGTCTCGCCCTGGCGCCGTGAGCGCCACGTGGGGGCCATAGTTGGAGAACGAGGCCCGCACGTCGTCCTTGCCCGTGGCGCCCACGGCCACCACGCCCGGCAGCACCGCAGGGTAAAACGGCTTGTCATGGCCCCGGTTGCCCGTGCCGGCCACCACGAGGGCGCCTCGCGTCTGGGCGCGCCGCACGGCGTCCGCCAGCAGCTGGCTGGGCTGCTCGGTGCCGAGGCTCAGCGAGATCACGGCCGGGCGTTGATCAGCGGCCCACACGAGGCCGGCGGCCACCTGGCTCAGCGTGCCGGAGCCCCTGGCGTCGAGCACCTTCACGGGCAGCAGGGAGACGCCTGGGGCCACGCCCACGATGCCGCCGTTGCCCCGGCCCGCCGCCACGATGCCCGCGCAGTGCGTGCCGTGGAAGTTGTCGTCCATGGCGTCGTCGTCGCCATTCACCACGTCCCGGCCCTTCAGCACCCGGCCTCGGAGGTCGGGGTGGCGGGCGTCGATGCCCGTGTCGACAACGGCGACGCGGACGCTCGCCGTCCCCGTGGTGACGGCCCAGGCGGCGTCGATGCCGATGCGATCGAGGGCCCACTGGGCCGCCCGCTGCTCATCCCCCGCCCCCAGGGCGAGGGCTGGCACCTCGGCACGGGGCAGGTTCACGGGCTGATCCGGCTCCACGTAGCGGATGCCGGGCCGGCCTGCCAGCGACGCCCGCAGCCGGGCCGCGTCGGGTGCCGCAACCACCACGGCCTCCAGCTCGGGCAGCGCCCGCAACACGGGCCACGGGACCTCCGCCAGCGTGGCCTGCCGGCTGCGGGCATCCGCGAAGCCGACCACCAGCCGCTCCGTCCCTGCCAGCGCACGAGCGCCCAGGGAGAGGCTCGGCGTCGCCACGGGGGGCAACGCCTGGCAGGCCGCGACAGAGAAGGCGAGAACCGGGGCAAAGGCACGTGCGTTCATGCCCTGAGCATGACAAGGCCCCGGGCCCCGGGTGGCCTGCTTAACCTTTTGTTTACCTGGTGGGCCCGCCCTCAGTGTGGGGCCCGCGCGTAGTTCGGGGCTTCCTTGGTGATCATCACGTCGTGCGGGTGGCTCTCGCGCACGCTGGCCCCCGTCACCCGGATGAAGCGGGCGCCCGCGTGCAG
>JAYKHL010000003.1:0-9745 GCA_035284865.1 Candidatus Sericytochromatia bacterium | reverse complement strand
GGAGGCCACTGCCGTGCGCCCGGGAAGTCGCTCTCGCAGGCGCTCGCAGGCCCAGGTGAAGGCTGCCAGCCCCTCGTCGCAGTGGTCGGGGGCCTCGGCCCGTTCCGGGGCGGCGGAGGCAATCACCCGCAAGACACAGGCGTAGGCGCTGCGCGACACGCGGCAGTCGGCCTCGCACCAGCCCAGGACGGCCTCCAGGATGAGCGAACCGCGCTGCTGCACGAACGCGTTCCAGGTGGCTGGCGCGACGGCGGGGAACTGGGCGTTGGGCGAGGGCGGGATGATGGCGCTCATGAGGGAAACGCGGGAGCGGGCTTGGAGATTATACCGCCCCTTGCGACGCCCGGTGGGCTTTGGTATGATTCGCCGAGCAGCCTCGGTTTCGAGGCTCGCCTGGAGGGTGTCCGGGTGGTTAGGAAGCGCACTCGAAATGCGTTGCCCCGCAAGGGGTTGTGAGTTCGAATCTCATGCCCTCCGCCTGAGACGGTCTGCTTGCAAGGGGGACCGTTGGCCGGCTCCGCTGTTGCGGGGCCGGCTTTTCTGGTCTGCGGGCCCGTGGTTGTCCGACCCTCATGCCAGCTGGCTCGTGCCTGGCAGGCAGCGTGGCGATCGCGTACAGTGAGGCCGAGGCCCCCGCTGCGGGGCCCCGGAGGTCCTGCTTGTTCCCACCCCAGCGCATCGTCTGCCTCACGGAGGAGACCGTCGAAACGCTGTACCTGCTCGGCGAGCAGGACCGCATCGTCGGCATCTCGCACTACGTGGTGCGCCCGCCCCAAGCACCGCGTGAGAAGCCGCGCGTGTCGTCCTTCATCTCGGCCCAGCTCGAGAAGATCCAGGCGCTATCCCCCGACCTGGTGCTGGCGTTCTCGGACATCCAGGCGGACATCTGCGCGGCCCTGGTGAAACGCGGCCTGACCGTGCACTGCTTCAACCAGCGCACCGTGGCCGAGATCCTGGACAGCATCCGGCTGCTGGGTGCGCTGGTGGGGGCGGCCTCCCGGGCTGAGGCCCTGGCCGCCGAGCTGGCTGCCGGGCTCGATGCCGCCAGGGCCCGGGCCAGGGCGCGTGGCGTGCGCCCTCGCGTCTACTTCGAGGAGTGGGATGAGCCCATCATCACCTCGATCGCCTGGGTCTCAGAGCTCATCGAGGTGGCCGGGGGGGATCATGTGTTCGCGGATCGTGCGCACGGGCGCCTGGCGAAGGAGCGCTTCGCCACGCCGGAGGAGGTCATCGCGGCGCAGCCGGACCTGGTGCTGGCTTCGTGGTGCGGCAAGCGCTTCCGGCGGGACCAGTTCGAGGCCCGCCCCGGCTTTGATGCGCTGCCGGCGGTGCGCGCAGGCCACGTGTACGAGATTGGCTCGGAGCTGATCTTGCAGCCGGGGCCTGCGGCGCTGACCGATGGTCTGGCGGCCATCGAACGCTGCATCGACGCGTGGGCGGTCGGGTGCGAGCCTCCCGCCCGTTCCGGGGAAGGAGCACGGCGTGCGCCTGCGGAATGAGGAGGAACGGTACGGGGTCGTGGCCCGGGTGTTGCATGCAACGACGGTGGTGCTGTTCGGCTTTCAGCTGGCTGGCATCACCCTGTTCCGGTTTTTGGAGGAGGGGCCGCGCCCCGGCGTCTGGGCCGTGCTCGACGCGCACAAGACGGCGGGCCTGCTGCTGCTCGGGGTGGTGCTCGTGCGGCTGGCCTGGCGGTGGGGGAATCTGCGTCCAGCAGCCCCCTCCACCTTCGAGGCGTGGGATCGGCGCGCCGCGCTCTGGCTGGAGCGTGGCCTGTATGCCACCTTCCTGGCGATGGCCGCCAGTGGCCTGGTGATCGAGCTGGCAGGGGGGTACACCGTGCCCTTCTTCGGGGTCTTCTATCTCGACGGGCTGGCCCCCTGGGTTCACCCGGGCCCTGTGGACCAGGGGGCCGTCGTCTCGGCCGCCCGCAAGGCCACGGGCCTGCCGTGGCTCCGAGACGTTGGGGTGGCCCTTCATGTGGCCGGGACCTTCGCTGTCGTGGGCCTTGTGGCCAGCCACGTGTCGCACGTGCTTCGCCACAGCATCGGCAAGGCAGCCCCTCTGTCGGACCGGATGGACCCCGCCCACCTGCTCCGGCGCAAGCCGTGACCTGAGCGTCCTCCGGACCAGGCGACCCGAAGGCGCCGGGCCGTGGTTATGCCCCTGGAGGGGGCGCCTGAGCGGGTGCCCGGGGTGACGTCTTATTAACGCCTTCTTAAAGACCCATTTTCCGCTCGTAACCGGCCTGAAACCTTCTGAGGCCATATCCGCCTCGGTCGCTCACCCCGCAGGCAACGTCGCCCCGGGAGAGCCCGGCTCCCCGAGGAGGTCTCCGATGGGTTCGCGCATCACGCTCGCCAGCCTCGCCTGTTTGCTGCTCCCCCCGTGCCTGGCGGCCTGTGGCACCGCGAAGGTGCAGCCCCCGCCGCCCCGCATCTCGATGCTGGGGGCCAGGCCGAGCGCCCAGCCCACCGTGTTTCCCGGGCAGCTGCCGCCCGGGAGCGGGCAGGACGCCCAGGCGCTCAGGGCCATGGTTGCGGCGGCCCATGCGCAGGTGCCTGGCCTGGAGGCCACCATCGAGACCTACGACAAGGGCCCCCGCGGCCAGGAGACCAACACCATCCGGATCGCCTACAAGAAGCCCTACACGATGCGCATCGAGATGGTGAAGGCCGCTGGCACCGCGCAGGGCGCTCGCATCCTGTGGACGGGCAGCGACACGCTGCGCATCAAGCCAAGCTTCCTGCCGCTGGCCGTCGAGAAGCGCATTGACGACGCCCAGACCGTCTCCAAGAATGGCTGGACGATTCGACACACGGGGGTGCACGCCATTTTCAAGGTGCTGCTGGATCCTGCGGCCCAGGTGCGGGCGCTGGGGAGCCAGATCGCAGAGGGCCGCCCCGTGGAGGCCCTGGAGTTGCGCTCCGGCGAGAGCCCGGCGGGAGCCACCCATGAGGTCATCGGCCTCGACCCCACGCAACGGCTCCCGGTGGTGCGGGCCGTGTACCGGGGCCCGCAGCTGCTGTACCGCGCCACGATCAAGCAGATGAAGGTGAGGCCCATCACGCAGGCCGATCTCGCGCTCTGAGGAGGAGCCCATCGGCACCGAGGGGTGGCGTGATAAGGTGGAGGACCGGCCACACCGCTCCGCTGCCTGACGCTCAAGCTGCCGTGATCCCCCCCCTTCCCTCCCTTCTGACAGGGCTCGCCTTCACCTCCCTGGTGGGGGTGGTGACCGGCGTCGCCGGGCCGGGCTCAACGGCGCCCGCTCCGCCCCTGCTGCGCACGATCCAGGCCCACACCCGGTCCGTGACGGCCGTGCGTTTGCCCCAGGGGGCGTCGTGGTGGCCAGCGCCGGGCGCGACGAGTTCGTGCGCCTCTGGCGGCCCGAGCCGGGGTCCCCTGCCCGGGAGCTTCGCCACCCCGCGGGGGTCTCTGCCCTGGCCTTTCATCCGGACGGCCGGCTCTTCACCCTCAGCCAGGACGGGCAGCTTTGGGGGTGGGACCCTGCCGTGCCTCGGTGTCTGGGCAGCCTCCCCGCCCGGGCCCCCCTGGGCTGCCTGGCGGTGGGAGCCGGAGGGCGCCTCATCGGCACAGGTGGTGCGAATGGGCGCATCCACCTCCACGATCTCACGCGAGGCTCGCTGAGCCAGGTGCGTGATGCGGACGAGCCTGCCGTCACCTGCGTCGCCATCGCGCCGGACGGTCGACAGCTCGTGGGCGGGGGCCGGACGGGGCCGCTCCACCTCTGGGAGCTGGAGACCGACGTGGTCAGGTTGCTGGTCGGCCACCAGGGGGCCGTGCGGCGGGTCCTGTTCACGGCAGGGGGAGATGCGCTCTTCTCAGGCGGGGCGGACGGCACAGCGCGAGAGTGGGAGGCCCGGACAGGGGCGCCCCGCCAGGCCTTCACCCACCGGGGGGGCGTGCGCGACCTGGCCGTGTCGCCTGATGGCAGGCTCCTCGCCACGGCGGGTGATGACGGCCTGGTGCAGCTGTGGAGCCGCGCTCCTGGACGACACCTCGCCACCCTGCGGGGCCATCAGGGGGCGGCGACGTCGGTCGCGTTCAACGCCACCGGGCAGCGGCTGGTGTCGGGCGGGGTGGATGGCACCTTGCGGGTGTGGGACGTGGGCGGCCTGAGGGCGGTCGCCGGGCCCGAGGCCATGCCGGCTTCGGGCGCTGGCGCCCCGCTGGCCCCTGCTGCCCCACCTGTCCCGCGGGCCACCCCTTGATCGGTGCTCTAGAATGGGCTCGGGGCACAGGCCTCGTCACCTCCGGAGGGTCACCTTGCTGGATCTGCTCGCACCCCTCGCCGTCGCCCTCGTGGGCCTTGCGCACGTGGCCTTCTTCGTGCTGGAGAGCTTCCTGTTCAGGGGGCCGGTGGGCCGCCGGGTCTTCGGGCTGACCGAGGAGCGGGCGGCAGTGCTGGCGCCGATGGCCTTCAACCAGGGCTGGTACAACGCCTTCCTGGCTGCCGGGCTGGCCTGGAGCCTCGTGCACCCGAGCCCTGCGGAGGGCCGGGCCCTGGCCACCTTCTTCCTGAGCTGCGTGGCGGTGGCGGGCGTCGTGGGGGGGCTGTCGGTGGGGCGCGCGATCCTGCTGGTGCAGGCCCTGCCGGCCGGGGTGGCGCTGGCGCTGGTGTGGGCCCGATGAGGCGCGGGGCGCAGCGGGTGGGGTGGCTCCTCGCCGGGAGCCTGCTGGGGGCCTGCGACGGCCTGCCCGAGCAGCTGCGCCCGGATGAGCTGCCCGCGAGGACGCCGTCCGCCGCGGGGACGGGCACGGGCGGTGCGACGGTGGCCGCCACGCTGACCCTGCGCCTGGACGAGGAAGCGACGCTGCCGATGCCCGTGGGAGCGGCGAGTGACGCCGGCTGGGCCAGCGCCGATGAGGCCGTGGTCGACGTCGATCTCGCCCGGGGGGTGGCGATCGGACGGGGGCGAGGCGTGACGATCGTCAGCCGGCAACCCGGCGACGCGGGCGTGGCTCCAGCCACCATGGCGGTGGTGGTGGCGTCGGGATCGACGCCTGTGGGCCCGACGCCGCAGGGCGGCCGGCCCCACGTGGGTGCGGTGCTGGCGCTCGTGGCCCTGCCGGGCCGCCGCCTTGCCAGCGCCGGGGCAGACGGGCTCGTCTGGCTCACGACACCGGGCACGGCGATCGCCACGCCCCTGAGGGGCCACCGCGGCCCCGTGGTCTCGCTGGCGGCGAGCATGGACGGGACGCGGCTCGTGAGTGGCTCGCACGACCGGACGGTGCGGGTCTGGGACGTGGCGTCGGGCCGTTGGCTTCGGACGCTGGAGGGCGCCGTGGGGCCCGCCCGCGCGGTGGCGGTGGAGGGCGTGGGGCGCGAGGTGATGGCGGCCGGGACGGACGGCGTGATCCGCCGCTACGACCTCGACACAGGCCTCCCCCGCGGCGAGGGGGTGCCGGCCGGCGGCCCCGTCTGGAGTCTGGCCCTCGACCCGCGCGGGCAGCACCTGGCCGCGGGCCTGTCGAGCGGCCAGGTGCGCCTCTGGCGGTGGCCACCGGCCGATCAAGGCCGCCTTTTGGCGAGCCTGCCCGGGGCCGTGACCGCGCTGGCGTGGGCCACCTCCGGCGAGGGGGTGTGGGCGGGCGCCACGGCCGTTGAGGGCCGGACCCTGGCGGGGGCCCTCCGGACGCGTTGGCCCGGCGGAGCGGGCCTCCAGCGCGCGCTCGCCGTCTCGGGCGACGGCCGCTGGCTCGTGCGCGTGACGGGCGATGGTCGGGCCGAGGCGCTGGACGTCGCGCGGGGCGGGGTCGCCCGGGTCCTGCCGGCCGGCCCCGCCTCCGTGACGGCCGCCGCGTTCGTGGGGGAGGCCCCCGAGGTGGCGCTCGGCCACGCCGACGGCACCTTGCGGGTGCTGACTGGCGTGCTGGATCCCTGAGGGCCTGAAGCCCCTGCCCGGACCCGGTGGTATGATGGGGCCGTCATTCCCTGCCCGGTGCAGGACCCTGGAGGCGTGTCATGCGCGCGAAGACGCCGCTGATCGGTACCTTGCTGCTCCTCACGGCCTGTCATGGCCCGGTGCTGGGGGCCAGCCTTCGTGCGGGCGCTGGCGCCCGCGCTGCTGCCGGGCAGGTGCCAGGTGAGGCCCCCGCAGTGATGGTCGGGGCCGGGGACATCGCCTACCAGGGCCCCGGCGCCGAGCAGACGGCGCGCCTGCTCGACCAGATCCCTGGCACCGTCTTTCTGCTGGGGGACAACGCGTACCAGGCGGGCTCGCCCGAGGAGTACGCCCGGTTCTTCCACCCGACGTGGGGTCGGCACCTCGCGCGCATCCGGCCGGTCCCTGGCAACCACGAGTACCGCACACCTGGGGCTGCCGGCTACTTCGGCTACTTCGGGGACCGCGCGGGTGATCCCCGCAAGGGATACTACGCCTACGACGTCTCCCCCGCGTGGCACGTGGTGGTGATCAACTCCGCGACCACAGGGGACGCCGCCTCCAGGCACCTCGGCTCCGACTCGGAGCAGTACCGCTGGGTGGCCCAGGACCTCGAGGCCAACCAGGGCAAGCACGTCATCGCGATGTGGCACCACCCCCGCTTCAGCACCGGCATTCACGGCGACAACAAGGAGACCGATGCGCTCTGGCGGTTGCTGGCTGCCAAGGGGGTCAAGCTGGCCCTGTGGGGCCACGACCATCACTACGAGCGCTTCGCGCCGATGAACGCCGATGGCAAACGGGATGATGCGCGTGGGGTGCGCAGCTTCGTGGTTGGCACCGGGGGCAAGAACCTCTACCCCTTCCTCAAGCTGCCGAAGGCGACGACGGCCGTGCGCAACGCCTCGACGTTCGGCGTGCTCAAGCTGGTGTTGCATGTGGACGGCTACGAGTGGCAGTTTGTGCCGGTGGAGGGCGCGACCTTCACGGACCGGGGGCAGGCGTCCGTCCGCTGATTCGCCGCGCCCGGAAGGGAACCTTTCGCGGCCGCGACGGTCCACAAGGTGGTGGCCCCCACGTCTCGGGACCAAGCTCTGGAGGTTCAACGACATGCAACCACGGGTCTTGCTTACCAGCCTGGCAACCTTCGCCGTCGGCGCAGCCGGTGGCGTGGTGGGTGCGCGGCTGGTGCCGGCCGACGTTCCGCTGACGCCCCTTGCGGCCACCCCCGTTGCGGCGGAGGAGATCCGCGTGGTGCCTCCGAGCGGCAACGAGGATGGCATCGCCGATCTGGTCGATCGGGTGAAGGTGGCCGTCGTGAACATCGACACCGTGGCGCACCGGACGGTCCCGAGCCAGGTGGACGTGTTCCGCTACTTCTTCGAGGGCGTGCCTGAGGGGGCTCCGATGCAGCGAGAGGAAAAGGGCGTTGGCTCGGGCTTCGTCGTGGGCGCCAACGGGCTGATCGTGACCAACCACCACGTGGTTCGGGGAGCCGACCAGCTGACCGTCACTTTCCACGACGGCAAGAAGTACCCGGGCAAGGTGATCGGTCAGGACCCCGGCAGCGACCTGGCGCTGGTGAAGATCGAGGCCAAGGGGCTGTCGTCGCTGCGGCTCGCCGATCCTCAGAAGCTGCGCGTCGGTCAGTACGTCGTGGCCCTGGGCAGCCCCCTCGGGTTGTCTCAGACCGTCACCACCGGCATCCTTTCGGCCATCAACCGGGACATCGAACTCAACGCCCGCGTCGGGTTCCTGCAGACGGACGCGCCCATCAACCCCGGCAACTCAGGGGGCCCGCTGCTCAACCTGCGCGGCGAGGTGATCGGCGTCAACACGGCCGTTGCTGCGCGCGGTCAGGGCATCGGCTTCGCCGTGCCTGTCGACACCCTCAAGGGGGTGCTGCCGCAGCTGGAGGCCAAGGGGCGCGTCGATCGCCCCTGGCTCGGCGTGGGCATTGCCAACCTTCCCGAGGATCGCTCCCGCATGTTTTATCCGGTCGATCAGGGCGTGCTCGTCGGTCGGGTGGAGCGAGGGGGACCGGCTGAGGCGGCCGGGCTGCAGCCTGGAGACGTCATCCAGCAGCTGAACGGGAAGGCGCTGCGCAGCGCGAACGAGTTGATCAGGGAGGTGGCGCGGCACCAGCCCGGCGAGGCCGTGGATCTGCTCGTGAACCGACAGGGGCAGACCCGCACGATCAAGCTCAAGCTGCAGAAGATGCCGGAACAGGCCGGGAACCCCCGTGGCCAGCGGCGTGGAGACGAGTAAGCCAGGGCGCTCTCCGCGGGAGGGATGAGGCGCCCTGCGCGTCGAATGGTGTCTGGTCCCCATAAAAACAGCCCCCGGGACCGTCGTCTTCCGGGGGCTGTCGTCTGGAGCGGCTCAGACCGCGATGGGGTTGATGGGGCCGAGGTTGGTCAGCGCCTTGACCTGGATGCCCGCCTCGGAGAGGCGCACCTCGTAGAAGGTGGTGGTGCCACCGCGGCCAGCCCGGTTCGAGGGGCCCCGCTGGTAGGCAATGACGACGATGCCGTCCTCGAGGAACTGACGCAGCTGGTACTCCGCAGCTTCTGGCAGCAGCTCGGCCACACAGGCGCGCCGCACCAGCTCGCGGGTCACGTCGTCCCAGTTCTTACCCAGATACATCATGGTTGGCGATACTCCTAACCGCGCAGCGGCCTGGGACCGCTGCCCGAACCCCCTGTCAGGGACGACGTCAGGTGCTGAACCTGGCACCCGAGCGCCGGCCCGACGCTAAGCGTTCCCATGGTACCAGCTTCACGACCTTTTGTCGAATCGGCGCTCGCGCATCACACGCGAGCGCCAAAGCCCATCCAGGAGCGCATTTGGGAGTCAGACGGTGCCGACGAACGTCTCCTCGAGCAGCCCCAGGCGGCGGGCCCAGCGCAGATCAACGGCCTCGGCCTCATCGATGGCCTCGGCCACGGCCGCCTCCAGGCTGCCCAGCGCCTCGACCCGCTTGACGAGCCGCATGGCCTCGTTGCCCCGGGCGAGCACCTCGTCGACCGCGGCCAGCAGATGGTAGGTGCCGTTGGCCCGCATGATGCCCTCGACCTCCCCGATCAGCCGGGCGATCGCCACCCGCACGGGGGTCTCCCGGCCATAGTGAAGGACGGTGGCGTTGAGGCTGTCCTTGGCCACCCGCCGCTCGTTCTCGCGGGCCACAGCCATCAGGTGTTCGGCCGGCTTGCCCGTCTTCATCCGCAGGTGCTGGATGCGAGCCTCGAGCAGCGCCGTGATGCCGAGCAGAAGGCCGGGGTCATAGGCGAGATCGCAGATGCGGGTCTCGATGCGGTTGAGGTCGTACGGGCGATCCGTCCCGTTCGGCCGGACGGCGCTCCACATGTGCCGGACGGAGCGCATCTTGCCGCTGGCGAGGCCCGCCTCGATGAAGCCGACGAAGTCGGCGTGGCTGTCGAAGAAGCGGAGGTCGACGGGTTCCTGGGGAAACGTTACCCAGCGGCTGGCGTGGAAGCCCGTGTACACCCCGTTCTTATAGGGCGAGGCCGCCGCCAGGGCCAGCAGCAGGGGCATGTCCATCCGCAGCCAGTTGGTGACGGCCACGATCTCGTCCATGTCGTCGAGGCCCACGCTGATGTGGGTGCTGCTCGTCAGGATGTCGACCCCAAAGGTCGTCCCCACCCACTGGTAGTAGGTGTTGTTGGGCAACGAGGGGTGGAAGGCCTGGTCGAAAGGCAGCGCCAGCGTGCTGCCCGGGAAGATCGTGTAGCCGCCGAGGGCCTCCAGGTGGCGCCGCAGCGCCAGGCGCGGGGCGACAATCGCCCGGGCGAGGTCGTCGTAGTCCGTGAGGGGCT
>JAYKHL010000002.1:0-3950 GCA_035284865.1 Candidatus Sericytochromatia bacterium | reverse complement strand
GCTCTACAAGTTCCGCACGATGCCCGTGGACGCCGAGCGCGACGGGCCCGTCTGGACGCGCCGGGGGGACACGCGCGCCACCCCGCTGGGGGCCTGGCTCCGGCGCCACAGCCTCGATGAGCTGCCGCAGCTCTGGAACGTGCTGCGCGGCGACATGAGCCTGGTCGGCCCCCGGCCGGAGCGGCCCTACTTCGTGGCGCAGTTCCGCACCCACGTGCCGCGCTACATGGAGCGCCACCGGGTGCGCTGCGGCCTGACGGGCTGGGCCCAGGTGAACGGCCTGCGCGGGGACGTGTGCATCGAGGCGCGCACGCGTCACGACCTCTGGTACGTCGCGCACTGGAGCCTGTGGCTCGACCTGCGCATCCTGCTGATGACGGTGGCCGAGGTGCTGCGTCGGCCTGCCTGCTGAGGACCCCCATGCTGCAATCCTTCCTGCTGATCCTCACCTCGATCCTGCTGTCCGTGCTCGGGCAGTACGCCCTCAAGACGGGCGCCCTGCGGCTCGGCCAGGTCGGCGTGGAGAGCGCCGGCCGGGCCTGGGAGGTGGCGCTGGCGGCCGCCTCCAACCCCTGGTTGATCGGGGGCCTGGCGTGCTACGCGCTCGGGGCCGTCACCTGGATCATGGTGCTGACGCGCGTGCCGCTCTCGTGGGCCTACCCGATCCTGGCGCTGAACCAGGTGCTGATCCTGCTCGTGGCCGCCACCTTCCTCGGCGAGCACGTCAGCGCCCTGCGCTGGGGCGGCGTGCTGCTGATCGTGACGGGCGTGTTCCTGGTGTCACGCAGCTGAGCCCCGGGCCGGGGGGCCTGCCTCGCAGGGCTGCCACCGCGGGCACGACCACCCCGCACGAGGAGCCTCGGCCAGCGCGACCCTGGCGGCCCACCTGGCGGCCAGCCAGGATGGGGCGTTGCCCCCCCCACCCGGAGGTCTCGCCATGCGCATCCTCATCACCGGCGGCGCCGGCTTCATCGGCTCCCACCTCGTCGAGCACCACCTGCGCGCAGGCCACCAGGTGGCCGTGCTCGACGACATGTCCGGCGGCACGCGCGCCAACCTCACGGGCCTGCTCGACCGCGTGCCCGTCTTCCAGGTCGACATCCGCGACGGGGCCGCCGTGCGTGCCACGCTCGCCGCCTACCGCCCCCATGTCGTGAGCCACCACGCGGCCCAGGTCAGCGTGCGGGCCTCGGCAGATGACCCCCTCGCGGACGCCGAGACCAACCTCATCGGCCTGCTGCATGTGCTCTCGGGCTGCGTGGTCCAGGGCGTGCGCCACGTCGTGTTCGCCTCCTCGGGCGGCACGGTGTATGGCGACACCCCCCGCGTGCCCACCCCCGAGGACGAGCCGCCCGCCCCCCTCAGCCCCTACGGCATCAGCAAGGAGGCGGGCGAGCGCTACGTGCGCTGCTTCGAGGCCAGCCACGGCCTGACGGCCGCCGTCCTGCGCTATGGCAACGTCTACGGGCCGCGCCAGCAGCCCCACGGCGAGGCGGGCGTGGTGGCCATCTTCGCCCGCAAGCTGCTCGCAGGCGAGGCCCCCACCATCCAGTGGGACGGGGAGCAACGGAAGGACTTCATCCACGTGGAGGACGTCGCCCGGGCCCACATGCTCGCGGCAAGGCCTGGCGTCAGCGGCACCTGGAACGTGGCCTCGGGCGTGGGCACGTCCATCAATGCGCTGTACCAGGCGATCGCCGGGCAGCTGGGGGCCAGCGTGAGGCCCGGCCGCGCCGCGCGACGGCCCGGCGACGTGCGTGCCAGCCTGCTGGCGGTGGACCGCATCCGTCAGGACCTGGGCTGGACCCCCCGGATCGACCTGGAGGTGGGGCTCATCGACACGCTGGCCTGGTGCCGGGCCACGCATGAGGCGTCCCTGGCGGCCTGAAAAAAAAGGCCCCGTCGCGCCGACGCGACGGGGCCCCCAGGGCGGCGGGCTCAGAACGGGAAGCCCGGCGTGCGCCGGGGCAGGGGCCGCAGCGGCCGGGCGCCGCCGCGGCTCGTGCCAGCGACGTTGGGCCCGATCAGGGTGGTCCATCCATCGTTCACCTCGGTGGCGCCCCCCAGCCCCTGCAGCGGGTAGCCGTCGGTGGGCGCGATGGCCGGCGCCTGCAACGAGACGCCACAGGCAGCGAGGAAGGCGGCGACGAGGGTGGCGACGAGCGAGCGGAGCATCGAGGGCCTGCTTTCGGGGAGGGGGGCCTCCCGGGCGTTGTCGGGCGTGTGACATAAAACCTGACGCCCCTCGGCATTGAAGCAGACCAAGATTGGTTCAATAAAATGTTAACTCGTTATGTCCCAGGGCAGGGCCATCCACCGCGCGCCTCGCACGCGACGCCCGGCTCGTCGCGCCGCCGCCCTCAGCCCGTGTTGCGCAGCCCCGCCGCGATGCCGCTGACGCTGGTCTTGAGCGCGTCGAGCAGGGCCTCGTCCGGCTCGGTGGCCTCCCGCTGGCGCCGCAGCAAGGCGAGCTGCAGCATGTTGATCGGGTCCACGTAGGGGTTGCGCACGGCGATGGACCGCCGCAGCGTGGGCTGCCCCGCGAGCAGCTCCGGCTGCTCCAGCACGGCCAGCACCAGCCGGACGCAGCGGTCATGTTCGGCCTCCAGCGTGGCCCACAGGTCGGCCAGCTCGGCATCGTCCGCCGCCAGCACGGCCACGTAGCGCCGCGCGATCGCCATGTCGGCCTTCGCCAGCGTCATCTCCACGTTCGAGAGCAGCGCCCGGAAGAACGGAAACTCGCGCGCCATGGCCCGCAACACCTCCAGCCGCCGGGCGGGCTCGGGCGCGCACCAGGCCTCCAGCGCCGTGCCCACCCCCAGCCAGCCCGGCAGGATCATGCGCGGCTGGGTCCAGGCGAAGACCCACGGGATGGCCCGCAGGTCCTCGAGGCGCGTCGAGGCCTTGCGCCGCGCCGGCCTCGAGCCGAGCTGCATCTCCGCGAGCAGCGCGAGCGGCGTCGCCTCGGCGAGCAGCCGCCCGAAGCGCGGGTCTTCATGGACCCAGCCGCGGTAGGCCGCCAGCGCCAGCCGGCTGAGCTCCTCCATCACGGCCTGCCAGCGCGCCACCTCCAGCGGGTCGCGCCCGTGCAGCTCGGGCCGCAGCGTGGCCTCCAGCACGGCCGAGGTGACAAGCTCCAGGTTGCGCCGCGCGAGCGGCGCCAGGCCGTACTTGTGGCTGATCACCTCGCCCTGCTCCGTGAGCTTGAGCCGCCCGCCCACCGTGCCCGGCGGCTGCGCCAGGATGGCGAGGTGGCTCGGCCCGCCGCCCCGCCCCACCGAGCCGCCCCGCCCGTGGAAGAGCTTGAGCGTGACGCCGTGCCGGCCCGCCACCGCCCAGAGGGCCTGCTGGGCCTGGTACAGCTCCCAGGCCGAGGTCACGATGCCGCCGTCCTTGTTGGAGTCGCTGTAGCCCAGCATCACCTCCTGCTCGTCGCCGAGCTGCCGCAGGTGCGACCGGTAGAGCGGCTCGGCCAGCAGCGCCTCGAGGATGCGGGGCGCGGCCCGCAGGTCCTCGATGGTCTCGAAGAGGGGCACCACCTGCAGCGCCGAGCGCACCCGCCCCGCGCCCTCGTGGCGGAACAACCCCGCCTCGCGCAGCAACAGCAGCACCACGAGCATGTCGAGCGGCCGCGTGGTCATGCTGACGATGACGGAGCCCAGCGCGGCCGCCCCGAACACCCGCCGGCTGGCCGCCAGCGCCCGGAAGGTCCGCACCACCTCCCGGGTCTGCGGTGCGAAGGCCCCGAGGTCCTGGGGGATCAAGGGGCGCTGGCCGGCGAGCTCGCCCAGCACCCACGCCGTGGCCTCGGCCTCGGAGAGCGTCGCAAAGGGTGCGGGCAGCAGCCGCAGCGTGTCCACCAGGTCTGCCAGCGCCTCCGCATGCACCCGCGCGTGCTGGCGCACGTCGAGCCGCGCCCCGTGGAAGCCGAAGGTGGCGAGCTGCCGCTG
>JAYKHL010000001.1:0-6305 GCA_035284865.1 Candidatus Sericytochromatia bacterium | reverse complement strand
TGAGGCCCCTATTTGAACTTGAATGGAACTCCGCCGCGCTTGGGCAGCTCGAAGGGCGCACCGCCTGGGGGCAGGCCCGGCAGGCCCGCGCCCGGGAAACCGGGCATCTGGCCCTTTTTCATCGCCTTCTGAAGGTGTTTGGGCATCCCCTTCTGGAGGCCTGCAAATTGTTTCATGACCTTGTTCATATTTTCAAAGTCTTTCAACAACTTGTTGATCTCCTCGACCTTGGTGCCCGAGCCCTTCGCGATGCGAAGCTTGCGGGAGAGGTCGAGGATCTTCGGGTGCCGCCGCTCGTGTGGCGTCATCGAGGCGATGATCACCTCGAACTTCTTGAGCTGGCCCTCGCCCTGGGCGAGTTGCTCGCCGCTGATGGCCTGCTTGAGGCCCGGGATTGGCAGCATCTCGAGGATCTGCCCCATCGAGCCAATCTTCTTCATCTGTTGCAGCTGCGACGCGAAGTCTTCGAGCGTGAACTCCGCCTTGCGCATCTTGGCCTCAAGCGCCCGGGCCTCGTCCTCGGTGATGGCTTGCTGGGCCCTTTCGATGAGCGTGAGCACGTCGCCCATCCCGAGGATGCGGGTGGCGATCCGGTCGGGGTGGAAGGGCTCGAGGCCGTCCAGCTTCTCGCTCGTGCCCACGAACTTCACGGGGCACCCCGTCACCTGCCGGAGCGACAGGGCTGCCCCCCCGCGGGTGTCGCCGTCCAGCTTTGTCAGCACCACCCCCGTCAACCCCAGGGCTTCGTGGAAGGCCCTGGCCATCTCAACGGCGTCTTGCCCGATCATGGCGTCCGCCACCAGCAAGACCTCGTGGGGCCCGAGCGCCGCCTTCAGGCGGGTGATCTCGTCCATCATCGCAGCATCGACGTGCAAGCGGCCGGCTGTGTCAACGATGAGGTAGTTGTGAGACTCGTCCTCGGCCCGCCGGCGGGCCTGCCGGCCGATTTCCACGGGGTCGATGGCGCCCGGGGCATGCACGGGCACGTCAATCTGCTTGCCCAAGGTTTGGAGCTGCGCGATGGCGGCTGGCCGGTAGATGTCCGCCGCCGCCAGGAGCGGGCGCTGGCCCTGTTTCTTCAGCATCAAGGCCAGCTTGGCTGCCGTGGTCGTCTTGCCCTGCCCCTGCAGGCCGGCCATCAGCACGATGGTGAGCCCCGTGGGGTTCTTGGCGAGCGGGGCGCGTTCGCCTCCCATCACGGCGCAGAGTTCATCGTGGACGATCTTGATGAAGGTCTGGCCCGGGTTCAGGCCAGACAGCACGGCCTCGCCGACGGCCTGCTCCCGGACCTTGGCGACGAAGGCCTTCACCACCCCGAGGTTGACGTCAGCCTCCAGGAGGGCCCGCCGCACTTCGCGGAGGGCCTCGACGATGTTGTCCTCGGTGAGCTTGCCCTGGCCTCGAACCAGGCGAGCGAAGACGCCTTGGATTTTTTCGGAGAGGGAGTCGAACACGAATGGGGGCCTTTGGGAAGGTCCAGCGGTGGTGCGGGGGCCAGCACGCCGGCTGCTCGCCTGGCTGGCGCTGCCCCTCCGCTCTCAAGTAGAAGCCGAACCGGGACGTCCCGTCAAGCTTGGGCCGGCCGGTCTCGGGTTCGTGGCGCCTTCCGCAGCAGGAACAGGTATTCCTTCACATGCCGCTCCCGCGCGGCCAGGTTGCGGCACCCGCGGAAGGTGTTGTACCGCGTCTCCTGAACGAAGGTGCGGCCGAACCGTCCGAGCAGGGCGAGCATCTCATCCGGCCTGATGAACCCCTCCGAGCTGTAGGACACCAGCACCCACCGAGCCGCCAGCCCTTCAACCAGGTCCGCAAGGCGTTCTGCGCAGTGGCGCCTCACGTTGTAGGCCGAACGGTTCCAGTCGGCCGGGATGCCGGACACGCGGCTCGGGTCGAGGGGGGGGCGGTGGTCCGCCAGCAGGTTCAGCATGAAGTAGTTGGCGCCGTAGGGGTGCTGGTTGTAGGGGGGGTCCAGGTAGGCCAGGTCGAGCGGCCCGACGGTCCTTGCCACCGCGTTGGCGTCTCCTCGGTGCACCGTCACGCAGCTGTCGAAGCGGCTGAGCACGGGCAGCTCCAGCCGGATCGCGCCCTTGATGCGCCCGAGCGCGTGCTCCCGGCTGCCGCCGAAGCGCCCCACGCCGGTGCGCTTGTCCTTGTAGAACCCCTTGAAGACACCCGCCGTGTTGACATGCACGCTGGCCGCCGCGAGGAGGGGCCCCAGGAAGAGATCGCGCAGGGGCTCGGGGGCCTCGGCAATGGCCGCCCTGGCCGTGTCCAGGTAGGCGGCGTTCCGCGGCGTGTAGAAGACCCGCTCGCCTGGCTGGATCGCCTGTTCGTCCCGGGGACTGTAGAGCGCTGCGAACATCCCCGGCCGCAGGGCGTCCTCTCGAAGCTGGGCGGTCAGGGCGTCGTGGCAAGCGGCCAGCGCCTCCGGGTCGATCGCGCTGCGGTTCGTGAGGTGGCACCGCGAGGCAACCTCGGCGTAGCGCTCCAGGTCGTTGACGTGCAGCGCGTGGCTGTACCGCTTCAACAGGCGAGCCACCACGCCGCTGCCGCTGAACGCGTCGAAGGCCACCAGGCGGTCTTGCCCGAGGTCGGCAGCCACGTGGCGCACGGCTGCCTCCAACAGGGGCAACAGCGCGCGCTTGTTGCCGATGCAGGTGATCAGCTGGTCGGCCAGGAAGCGGGGATCCTCGGTCATTCGGGCCCGTCGAGGAGGGTGGCAGGATGCCTGCGCCGGCGGGCCGCGCCGGGCCGCACCTCGGCTTGACGTTCCCCATGGGCACGCGTAATATGGTTGTTCTGCGCAAATTTTAACAGGAATTTAATTGACCACCAGGGACGAGCCGGGGAGCGCCCCCCAGCAGCGGACCCTGAACCTCCGGTCAGTCCACGACCCCCGGCGTCGCGGGTCGCGCAGCTGGGCGCACGGTCGTCCGACACGCACAAGATCTCAAGGGTGGTGTGAATGCCTACAACGAACAAGCTCCGAGTGACCCCCTACAGCGGCGTGACCTCGCTGGCGGACAACCTGCCGGATCTCATCGAGATCCAGCGGAACTCCTTCCAGTGGTTCCTCGAGGAGGGGCTCAAGGAGGAGTTGATCTCGTTCTCTCCCATCAACGATTACTCGAACCGCCTCGAGTTGCACTTCCTTACCAACTACACGCTTGGCACCCCGAAGTACTCCGTCGACGAGTGTCGCGCCCGCGACGCCACGTTCGCGCGCCCGCTGCGGATCCCCGTGCGGCTCGTTTCCAAGGAGACGGGTGAGGTCAAGGAACAAGAGATCTTTGTCGGCGACCTCCCGGTCATGACCGACCAGGGCACCTTCATCATCAACGGCGCCGAGCGCGTGATCGTCTCCCAGATCGTCCGGTCCCCCGGCGTGTACTACAAGCGGGAGACCGACCCCTCGGGCAAGAAGATCTACTCGGCCACCATCATTCCGAACCGGGGCGCGTGGCTGAAGTTCGAGACCGACGCCAACGACCTCATCTACGTCCGCATCGACAAGACCCGCAAGCTGCTGGCGACCGTGCTGCTTCGGGCCCTCGGCTACCAGAACCACGAGATGCTGGAACTCTTCCGCCACCAGGAGTTCCTGCAGAAGACGCTGGATGCCGACAAGACGGACACCGTGGAACAGGCCCTGATCGAGGTCTATCGCAAGCTGCGGCCCGGCGACATGCCCTCGGTCGAGGGGGGGCGCTCGGTCCTGCAAGCCCGCTTCTTCGACCCCAAGCGCTACGATCTCGGGCGCGTGGGTCGCTACAAGATGAACAAGAAGCTGGGTCTGTCCACGCCCATGAGCGACCGCATTTTGATGCGGGAGGACATCGTCGGCGTCATCGACTACCTCATCAACCTGAACTTCGATGTGGGTCAGGTCGACGACATCGACCACCTCGGCAACCGGCGCATCCGGTCGGTGGGGGAGTTGCTGCAGAACCAGTTCCGCGTGGGCCTCACGCGGCTGGAGCGGATCATCCGGGAGCGGATGACCATCCAGGAGCCGGAGACGCTCACGCCGCAGAACCTGGTGAACGCGAAACCCCTGGTGGCCGCGATCAAGGAGTTCTTCGGCTCGTCCCAGCTGTCGCAGTTCATGGACCAGACGAACGCGCTCGCCGAACTCACGCACAAGCGCCGCCTCTCGGCCCTCGGCCCCGGCGGCCTGACCCGCGAGCGCGCGGGCTTCGCCGTCCGCGACATCCACCCCTCGCACTACGGCCGCATCTGCCCGGTCGAGACGCCGGAAGGTCCGAACGCTGGCCTGATTGGCTCGCTGGCGACCTATGCGCGCGTGAACGACTACGGCTTCATCGAGGCGCCCTGGCGCCGCGTGGTGAACGGCGAGATCACCAACCAGATCGTCTATCTGACGGCCGAGGAGGAAGACGCCTACCGGACGGCAGCCGGCGACACCCCGCTGTCCCCCGATGGCAAGCGCTTCCGCGACGACAAGGTCCCCGTCCGCTACAAGGCAGAGTTCCTCTTTGCGGCGCCTCAGGAGGTTGACCTCATCGGCGTCTCGCCGATTCAGATCATCTCCGTCGCCACGGCCCTGATTCCTTTCATCGAGCACGATGACGCCAACCGCGCCCTGATGGGGTCCAACATGCAGCGGCAGTCCGTGCCCCTGCTGCGGCCCGAGCGGCCGCGCGTCGGCACCGGCCTCGAGACCCGTGCCGCCATCGACTCGGGCCTGGTCGTCACCGCCCTGGAGGCGGGCACGGTGTCCCGCGTCGAGGCGACGCGCGTGCAGGTCAAGGAGGACGGCGGCCGGGACCGCTGGTACCAGCTGACGAAGTTCCTGCGGTCGAACCAGGATACCTGCCTGAACCAGCGTCCGATCGTCAAGAAGGGGCAGCGGCTGGAGCGCGGCGAGATCATCGCCGACGGCGCAGCCACCCACATGGGCGAACTTGCCCTCGGCCAGAACCTCCTGGTCGCCTTCATGCCCTGGGAAGGCTACAACTTCGAGGACGCCATCCTCATCAACAAGCGGCTCGTCATGGACGACGTCTTCACCTCGATCCACATCGAGAAGTACGAGACCGAGTCCCGCGCGACCAAGCTGGGCAACGAGGAGATCACCCGCGAGGTGCCCAACGTCGGCGAGGACGCCCTGAAGGACCTCGACGAGCGTGGCATCATTCGCATCGGCGCCGAGGTCGAGCCGGACGACATCCTCGTCGGCAAGGTCACGCCGAAGGGCGAGTCCGAGCACCCGCCGGAGGAGAAGCTCCTGCGCGCCATCTTCGGCGAGAAGGCCCGCGACGTGCGCGACACCTCGCTGCGCGTGCCGCATGGGGAGAAGGGCTGGGTCGTGGACGTCAAGGTCTTCACCCGCGAGCAGGGCGACGACCTGCCACCTGGCGTCAACCAGGTCGTGCGCGTGTACATCGCGCAGAAGCGCAAGATTTCGGTGGGCGACAAGGTCGCCGGCCGCCACGGCAACAAGGGCATCGTGTCCAAGATCCTGCCGCCGGAGGACATGCCCTTTCTGCCTGACGGGACGCCCGTGGACATCGTGCTGAATCCGCTGGGCGTGCCCTCGCGCATGAATGTGGGTCAGACCTATGAGACGCTGATGGGCTGGGCCGCCAAGAACCTGGGCATCTACTTCGAGATTCCCCCCTTCGACGAGATGTTCGGCGAGGAGAGCTCGTACGACCTGCTCCGCGACCAGCTTGACAAGGCGCGGACAGAGTCGGGCCGCGACTGGATCAGCAACACCGGCAAGATCACGCTGTTTGATGGTCGTACGGGCGACGCCTTCGACCGGCCCGTCACCGTCGGCACCATCTACATGATGAAGCTGGTCCACCTGGTCGACGACAAGATCCACGCCCGGTCAACGGGCCCTTACTCGCTCGTCACCCAGCAGCCGCTCGGCGGCAAGGCCCAGTTCGGCGGCCAGCGCTTCGGGGAGATGGAGGTGTGGGCGCTCGAGGCCTATGGCGCGGCGTACACCCTGCAGGAGATTCTCACCATCAAGTCGGACGACGTGCCGGGCCGCGCCAAGGCCTACGAGGCGATCGTCAAGGGCAAGAACCTGTCGAAGCCAGGTATCCCCGAGTCCTTCAAGGTGCTCATTCGCGAGTTGCAGTCGCTCTGTCTCGACGTCCACGTGGCGACGCAGGACGGCCGCGAGATCGAGCTGTTCGAGGAGGATGAGGACACGCGGAACCGGCTGCGCACGCAGCTCTCGCGCGTGATGTCGATGCCGATGGGCGTCGAGGAGAAGGAGACCTTCCGGTAAATCCTATGACTACCCAGCATTTTGATTACATCAAGGTCGG